>JAQGIF010000400.1 GCA_028291345.1 Rhodospirillales bacterium | reverse complement strand
CGCGACGGGCGACGAGGGCGGTCAATCCGGTGCGCCCGTCGATACGCCACGTCTTTCCGGGATTCTTGTTTCATCGGAGTTGCGCCGAGCAATTTTCCAAACTGCCGATGATAGCCGTGCGGTCGTCGTGGAGGAGGGAAAGGCAATCGGCGGTTGGCAGGTGCAACATATTACCAGCGACTCCGTCATCGTGATCGGCGCGGGCGGAACGCGTCGCCTGAAGCCCTATTTTGACCAGCGGCTTGCTCCGACCAGCGCACTCAGCGACCCCGCCCCGCGACCCTTGCCGCCTCAACAGTTCGACGCCTCCAATTTCGCAAACCAAGCGCAGCCGGGTTTGGCCGGTGCCGATCCGCGATTCCGCGGTCCCCGGCGGGGACCGTCACCGGACGGCTCGATATTCGTCGGCGCATCCGGGCAGGCGGATAGCCAACAGCCCAGCCCGGATAACCCCTGATACCGCCTGTCCGTGCCGATCAGGGCAACAGCACCCAGCCGTTGCTCTGCTGCTGATAGGTGCGCTTGCCGACCGTGTCGTAATAGGTGACGCCGTTGGCGATCAGCTGCAGCGGTGCGCCGGCGCCCTGATAGCCGGTGCCCACCTTGGTATAGATCATCGATCCGCCCATTGGGATCAGGATCCAGCTGCCATTATGCTGCTGGTACGTCCGCTGGCCGTTCATATCATAATAATAGGTTCCCTCGGCAATCAGGGTTGTCGGCGCCCCATGACCGGTATAGCCGGATCCGGATTTGGTGTAGACGCCAGGCGTGTCTCCGCTGCTCGTGCTGCCTCCCGAACCGGTCGAGCCACCACTACCGGTCGTACTTCCGCCGCCGGTGGTCGTGCCGGTCGTCGTGGCGGGATTGATCAGCGCCTGGCCGATGACCACGCCGCCATCCGTCGGTGAGGCGCTTGGCGGGAAGCCGACACCGATCACCCCGCCAACATCGGCGATATAGCCCGTACCCGTGGCGAGCGTGATGTTGGTCACGCCGTTTCCGGGCGTCAGCGTCACGCTATAAGCCACGCCGGGTGTAAGGCCGGTGATCAGATGGCGAGTCGTCGTGGCCGGCACGGAATAGCTGGTGGAGTTGAAGCTCTGCCCCAATGTCGCCGGGAACATGACCGAATAGTCTCCGACCACGGCCCCGTCGAAGGGGGCGCCCGCGCTGGAATGAATCCCGGTGGCCGGCACTGCCGAGACCCCCGCGTCTGTTCCCTGTAAGACCGTCAGGAAGCGGATATTCGCCGGCCCGCTCGGGTCTTCGATGACCAGCCGGTCATAGGCGCCCTCGAGATATGAGCTCTGATTGACCTCCTGCGATGGGCTCGTCTTCCAGAAATGCTCCTCGCGGACGATCGCATTGGCCGGCATCAGTGATTGCACCGTCAAGGTCTGCCCTCCGGCCGTCGCGGTCGCGACACCGCCGGTGATTGTGGGCGTGGCCATGAGCACGAGATTGAAGCGCTTGAAGCGGCCCGAATGGCCCGATACGGCGCGGTCATAGATCACCATGTAATCCGGATTGAGCCATACGGCCGACCGGCTGGCAGCCTGGATATCGGTCGCCCGCTGCGATGCCGTGAACCAACTCTGGTGGTTATACAGATTGGTGGCGTCGGTCTGAGAGTAGGCCCAGTTGTCGTTCGCGCTGAGCCAGACCGACGGGTCGCCGGCATTGCCACCATTATTCCATTGCCCACCGGTGGCAACTGTCGTGTCCCATATGCTGCCCGCGATAGCGGGCGTGTCGTTCTGCAGCCCCAGGATATTGTGATAGAGCGGGGTATAGCCCATCCAATCGTTTGCGTAGTTGGCCCATTCCTTGGTCAGCCATTGGCCCTTGCGATAGAATTGGAACTGTCCGCAATCACCGCTGATATGGTTGATCGTCTCCCAGCCACATCGAAACGACACCCAGCTCGCGTTGGGCGTCCAATCCGAGCGCGCCAGGATGCTGCCGGTCGCCGGCGCCACAAAATGGGTCGGCAGGGTCGGGCGCGGATCGGCCGGGGTGGCGGCCGCCGGGTCGAACAGCATGAAGTACAGGATCGCGTCGGTGGCGTAGGAATTGCCCCACACCTGGCTCGCGCGCTGATACAGAGTGGCGGCCCCGCCAAGCATCGCGTTGGTCGCGATCCAGCGATCCTTGTTCAGCCTGGGCTGATTGTTGGTCAGAATATCATAGATGCCGATGGTGCCCGCCACCGTGAGGGTCGAATCCTCGACCCAGGTCCTTAACGTGTCGCCATAAGTGGCGACCGGCCAGGTCTGCCCTTGATAGGCATATCCCGAAGCCGCCGACGGTAAATATGGCTTCGGCGCAATCGTGTGGAAGATACCGTCGATCGCCATGTCCCAATAAGGGCTGGTGATGAAACCGGCCTGCGGACCGTAGAGAGCCGTATTGTCATAGCCAGCGGTATGCATCGCCAGCAGGGTTTCCCCGAGGAAACCCAACGATTCGCCATAGAGTGAGCCTTCGACCGGTAATCCGCCCGAGGCAATGCCGAGGCTCGGGTTCGCCTGAGTGAGCCCGAGCGATTGCTTCACGACCGACGAATTTTCGAACATGGCGTAGATCTGGTACATCCACCAGCCCATCGAATCGTTCATGAAACTGCCCAGGCTGTTGCCAACCTGGCTCGCCGGCTTGGTTGGATCGATCGCCGGATCGTCGGCGGCATCGAACGACATCGCCATCAGTGACAGGGTCCTGGTCTCGCCCAGGAAATAATTATTGGCGGCCCAGCGCAGCTGAATCTGATGGCCCTGCTGAGTCGCCGCCGGCTGCGTCGGGTCAATGCCCAGGACACGCGGATCGTTCAGCATGCCGGGCAGATACGGTCCGCCTCCGGACCGGTTGGCGACCTTCATGATCGCGGTCGACCATGTCAGGAATACCTGTCGAATGGTCGCCTTGTCGGTCGTTGAAAGCGAGGGATAGATCCAATCGACGGCCAGCCCCCAGGCCTCGCCATAGATGTTGGCCCGGTTGAAATCGGGGAATTGGGGATCGCGGAAGGGCTGGCCCGCGGCGACACCCTGGGCCGCTTGGTTCATCGCCCACATCAGCAGGATCCGCGCGCGCATCGCCCATTGGGGCCGGGCGTTCACATTCGGGTCGATCAGCGACATGAAGGCGAACATCTCGGCATATGCCTCGGTGACGTCGCCCTGCCAGCTGGTGTCGCCGTTATCGTGCCAATTCGCGTTCGGCAGGCCGGTGTTCCAGTTCCAGCTGGCGTCGGCATGGGCTCGCGCGGTGCTCGCGGCCACCATCAGGCCGTTCTGGTACATCGGGTTGGCCGAGGTGGCCCAGCCTTGAAGCCGCGTCACGTCCGCAGGGGTGATCCAGAGGCGTGGATGACCGGTCGAGGGCGCTGCGTCCGCCGTCTTGGGCACCGAAACCGATACGGCAAAGGTCGCGCCCGTCACCAGCGCGGCTGTCTTGAGCATGGCGGTCCAATTATTAATGCGCATTTCCGATTCCCCAGGTTGAACTGCGGCGGAATCTGGACCACGACGCGGTCTCCAGTCCCTCGCTTCCTCCTGAAAAATCTCTGAAATCGCGCTGAATCCGTTGCTGGACGGGCGATCCGCCGTTCGATATACAAGCGCGGCACGGGAAAAGGTCTAAGCATGGCACGAGACGAGCTGGCGTTCGGACGGTTCAGACTACAGCCCGGTCGCCAACTCCTATTGGATGGAAGACCGCTCTCGCTCGGCGCTAAACCGCTGAATATCCTGACCGTTCTTGTTGCCGCCGGCGGCGATCTCGTGACCAAGAACGAGCTGATCGAACGCGTCTGGCCCGGCACGGTGGTGGAGGAAAACGCCCTCCAGGCCCACATCTCCGCGCTGCGCAAAGTGCTGGGCGAGGACGGCGGCCGGATCGCGACCGTTCCGGGCCGAGGCTATCGCTTCGACGATCCAATCGAACACGTTGCCGTCGCCGGAACGTCGCCAGAGCTGCAGGGCGGCGCCAGCGCCGCGCAGCATTCCGCGACGGCACGACGCCAGCGCATTCGCCCTTGGATGGCCGCGTTGGCCGTGGCCGCGGTCATCCTGGCAGTGGCAGCCGTGTCGTGGCAGTCAGTCGACTTCAGCTCCGGGAAGGCCGTTCACGTGGAGCGCTATCTGGTTCTGCCCTTCGTTAACCGGACCGGCGACCCGCGGAACGAGAATTTTGCCGATGCGCTCACCGACGCCGTTTCCGGACGGATCGGCACCCGATTCTGGGACAGCGAGGTCCTCGGCCACACCCAGGCTTTTGTCTATAAGGGGCGCGAGGTTGACGGCGCGAAGCTGGCCCGGCAGCTTGATCTCAGCTATATCGTCGAGGGTAGCCTGCTGACAAACGATGGCCGGATCGAAGCCTTGGCAACGATCATCGATGCCGTGACCGGCACTCAAATCGGTTCGGTGACAAAGCGGGCGCGCGACGGCGAAGACGAGACGCAGGCCCAATGGCTATCCGCCGGGCTGGTCGACCAGGTGCAGTGGACTGTCACGCGAGCCCACCGCCGCGAGGTCGTCGCCGGCAAGGTCGCTGACGGCGACATCCGCAATGTGCTCATCCGGGCCAAGATCGCCATGGACGGGCCATCCCTGCACACGGCCTGGCCAAAGGTGGTCGCCCTGCTCGATCAGGCGCTGAAGCTGGATCGGCACAATGTCCATGCGCTCTGCAATGCGGCCGCGGCGCGTATCCAATATTCCCAGGTCTTTGCTTTCAACGACGAAGCGGAGCGGACCGCCATGCTCAACGCGGCCGAGGCGCTGCTCGACGAGGCGGTGCGCATCGACCCAACACGAACGATGCTGCATCTGATGCGGGGTGATTTGCGGATCGCCCAGGGGCGGCACGACGCGGCGCTCGCTGAGTATCAGCGCGCGCTCGATCTAGACCCGCTCAGCGCCGATGCGCTGGAGGGCCTGGCGGTCGCCGATATCTTCAAGGGGGAACCGCAGGCGGCGTTGCTCAAGCTCAATCGCGCTTTGGCCATCAGCCCCGACGACGTTTACCTGATCGATGGAGATTTGGCGTCCCTGTATATGACAACCGGCCAGGACGCCGAGGCGCTGGCCGCCATCCGGCAGGCCGCCACCGCCAATTCCGGCGATACCGCGACCTGGATGGCTTTGGCTGGGCTGCTGCAGTTGAACGGCCATCCCGACGAGGCCAGGGCGGCTCTGACGACGCTGCGCCGCCTCAACCCCGACATCACGATCGCGAAGCTGCGCCTGGCCGACGCGAATGCCAGTTCGCAATTTCAGTATGCGCAAGAACGGCTATACGCGGCCCTCCACACTGCTGGGTTGGAGTGAGGCGCCGAAGGCGCCGAGCGAAGCAAGCCCGAATAGGATCGCCTGCGTATTAACCTGAAGTTTGCGGCTATTTCGAGCGCAAGGTCCTGATCAGGAATGGTTTTCCTGGCGTTAGGCTTTTCGGTTACTGGACACGAAGCGGGTCGATGTCGAGCAGCCGGAAGGCGGCCTCCTGCACCTGAATGGGTTTGGTGTGGAGGATGAAGGTGTGGCCCTTGTGGAGCTGGCGGCGACGGTGTTTCGCGCCAGGGTTCCCAGGTGCGCCATGAGGTCGCCGAAGGCCATGACCGGCAGGCCGTCCTGATTGTGTTTGGTGGCCTTCCTGGCCTGGGCCGCAGGCGAGGGATCGGTCTTTTCCACGGGCGATGACCGCTGCGCGCGCCGCCAGGATGTCGGTGTCGTGGAACAGCAGCGGCGCCAGGGCTTGGTAGTGTCTCAGTGAAAATTTAGTCTCTAAATTACGGCCCCGGCTAGCCGCCCACCGTCCAACCCGCGAACAGGAAAGATCCCGCAACGACATTGAGTATGCAAAACGTGGAATCCACGACTTGCCGACGCCGCGATCGGAGGGCCGAAACATTCAGCCGGGCTATCACCAGGGTCGCGATAAACACGAAGGCGCCAGAGGGAATAAATACGGATAGGCGATGTTCTGCCTCATCTAGTCTGTGTGGAACCGGAGCGAGCGGGAGCACCGCCCCTCGGTCCGCCTGCTCCGGCGAAGGCATTACGGTTATTTTGGGAACTGCCTATCGCTTCTCATGTTCAAGGGGGAAGTAGCGTCCGGAGCTTCTATTTGCCGGATTTTCCAATTGAACTGGGCCGGCTTAGGCCGAGTTTTCCTATTATAGGGGGAGTTGGAGATGGCCACAGACACGATGTCTACACGTCCGGTCCGCGAAACCGTCCGGGTCGACGATCGCCGCACCTATTTGCTGAACCACATCTCGTGGGGCGCCGTTTTCGCCGGCGTGGCTGCGTCGCTCGTCATTCAGCTTCTACTGAACATGCTGGGCCTCGGAATCGGCTTGGCGTCGTTCGATGTCCAGAATACCGGGGATAACCCCAGCGCCAGCAGCTTTTCGATCGGCGCCGGCATATGGTGGACCATTTCGGGCATTCTGGCGGCATTCTTCGGCGGACTCGTCGCGGGCCGTCTGTGCGGTTCGGCGCAGACGAATACCAGCCGCTGGCACGGCTTCATCGCCTGGTGTGGCGCCACGCTGATTCTGTTCTATCTGCTGACCAGCACTGTCAGCACTATCTTGGGCGGCACGGTGCGTACGCTGGGCAATGCGGCCGGCGGAGTCGGGCAAACCGCAGTAACGGCGATGTCGGGCATGAATAGGGGCGGCAACGGCGGCGGCCTGGATTCGCAGGTGCAGAGCCTGGTCAGCCCGAACGCCCAGCAAAGCGCGCAGAACATCGTCATGGCCTATATAAGGGCCGCGGCGACCGGCGACCCGCAGCAACAGCAGGCCGCACGCCAGCAGGCCGTCAATGCCCTGGCGCAATCGGCCGGCATCACAGCCGATGAGGCGAGCGAGCGGCTGACGCAGGTGGAGCAGCAATATCGCCAGACCGTCGAACAGGCGAAGCAGCAGGCTGCGCAGGCGGCGGAAGTTGCCCGCAAGAGCGCGGCTCAGGCCGGGATCTTCGGCTTTGTGGCCTTGCTGCTCGGCGCCATCGCGGCCTGGTTCGGCGGCGGGATCGGCGCGGTGCGGGAGCTAACCACCGTCGACGACCGGGTCGCGCTCGATGACCGCATCGTCAACCGAACGTGAGCCGAAGGTCGGTGAGTTAGCGGCGAAGGCCGGCGAGTGCCGGACCGCTGAGGCTCGGTGACCGAAGGCTGAGACGCGCAGCGGCTCAGGGCGCTTTGCCGTCTGCCCATGTCGTTCGCGCCCAACCGTTGAGCTGGAAAGCTAAGTGCCCAGTGTAGACGGTGTCATATTCTGGCCCGGGCTTCTGGTATGGGAGTGACATATAGCGGTTCCAGTTTTTCCGACCGGCTGCACTCTGCCGCTTTGCTTGCCGGCGGTCATAGAGCGCATGCTCCTCTTGGATCGCCCAAGGAACACTCGGCAGCGATGCTCGTTTAGCTTTCGCGAAGAATCCAGAGAGCGCATGGCAGAATCCGAACACCCATCGAGCACCGGCAGTCGATTCGAACTGCTGGTTCAAAGCGTCACCGACTACGCGATCTATATGCTCGATCCTCAGGGGCGCGTGACGAGTTGGAACGCGGGTGCCCGGCGTTTCAAAGGATACGAGCCTGAAGAGATAATCGGTGAGCATTT
>JAQGIF010000393.1 GCA_028291345.1 Rhodospirillales bacterium | reverse complement strand
CGCAGACGCTCTTCCATAACCGAACACTCCTTCCACGGCATCGTCATCTCCCGCCAAGCATGCTTGGCGGGAGATGTTACCTATGTGTCCGGTACGAAATGTCACCTATGTCTCGGGCCGCTCAATATTGCTGTCAGTGACTTGTCTTGTCGGGTGCCGGATAATGTGGCACCCGAACCGGAATTGGTGTCACCGATCAAGTGTAAAGTTCTACATCTTGCGCTGATCCGTCCATCTGTTTCGCGAGTGTAGAGCGTTGCTGATCAATGGGGTTGCTAGATTGCTTGTAAAGCTTACGGCCTTGAATCTGAGGTCATAATTAGGTGGAAAGGTCGCGATTTTAGGTCTGCAATATCCTCGGGCCGAGAGGTTCGTGTGGTGATGACGGCTTCCGCGACGTCGTTAGGCAAGCATAGACCGAACTTAAGTGCGGCAATCAGGTCATCTCGGAGAGCTGGGGCTAGCGGTCTTCGGGTCCATCGCGTGAATGGCTTGGGTGACGGTCTCGAGGTCGCCGCCTTTGAAGGTAACCGACACATCATCCCAACTCACAGAGGACACGCCATCGTCAGCCAGCAGCTGTGTTGCTGGCCTTGCAGCTTTCCTTGCGTCCTTCGACGCTCACTTTCTCGAGCAGGACGTGCTTCCTCCCGTCACCCCGGCCTGACGAGCTCATCTCGTGGCGCGCCCGATCTGACACGTGGAAATCGGTGCTGGGTGGGTTGCCATGGCTGCGATTGGCAAAAGGTGGTCGTGGTGGGTGAAAAACAGCACCTGTGTCTTTTGGGCCAAGGCCGCCAGTGCCTTAAGCCCCGCCAGGGCGCGATCGCTGTCATAGTTGATGAACAGGTCGTCGCAAAGGAACGGCAGTCTCAGTCCAGAATCGACCGCTTCCTCGACGGCCGCCAGCCTAAGCGCCAGATAGAGTTGATCGGTGGCGCCGTCGCTGAGCGCTGACGCCGGAACCATGGTGGTGCCACCGACTTCGACAGCGGCGAGCATTGGGCGGTCGTCTTCGAGATAAACTGAAAGAGCTTCGTATTTGCCGAGCGTCAGCGATGAAAATATTGCCGTAGCGCGTTTGAGGAGTGGCGCCTGCTTTTCGGCGCGGTATCGGTCGATCGTCCATTGCAGAAGTTTCTGTTCCACGCGTTTCCGCAGATAGGCTTCGGCCTGAACCGCCATTTCCGAGCGCGCCATTTCCATATCGGCGGCGGCGATCGCGGCCGCTTCGCTTCCGGGCTCGCCATGGAAAGCGCGTCCTGCATCGCTCTTGGCAGCGACCGCGTGTTCAACGTCCACATTGGCCTGGGCGAGCTCTTCACTGAGGGTTACGCCGTCGGCAGCGAGCGACGCCGGATTCTTCCCTTCGACTTCCGCGAGCAGCGACTCGAGCGGCATGCCGTCGCCAGCGGCGACGATTTTGTGGGTAGCGTCCTCTAGTTGCCGGCGCTTTCCGCGGACATTGTCGACCATGGCTATGACTGGAGCAAGTTCCTGCGCGGTCTCGACCCTGGCGAGGGTGAGCAGGGGTTTCAGTCGAGCTTTGCCGGACTCGATTGCCTGGCGGGCCTCGTCCTCGTGGCCGGTGGCCGCTGTGATTTGCCGCCCAAGCCCGTTGCGGCGCTCAGTCATCGTCTGGGCACTCGCTAATTCGGCCTCCAGGAGGGCGAGGAGCCGACTCGGATTGTCGTCGTCCTGGGCCAGGCCACAGGCGACCGCCGTTTCACGAACTTTCTCGCCGAATGCCGTTATGTCGCGCAGCATGTCGGCGATGCGCTGGTCGAAGCCAGCGACGGTGCGCGCAATCTCGCCTATCTGCTGGATAATCTCGATTTGGCTTCTGACCGCTGCGGGTGTCGCGTCTTTGTCCAATCCCGTGCGCGCCAGCGCGGCCTGCCAATTCCCGGCCCAGCCGGCGATATCCTGCTCAGCTTTCCGGTGCCGACCCTCGGCGGACGCCTGGGCAGATTCGACTGTTTCCTTTTGTGCCAGGAGGGCGGCCCGCCGCTGCGCGGCCGCATTCGCATCCGCTTCCCACTGTTCCGCGGCGGCGAGCAGCATCGACAACGGCAGTTTCGCCGCTTGGTCGCCGAGGTTCAATGAAAGCATCAGCAGGTTTTTCCGTGCCTCGGAGGCTGCGGCAGCGATCTTCTCCAATTCATTCTCGACTGCGGCAAGCGTGGCAGCCAGTTCAAGCGCCTTGTCGCGGCGGCCGCGCCAGGCGGTCAATTCGGCCGACGTCATGGCGATTGCGAGCGGGGCGAGCCCCTTATCCCACGCGGCGGAAGCGCGGTCGCCTGCTTGCTTCGCCTCTGCAACTCTCTCTTCGGCTTGCGCGATCGTAAGTGTAATCCGTGCGATATCACGCTCGGCGCCAGCGAGTTCGGCTGAGCCTTTCGCCGACTCGAAGCGACGATCGGCGAGCGCGTCGGCGTCTGCTATCTGGGTTGTCAGCGTGTCGGCCGCCGTCCCCGGGTCCGGGTGATGGGTCTCTCCCTTGAGGTGACCCGCCAGCGCCCGCCAAGTCTCATCCCTGAGGTCCCGAAAGGCCTTAACATTGCGCGCCGCGACAGCGTGATCGTGGCTGAGCAGCTGGCGCTCTAGTTCCTTGCGTGCCTTCTCCTCTTGCAACCCTTTGAGGGTTCGGTGTTCGTCCGCGAGCCTCCGGGATGCCGCGTCCACGGCTTGCGCAAGGGCAGCTATTTCCGCCTCAGGCGGCAATACGAGCCGGGACAAGGCTTCAACGTCGCCCTGCCAGGGCGCCAACAATGCCAGGGTTTGATTTAGCGCGGAGCGCGCGCGTTTGTCGGCTTGCTCGGCGACATTCTGAGACGCGGCGATATCGCCCTTGCCGCGCACGATTCTCAAGACGGCTGTGACCGGTCCGGGTTCGACCGGTTTGGGGAGCTGCGCGATGGCTTTTCCGACATCGTCTGCTGCCTGTCTTTGGGTGCCGACCTCCCGTTCGGCCGCTTGGACGGCCGCGTCCAAGCCGGTTCGCACGTCCAAGAGCGCGCGGAGTTCGGCGAGCTGAGGGCGCTTGGGAAGCTGCTGTTCTGCCTCCGTCGCCGGCACGTCTTGCCGCCCGATCTCGGACATCAGACGAGCAATCTCGGCCAGACCGGCTTGTGCTCGGGCCCGAATGCCGGGCATGTCGGCCTGGGCCTTGTCTGCGGCGCCCTTGGCGGTGCGGAGCGCGGCGATTTCGCTACGATGGGCCAGCACTGCCGCGTTGATCGCGATCTTGCCGTCTTCCGCCTCGGCCTCCTTCCGCTGGCCCTCGGCCAGCCGGAGTGCGGTTTCGGCTTCGCTGATCTTGCCAAGGCAGTCGGCCAAGTTTGTTGCCGCGTCGGTCGGCAGTTCGGGCACGTCGCCGGCGAAGCTGAGTTCGTCCAGAAGCTGTTTCCGGCTCGCCACGGCGGGAAGGATGCGCCGGCCGCGCTCGACGCTAAGCGATCGGGCCTGCAAGGTCGACCGGTTGGCCCTGGCATTTTCGAGCGCCGTTTCCGCGGCCTCCAGGTTATTTTTGAGCTCCGCCCACCGGGCCGATTTCAGCTGACTATGCTTAAACTGCGCTCGGGCCTCCTCGTAACGGTTGTTAGCGGCATAGTATTTTCGTCCGGCAGCGGACTTTTGACCCCATATCGCGTCGGCTTCCTTATCCAGATTCTGGGCCAGCTTGGTAATTCCGACCAACCCCGATCCGGCTTCGAATATCACCCGGCCGGCATCGTCTTCCGCCTCCAATATCGCCTGCCCGCCCTCGCGCAGCCGTTCATGATCGAGGCTGAACATGCGCATAAAGGAATCCCTGTCCTGTCCGGCGAGCAGGCCAAGCAGTGGCCCTTCGTCGATCGCTGAATCGTTAGGATCGACGAGCGTGCCTTTATTCCCCTTCCGCCGCCGCATGGCGAGCCGCCCATCCTCTCCTTCGAGCACGGCGCCAATCCGGAGCAGTCGCTGGTCGAAGCGATAGCCGTAAGGCGTGGTCGGTCGGAAGCCGAATAAAAGGTCGGTGACCGCTGACATGGTGGTGGATTTGCCGGCTTCGTTGGCGCCGTAGATCACCTGAAGGTCGGGAGACGATGGTGAAAATTCCAGCACATGATCTTCGAAATGCCCGTATCGGACTAGGTGCAGTTCCCGGAAGCGCATCAGCTTCGTTCCTGCACGAGATGGGCTTTAAGCGACGACGCGGCGTCGGCGAGAAGCCCTTCGAAGGATCCGCCGCGCGCCTGGCGTAACAATTCGCTCTCCTCGACCAGATCGGCCGGGAGCTTCGAGAAGAACGACATGAACTCTGCGGCGAGGGCGATCTGCAGATCACTATCGATGATGGCATCGTCGAGTACTTGGGCGACGTCATCACCCGCCAGTGTCGCGGCGGTGGCTTCAGGTTCAGTGCGGACCACAACCTTCTCGATCCACAGCCGATCGGAAATCGCAGCAGCGATAGCGCGGACCTCCTCGCGTAGCGTCCCGCCACGCTCCAGCAACTGGCCGTGCAGCGTCGTCTCGCCGAAAAGCACGACCCGTGCGATCAGCGGCAGCCCGTCGGCATCGCCGCAGACGGCGGCGTGCAGCTTGTCGCGGACGGCGAGGTCGAGCGCGGCGCGGTCGAGACAGGGCTCGGCCTGCACTGCCACCTCTGCCCAGCGGACGACATCGACCGGAACATGCTCGACGGCACCGATCATGCCGTCATCGACCGTGACGACGACGACGCCCTTGGCGCCGCATTCCAGGATGCTGCGTCCCTGGGTATTGCCAGGGAAGACGATATAGGGATCGGTCGAGACGATCTCGTGTGTGTGGACATGGCCCAATGCCCAGTAATCGTACCCTTTGCCTGCAAGTTCGGCAGCGGTGCAGGGGGCGTAGGCGGCGTGCGGCGGGCGGCCGCTCAGCGCCGTGTGCAGCACGCCGATATTGAACCGGCCGCTCTGGCGCGCAGGGTATGCGGCGGCGAGATTGCCGCCCGGATCACGGTCCTTGTAGCCCTGCCCGTGAAGAACGGTTCCGGTCGCCGAATGGACGACGCTCTCCGGCGCCCGGGTTGCAAAGGAATGGACGTTGTCGGGTAGCGGCAGGCGTTTGGTCTGAGCGGACGCCGCGTCGTGGTTGCCGCGCGCGAGATAGACCTGGATGCTGGCCTCTTTGAGCCGCCGCATGGCGCCGCAGAAATAGAGCCCAGTCCCGAAGTCGTCCCAATCACCGTCATAGAGATCGCCGGCGATGATGACAAAGGCGACCTGCCGTTCGATCGCCAGCGTGACCAGGTTGTCGAGCGCGCGCCTGGTTGTGCTTCTGATCTCGTCGGTGGGTAGGCCTTCATAGTTTGAAAGGCCGCGCATTGGACTATCGAGATGCAGGTCCGCGGCGTGAAGGAATCGAAATTGCATCTCTCCTCCCATCCTAAGCCCGGCGAGGCACTGTTGAGTGCTGGGCCAGCGATCGGCGAAGGCTAATGCTCCACCAATTTGGCAATCGAAAGAGACTGCGCCTGCGAAGATTAAACAACAAGGCTCTGCGTATTTGCTATGCTGTCGGCTCGGAAAGTCGCCCTCCTGGTGATTATCGAGGCGCAGATCAATCACCGCCCTTATTCTCAGAAATCCTCAGTGTTTCTTTTTTGGACCGGACCGACGACGACCGTGGACCAGCTCGAGATCTTCGCCGATCGGATCCGTTTCAAGAATTTCGGCGCTTCGTGCTGGATATCCTAAAACGGCAAGCACTCGCGTTAGGAGTGGGGACCAGAAACCTTAAGGCTTATGCAGCTGTCCCAATTTAACAACATGTTGAATCAGAACTCGCTGGAGTGAGTCACACAACCAGTAGTTGATCGGTTGCGGTGGTCATTCTTGACGGATTGTGCTGGAGGCCGACGGCAACTGGGCAACTCGACAGGCTCCAATTCTATACACATGATCTGAGTTGTTACCACTTTCGCGAAACTGGTAACAACTTTCTGCTGCCATCCCAATGGCGCTTCGCCCGCGTATCGCTCGACTGCCATGTCGAGCTCGACGGCTTCTTCTACTCGGTCCCCCACCAGCTGATCCGCGAACAGGTCGACACCCGCTTGATCGTACCCATGGTCGAGATCTTCTCCAACGCGACACGCGTCGCCGCGCATGAGCGCCGCTATGGCGGCCGCCACATACGTCGACGCCTCTGATGAAACGAAAAATGTTCGCTTGCTAAATCCTGACGAGCCAACCGGCCCGCGACATACTGCCCGGTCTCCGGGTGGCGGGCGATATAGATGTCCTCGCGTCGCGCGAGGTGTTCGCCGCGCTCAAATCCGGTTAGGTCGTTTTGCGGCGAAGCCAGCCCAGCCCTGCCAGGCCTGCGCCTAACAGCGCGAGCGACGCGGGCTCAGGAACGGAGGCTACAGTACTATTGAGCACAACAACGGTCCCTGGGGTGAAACTCAGGCCTTGCCAATTCAAATAGAGCGCATTGCCCAACACTGCCAGGTTCGCGTTCGTCAGGCCCGCCATGGTGGTCGCCGGGTCAAGTGTGAACGTGGTGGGCAGCTGGTGGGTGTAGTCTGTCAAGACAAAGCCGTTAAAGGCGGCCGAGGTCCACGAGGATGATTGTGAAAAGTTGTTCACCGTGATCGTTGTGTCGGTCACGCCCAGATCGAAAGAACCATTAAGCACCCCGACAAACTGTGTCCCGCCGGCAAAGACTGTTTGCGTCCCGGTGGCCGAAACTGACGAGGACAAGGTGGGAAAGAAATACTGTACGCCAACCGTATCGCCGATGAAGCCGGCGCTCGCCGACTGTCCACACGCCAGGAGCATTGCGCCGATCACAGCGGCAAGAAAATGTTTTTTCATCGGAACTCCTTTAGATTGGTGAATACCGAACTACACCATCCATCTGGCCAATGCGATGGAGGCGGAGGGACCGGCGAAAAAGGGCCCGGTGTAGCGGAATGCAGAGGGTCCTTCCCCGGAACCGAGATGCAGGCCTGCATTCGTGATTACCGGGTATTTCCTAGCAGCTTCCACCTCAGCTGGCCACAGCCCATAGGTGACGCCGTGCGCTTGCAGGCGGGCGAACATCGCAACCAGCGCATCAGCGTTCATTGCCGTCATTGTTCCTATTCGACACCAATCGTCCGGCGTTCCGCCACTCGGCGCGACGGATGGCCCCATGCCGCGTCGACGGTGCTGAGACGGTCCACCGCCTGCACAAGGTCCGTAGCGGCGCGCCGCTGGAGCGGGCCGTCGGTTGGGTCGGAACAAGTCTCATGGAACAGGCAGATGATCTAGCGGACCAGTGGAATGAGCTCGATGCGATGATCAAGGAGTGCTTCCCAGGCGATGGGGCGATAACCTGACGACTGAACCCCGGCCAGGTTCGCTCCGCCTGGCTTCTATCGCCGGAGATGTTTGATCTCAGTGGTGCGTCACTCTGGTCGATCAACGCTTCGCGGATCGGCATGTTGAAGTTGAACCCACCCCAGTAGGGGTATGGGGCGTAATAGGTGGGCGGCGGGTAATAGGCCCGCGGGCGACCATAGTAATATGTTCGACATAGGGCTTCTCACTGGAGACGGGAGCTGGCCGATGACGAGCTGGCCGATGACAAGAAGAAAGGTCCCGGCTGTAAGCTGAACCCCGACATGGGGAGGATCACGATTACGTTTCCAACTGACCCGCCCGTGACGATCGTAATGACTACGGAAATTCTCGATGAACTGCTGACAAAATCTTGGGTTATTTCGGAGTCAGCTGACGCCGGAGGTTCCGCCCGATTCGCCTTAGGGCGAAGGGTTCCCGCCGTAGTAGGTCCCGCGTGGGCAACTGAACCGACATTATGGCCGGCGATACGCTGCTCCATTTGCGCGGATCGCGATCCGGTCGGCTGCACTTTCTGATTTCCCGTTCGGATGCGAAAAATATTGCTGCCATTTTCATTGCGCAGGCGGCCACTCCACCCGCTGTTTCGCCATCGAGAAAAGCCAGCTAGCGTACGGCAATGCCGTTTGGGCCCTCCAAAAACTGCCGGAATTTCAGGAGAAAGATC
>JAQGIF010000379.1 GCA_028291345.1 Rhodospirillales bacterium | reverse complement strand
ATTTCTGGAGATTTACATAAAAATTATTCAGATATATCAACTTATATAGAAAATATATTTTATTATTATTGCTTTTGTATCAGGGAGTTCTTGTGAGAGGGGCGGCCAAACGCGAGCCAGCCATTTTAAGTCACGGCACATCATCTGCGGCGCGTTCTGACGACGCCAACACTGCTGGGAGGAGGTCGCGCCGGTTTTTTCCGATCCACGACGATATTCATGCGGGTGCCGACACGCTGACCTAGCGCCGACGGAGTATCAAACGTTAATCACTTCAATAGCCTAAGGGAAAACTTGGGATTTCCAAAAGCGTAATACGATGTGCGGTTTTGGATGCCCGGAGAGCTGAATCGATAGAAGGCGAGGCGATTAAGATTTCATTAGTGGTGAGCAATTCCCAGATAGTGAGGGTCGGACACAGCAAACGTATCCATAATGGTTAATACGATTCATCTAGAAACGCAACCCTGAAAAACATTTTTTACTGATAGATGTACTGCATAGATTTCTCGTTGATTCCCAGGCAATATCATTTTACCTTTTCAAACCGATTAGAGGTACCTCAAAAGAATAAACAACTTGAGCATTTAGTGGAATATATTGCTGCACAATTTATGGATCGGCTCCCGGACGCGGTGGTGTAAGCTATTCATCCCACCCAGCCCTCGCCCTCCCCCACAAGGGAAAGGACTTTGAAGGGAGCCGATCAAAGGATCGAAGTGCAGCCAATCAATGGCGTATCCTTGAATAGCGCTGCACGCGTCGTCAGAACTGCTGTTCGGGGTCCGTACCACCTCGATCCGATCGGCGATGCGACGGATATGCAGCACCTGCTGTTGCTCCCCTTGCCGCCGGGACTCGAACTGGGCCCGACCGTAAGCATCTGCCAGGATCCCACGTCGGCGCATGCGCTTCGGGATGGCGAGGCGCGCATCTCATTGCTGATGGCGCGTCTCGTTCAAGAAGGCCGCCTGCCAGGGTCCAGCGCGAAGAGCCAATTTTTCAGCTAAAACTTATACCGCGCAGTAAAGCCGAACATGCGCGGCGGCAGCGGCACGCATTGCAGAGTGCCGCTGGTGTTCGGCACGCCGAATGTCGCATTCGGCGCGGAGTTCAGCACCCCCGCCCCGCCGCCGCCGGTGCTGCCGCTTTCGGGCTGGCAGGCCTTCTTGTCGAAGGCGTTGGTAACAAAAGCGCCGAGGCTGAGATTGGTGTCGGCGATGTTCTGGACGTCGAGGCGGAAATTAGTCATGCCGTAGCCCGCCGCCTGCTGGTCGGGGAAACGGAATCCGGTAAAGTTCGCCAGGAACTTGCTCTGCCAATACCAGTTGGCGGTCAGCGCGACTTCAGCGACCGGCAGGCCCAGCCGCTCGCCGGTCAGCGTATAGGTCGCACTGGCGTTCATCTGCCATTGCGGCAACGGGAACGGCGAACCCGACAGGTTCGAATTGCCGGATGCCGGCAACAGATAACCGGCCGGCAGGCCATAGCTGAAATCGGTATAGCGGGCGTGAAGATAGCTGCCGCCATAGGTCAGGGTCAGATCGGGGATGGGCTTGACCTCGAAATCCCACTCATAACCATAAATGCGCGCCGATTTGGCGTTGAGGGTCACATTATCGGTCGTCGTGCCGTTGCAGAGCGCGGCGTTGAGGGCTGGCTGAGTGCAGGGGCCGCCGCCCACGACGCTGGCGAAGGTGGCGTTTGGCAACGCGATTTGGACCTGAATATTCTGATACTCGGTGTTATAGAGCGCGAAATTAGTACGGACTGGGACGGTGCCGATCTGCCAATCGGATTTGAGACCGATCTCATAATCCTGAACCGTTTCCGGCCGCGCCACCGTCACGGAGGCGTTCGTCGCCCCTGTATTGATCGCGCCTGTACGATAGCCGGAGCGGGTGGTGAAATAGACCAAGGTATGCTCGAAAAGGTCGTAATCGAGCGCCAGGGTCCAGGTCGGCCGTTCGAATTGCTTCGAGACGTTGAACGCGCATTCGCTGGGCTTCAGCACCTTGCCCTCGGCTCCGGTCAGCGCGCAGGATGTGCTGAAGCCCTGATAGGCGATGCCGTTCAGCATAATACTGCCCGGATTGAACTGGCTGTTGGCTACCGCGGCATTGGTAGCCGGGGTTGCCGGGAACCGTACGCTGGTCGCCGCGATATTGGCATCGCGCTCGTCGATCGTGTAGCGCACGCCGGCGGTCAGCCGCAGGTCGGGCAGGATGCTGTAGGTTGCCTGGGCGTAACCCGCATAGCTCTCGTTGGTGCCACCGTTGCGGGTCGTATCGGTCAGCGTGATCTGATGACCTGCGATTGCGGCCGGCTGGGGGAAATTGGGCGAGTAGAGATACATCGCCGATCCCTGGTTGTTCGCCTCCTCCCGGAAATAGAAGAAGCCCGCCGTCCATTTCAGCCGACCGTTGAAATCGGTGCCATTGACGCTCACTTCCGAGGAATAGGCGTTGTAATCGGGCACCTGGAATTGATATTGCGCCGTGTCGTAGGGAAGGCCCCGGCTGATCGCGGTGCCCACCGAATCATAAGTGCGATAGCTGCCCAGCCATTTCACATTGACCCCGTCGAAGCTTTTGTTCGCCTCCAGCGAATAAGTCTGGAAGTGATCGACGTCGCTATTGCTGTCAGCTTGATCGGTGGACCAGAAATTGCTGGCCTGGCGCGCCACCGAATGCAATAGAGCATTATAGGCGCGCGGGTCTGTGTTGACGGTTTGCGTCGCTACATTGCTGAAGTAAGGTGCGATCACCCTGCCCTTCAGATCGGTAAAGGTCGTACCGCCCACAGTATTGCAGGTGCCCGGTATACCGCAGATCGAGGACCGGCCTTGCGACGGCACGGTGCCGACGAAATATCCGAGATCGTGATAGGCTGAACCGGTATCGTGCTCCTCGCTTAGATCCGCCCGGAAAATCACGTCGAAATCGTCGGTCGGTGTGAGCTTGGCAGAGAACTTGCCAGCCAGCTTGCGATAACCCAGTGCCGCGGTGGCGTTGCGCGCACCGGTGGCGGGATTGGCATAAATATTATCCAGATAGCCATCTCGGATATTGTAAGAGAACGCGCCTCGGACCGCGAGTTTTTCGCTGATCGGGATATTGATCGCCGCCTCAACCTCGCGGTCGCCATAGTCGCCGCCGGTCAGGTTCAGATAGCCGCCGAACGTGTCCTGCGGCTGGATCGTGGTATAGAGAATCGCACCACCGGTGGAGTTGCGGCCCACTAGCGTGCCCTGTGGACCCTTTTCGATCTCCACCCGGTCCACGTCGAACAAAGTGCCGGCCAGCCCCTGGGTGCGCGCCAGATAGACACCGTCGACATAGATCGCGGTTGCGCTGTCGAACTGGATGTTGTTGCTTGGATAATTCCGCAGTCCCCGGATCGTGACATTGACCGTGTCCTGCTGAAACTGGTCGGCCTGGATATAGACGGACGGGCTGACGGTTTTCAGATCCTGGAGCGTCCTGATCCTTTTCGCGTCTAAATCGGCCTGCGAGAAACTATCGATTGCGATCGGGACGTCCTGTACCCGCTCGGGACGCCTACGCGCCGTGACAATGATTTCTTCGAAGCCCGGTGAATTGCCCGCCCTGTCAGCCACGGATAATTGCGCGCCCGACGGCGGCGACTGAGCCGCGACCATGCCGAGCGGCGTGAGGCCTGCAGCGGCGCCCGCACAAATGGCCGCCGTAAGCGGAAAAATAACGGATCGGCAACGCCGCATATTGGGCCTGTAAAATAGATCCGCGTCATCGCGGAGAATTCTTCGTTAATCAATAATATATAAAACATTTGTATATCTTACCCGGCAAAAGCAAATCAGCGATACCACAGCTGTGCGCTTTTCGCCCTAACCCTGAATCGCAGCGGTCTCGCCGACAATTGCCTCGTCTCTGAGATAGAATTCCGACTCGGGATCGCTGGCTACCATCCTCTTGATCCGGCTCCACAAATAGGCGCGCATCGCGATGAATTCGGGGGTCGCGCGCGCATCGTATGACCAGCGCGGATGGGGCAGCTTCACATCCAATATTTCCGCGACCCGGCCTGGCCTGGGATTCATCAGGATGATCTGGTCGGACAGCAAAACGGCCTCATCGACGCTGTGGGTCACCAGAACGACGACGCCCCGATGTTTGCGCCATATCTTCATCAGCTCGATCTGCATGAATTCGCTGGTCTGGGCATCGAGATTGGCGAGCGGCTCGTCCATCAGCAGGTAC
Organism: Rhodospirillales bacterium; assembly: GCA_028291345.1. GTDB lineage: Bacteria > Pseudomonadota > Alphaproteobacteria > BOG-932 > Roseiterribacteraceae > BOG-932. Next base: position 44,302 of record JAQGIF010000379.1, on the reverse strand, counting down.
CGCGGCTGACCGATCAGCGCCCGGGCCAGCGCGGCGCATTGCTTCATGCCGCCCGACAATTCCGCCGGATAGGAATGAGCAAAACGGCGGAGCCCGACCATGTTCAGATAGTAATCGGCCTTCTCGGCGCATTCCTTGGCGCCGACGCCATGCACCTCCAAAGTGAAGGCGACGTTGGAGCGGATCGTCCGCCAAGGCATCAGCCGGAATGACTGGAAGACGAAGCCCATATGCGGCCCCGGTGTCGGCACGGCGCCATCGACCAGAACGTCGCCGCTATCCGGCCGAATAAGGCCATTCAGCATCCTGAGCAGTGTAGTCTTCCCGCAGCCGGACGGACCTACGATGCTGACGAAGGAGTTCGCCCTGATATCGAACGATACGCCGTCGAGCGCGTTGACCCCATGCGCGGCCTTAGGCCGCCGGAATGTCTTGGTGACATTCCGCACGGAAATGGCGGGCGACTCGTCACTCACGCTGTTTGATTCCATCGGGCAAGCGGCTATTTTCCGCCGAGAGCATGCAATGCCGTTTCGACGAAGCTGCGGTCGATCCATTCAGCCGGGAGGACGCGGCGGGGAATATCCTTGAAATCGTCACTCTTATAGAAGGCGTCGGTGGTGAATTCCAACTCGCGCTCGTCAAGCCCGCCATCGACGACCCAGCTTTTCGCATAAGCCCTGGCCAGAACCTCCAGTTGCTCGCGCTGCACGTCGGGCCGCGCCTGGGCCATCGCATCGACCCATGATTCGGGAGCCTTGGCGAAATCGCGCGAGGCGGCGAGGATGGCATGCACGACCGCCTCGACCTCCTTATGCCGGTTTTTGGCCGTGTCAGCCGTCACGACATTCAGTTTCGTGATCAGCGGCGCCGCCTGATAATAGGCGGCCTGGTCGACCAGCAGGCCCAGCCCATCCTTGTTGGGGAAGGTTAGCCAGGTGCCTAGAGTGACGGCCGTGGCGTCGATCTGACCGGCGGCCAGTGCCTGTGCGCGGATCATCGGCTGGCCGACCGCCAGAAAGCGCAGCGAATCGATGCCGACCCCTAGCTTGGACAGCACCATGCGGCTTTGCACGTAATCCACGCTGCCGACCTGGCTGACGCCGAACACACGCCCTTCGAGCTGCTTCGGCGTCGCGATGTCCTTCTTCGCGACGATGACAAAGGGCAGCGCCTTATCCGGAACGATCACGCCGCGAAGCTGCATCTGAGCGCGGGCATTGAGCTGGAGGGCAATATCGAAGCCGATATTGGCCATGTCGCCCTGGCCCGACCTGAGCGCGGCGACCGCCGACGGCGTGGCTTTGACGCGAATCAGTTCGACCTCGACTCCCGCCTTTTTGTAATAGCCAAGCCGATCCGCCAGCTCGATGACCGCGTTCGGGACCAGCGGCGTTTCGGGTTCGGTGATGATGATGCGGAAAGGTTCGGCCCGGGCGAAAGGCGTGGAGAGGGCCGCAAGCGAAAGCAGCAGGGCGGCGGCCAGATATCGAGATGCAAAACCAGTCATGATCTTCATGTCCTAAAAAAACTGGGCGGGCTTATCAGGACCGCTCTATACGCCAGCGCATCACCCGTTTTTCGATCAACCGTATCCCATACATCAGAAGCATGCCCATCCCGGCGAGGATAGCCACGATGACGAAATAGGGCGCCATCCGGAAGCTGTTGCCATAGATCGACAACAGTCCGCCCAGGCCCGACACCGCCGTGTAGAGTTCGGCGACAACGGTGTTGATCAGCGCCAGCGATGCGCCGACACGCAGCCCAGTCATGATATGGGGTAACGCGCCCGGCAGCACGATCTTGCGGAAAATATCGGCGTCGCCCGCGCCGGCGGACCTGGCCATCTCGATCAATTCGCCGTCGCTGTGGCGCACCCCGGCATAAGTGTTGATGAGGATGGGCATCACCGCGCCCAGGAACACCATGAATATCTTCGCCTCATAGCCCAGTCCCAGGAAGACGATGATCAACGGCAGGAAAGCGATGCGGGGCATCGAGCTCAGCGCGTCGACATAGGGATTGAGCACCGCCCCGACGATGGCAATGCCGCCCATCGCCATGCCGACCGGAATGGCGACGATCACGGCGAGCAGGAAGCCGCAGAACAGGCTGAAAAAACTTTGCAGCGTCGCCGCTTCGAGCGAACCGTCACCGAACATTTTGACCGCGGCTTTTGCGGTATCCTGCGGCGATGGCAGAAAGCCGTGGCCCACCGTTATCGACAAAATCCACCAGACGACCAGAAACAGCAGGAAGGTTGCGGCATGCAGGGTGCCTAGCTGGAGTCGGCTGGTTCGCCCGCCCTGCCCCGCCGCGCCGCCGAGGATGCCGCCGGACTGGATATTACCCGTCGCCATAAAGCCTAAATCCCCAATTCAAGGGATGCTGTGCCGACTGCCGGTCTATGCTCGCAAATAGGCGATACTCGCAAACTGGCACGCGTCTTCCCCAACCTCCCGATACAATTCACCCGCCGACCCTACAGGCTTTGCCGTCCGGTGCAAAAGCCGCTGCGTCGCACCCCTGTTAAGCATCCGACGCAAAACTTCCATGGACCTATGTCCCGTCGCGCGGGTTTCGTTCGAAGCGGAACATCCAGCTTCCGCCCACGCGACAAATTGGGGAGGCAGCCTTGGCATCGACAGGAAGCGATTCCGACCATGTCTATAAAGTCATCGAACTGGTCGGAACATCGGAGACGTCAGTCGACGACGCGATCAAGAGTGCGATCAGCCGCGCCTCGAAAACCCTCAAGCATCTGCGCTGGTTCGAGGCGATTCAGACGCGGGGACATATCGAAAATGGCCAGATCGGGCACTATCAGGTGACGCTGAAGGTCGGCTTCACGCTCGAGTAAGTTGCTCGACGGCCGCTTATTTCTCAGTTGCGGTATACGCGCCGTCCCAATCCGCGCCCGGCGGGTTGGCGAGGTAGTCCTCGATACGGTGTGTGTAGATCTCATACAGCTTTTCGAGGCCGGGAACGCCGATCGCGGTCAGCTTGACCTTGAGCGCGATCGCCTCGTCCCATTGCTGGCTGCGATAGGCGGTGATGAAGGCGGCATGCATTTCCATAAGCTCCGGCGTGCGGCCTTCGGGAACATTCAGCGTTTCCGTCAGGGTGAAGAGACGCGAGGGCGTAACACGGCCCTTGACCCGAACGAGGTCGATTTCCAGCGTCCCCAAGCCTGAACCGGAGACCTCCTCCGCAGTCCGCTCGCCAATGGCGAGAGTCATGCCATATTGCTTGGTCAAACCTTCGAAGCGCGACGCGATATTCACCTCGTCGCCGATCACGGAATAATCGAAGCGCTGATCCGATCCCAGATTGCCGACGCAAGCCACACCGGTATTGAGGCCGATCCCGATCTTGACCTCCTTATAGACCCGGCCCGCGGCCTCCATCTCGGCCTTCCATCGCACGTTGAAGTCGGGCATCGAATTGGCCATCGCAATGGCCGCCTCGACCGCGTTGCGGGCATGCCCGTCGAGCGGCAAGGGGGCGTTCCAGAACGCCATGATGGCGTCGCCCATATATTTGTCGACGGTGCCGCGCCGCTCGAGGATCGCGCCGGTCAGCGGCGTCAGCAGCGTATTGATAAAATGGGTCAGCCCCTGCGCGTCAAGAGACTCGGAGAGCGACGTGAAGTTCCGCACGTCGCAAAACATGATCGTCAGTGGGCGCTCCTCGCCGCCCAGCGCGAGCTTTTCCGGATTGGCAATGAGCTGCTGAACTACATCCGGCGACAGATACTGACCGAAAGCCTTGCGGATCTCACCTTTCTGATTTTGCGTCTGGCGGTAGGTCCAGGCCGTGCAGGCGAAGAACATGACCGTCACCGCGAGCGACGGGTTGACCGGATCGAACAGCAGGCTCTGCTTGGTGAAGGCGTACCAGGCGTAACCGAAGATTCCGGCGACGATCACGACGGCCAGCGCCGACGAATAGCTTGCCCGCACACGCGGCAGCAGCACCGCGATCAGCAGGCTGGCCACGATCGTAAAGACCAGCTCCAGCGGCGGCGCGTAATCCGGGCGGGTCAGCCGCACACCGGTCAGCAACTGCTCCAGCATCTGAACGTGAAGCTCGACACCCGGAACGGTGGAATCGAGCGGCGTCGCCCGGACGTCCTTGAGGCCCGGCGCGCTGATGCCGAGCAGTACGAGATCGCCGTTGAGCGCATCAGGCGCGATATCTCCTGACATGACCTTCCAGGCGGGGATATAGCTGCGCGCATCGAAATGCCGGAAGCGCGGCCAGATGCCGCCATCGGCATCGGTCGGCGCCTCGATCGCGCCGATTTTGATGTGATTGAGGCCGGTCTTCGCGCCGTAGGCTGTCTCGCCGCTGGCGTTCGACGCCTTTAGCACAAAGGAACCGGCACCCTGCGCAACGCGTAGCGCTTCGGCGGCTAGCGAGGGAACATATTTGTCGCCCGCGCGGAACATCAGCGGCACGCGGCGGATGATGCCGTCATGGTCCGGAATCCAGTTGGTCGCGCCGATACCCGAGGCCGCAGTATCGAGCGCCGGCAGATTCGGCAGCACACCCGTGAAGCCATGCAGGAAGGGCCGCGGATCGTCGCCGGCGACGGCGAAGCCGGATTTCTGCGTCGGGACCTTCGGGCTGCCGTCATCGATCAGGACGGTACCGAGCACCACCGGCAGCTTGCTGATCGTGTCGGCAAAGACGGCGTCGTTGTCGAGCGGGCCGCCGACGAGCTTTGCCACCTCATCGGCTTTATCGGCCGGCAGGTTCTTCGTGTAGCGGCCGAGCGACGTGCGGTCAGGCTCGGCATAGATAATATCGGTGGTGATCGATGCCGCGCCCGCGGCGCCGATCTTGCCGATCAATTCGGCCATGACGGTCCGCGGCCAGGGCCACTGGCCCAGCACCTCAAGCGACTTGTCATCGATATCGACGACACGCACGGGCTGCCGCTCGTCATAAGCGCGCGGCGCCAGCTTTTGCATGCTGTCGAACGTCAGCAGCCTGACCGATTGGACGAAGAACGGGTTGGCCATGCCGATGACGACGAATAGGGCAACTATACCCAGCACGAAAAGGGGATAGAGCAGCTTGCGCCCACGGCGAACGAAATTCACTGCATCCATCCAGCAAACAACATCTGCATTCCCTTAGGTCCTGCGGCGCATAGGCCGCGCGTTTTATAGTTGGTGAGTATTTGTATTTATCAGCAAACTTTTGGCATTCGCCGCATCAATTGTGAATAGGCTTTCGTCCACCGATCAGTGCGGGCTGTTTTGCGGCGGTGGCACCACCGGCGGAGGAGGCGGAGGAGGCGGAGGAGGAGGAGGCGGCGGCGGCGGAGGAGGCGGAGGCGGAGGGGGCGGTGCTGCCGGGGGCGTATTCGCGACGGCCTGCGCAACCGCGGCGACCGGATCCGAGATTGCGGCATTCGTCGAGGTTGAGGCGACAGTTACGATTGCGGCCGCAGCTGTCGGGTCACTGGCCGCCAGAGATGTTGCCGCCGTCGCAAGGCCGGCACCCGTGGAAGACGCCAGGCTGGGCGACAGCGTCGCGGAACTACTGACCACCGATGCGGCGGCGGCGGCCGGGTTCGATGACGTCGTGACCGCGGCTGCGACGGCGGCCGTCAAGGCGGCCGGAGAGATGCCCGCGGCGGACACCGCGCTCGCAACGGCAGCCGCGGCGACAGCGGCCAACGCGCCGGTGCTGTTACCGGCGACCACAAGCAGCGAGGCCGCCGTGGTAGCCGGGTTGGCGGAGCCGACGAGCAAGGCACCGACCGCGGCGGCGAGACCGCCGTTGGCGGCGGTGGCCACCGAGCCGGTCACGCCGAACACAGCAAGCTGCGTCGCGGGACTCATCGGCGTAAGGACGCCGTTCGTCCCGATCACGCCGGCGGTCCCATCCTCGAGCTGTACAGCCAAGCCGCCGTCGGTCGTTATAAAATTCACGATCGTGCCGCGAACGCCGATCGTCGCGACGGGCGTCTTGATCTGATAGCTGGTCGGATCCTGGGATCCGGTGACGAAGCGCAGCGAGCCGCGCGCCACATTGAAAACGACCGTGCCCTTCTTGCCGTTCGGATCGAAGACGAACTTATCGATCTTCACTGACGATCCGGGCGTGATCGTCAAATTGGTCTGATCCAGGAACATAAGTTCGGTCGAGCTCGTAGTGTCGGTATTCACAAACTCGTCTGCAAATATGTCCTTGCCGACCACGATAACACTCGAATCCGCACCGAGGACGCCGGTCACAGAGGTCCCCTTCACGGTCGAGGCGGTGCCGGCCTTAGCCACATCGGCTAGGACAATGGGCGAGGCCAGTGTATTGAGCCAGGCGATGGTTATCGCACTGACCGAGGACAACAGACGCCGTGAAGCGTTCATCAATGACTCCGGGAAAAAGCCAGACTACACAAGTTAATGTGGTAAATAGCCCGTCGCAAACAAAATTGATACTATTGCGAAAGTCGGTCATAAAAATGGACTAAAATCCATGCTATCAAGAACTACAGCACTAGGACGACTCTGGTTGCGGCGCGTGGCCTGCTGCACGGTGTTGACCCTGCCGCCGCTCGGCACACTTCAAGCTGACGCGCTGTCCGATATCTATCAGCGGCTCCAGCAACAGCCGCAAAGCTTGGTGCTCAATTTGCAATATGCGGAGGAAGCCGAAAAAATCGGCAAGTTGAAATGGGCCTTGCCGGCTTACGAACGCGCCCTGGCGACGGAGCCGGGAAATAAGGAAGCGCTGCGGGGTATTGACCGTATCCGAGCTAAATTGCGTGCCGAGGCCAACGCATAGTGAAGCCGGCGCCTTTCACGGACAATTCACGCGCTTGATCCGCTTTATATTAGACATCGTAAAAGGTATTTTGGCGAATTGCATAAGCCGTTCATCAGCAGTCCGCGTTATAACATAACATGGACTGACCTACGCATGAGGATTGCAGCTTGGTTGAACCGGATAAAATGCAAGTCCGCTTTTGGGGCGTGCGGGGCAGCATTCCCTGCCCCGGACCTAACACCGTACGATATGGCGGCAACACGTCCTGCGTCGAGCTGCGTTGCGGCGAAGACCTGCTGATTTTCGACGCCGGCACGGGTTTGAGAGGGCTGGGAGGCGCGCTGTTCGCCGAGAAGAAACCAGTCCATGCCGAAATCCTCTGCAGCCACACGCATTTCGATCATATATGCGGAATCGCCTTCTTTGCGCCCTGTTTCAGCCCGGCGAACAGCCTGCGTTTCTGGGCCGGCCATCTTCCGCCAGGGATGCGCATTCACGACGTACTGACGACCTCGCTGTCGGAGCCCTATCTGCCGAATCTGGTGGACGTGATCTCGGCGCATCTGGAGTTCAAGGATTTTGAGGCCGGCAACACATTCTCGCCCAGAGAAGGCATCACTGTACGCACCGCGCCGCTTAATCACCCCGGCGGGGCAACGGGATACCGGGTGGAATGGGAAGGAAGGTCGGTGGCCTACATCACCGATACCGAACATCGGCCCGACGAGCTTGACGCCAACGTGCTCCGCCTGATCGAAGGCGTGGATGTCATGATCTATGATGCGACTTACACAGAAGCGGAGTATGTAGTGCATGCCGGCTGGGGGCATTCGACCTGGCAGGAAGCAGCGAAGCTTGCCAAACAGGCGTCGGTGAAAAAACTTGTGCTTTTCCATCATGATCCGAGCCATACAGACGATACGCTGGACGGGATTGCGGCCGAGCTTGAAAAAGTAAATGCAAATGCAGTTATCGCGCATGAGGGAATGGTTATATCGCTGTAATTTGGTGGACAATTGTCCGCCCGCGCGATGCAACTGGAGGCAGTAGTCGAAGTGGAGACCGTTGTCGATTTTGCAGACGCCAAGCGGGCGGAACTTGAGACAGAAGTTCGGCAGCTTCGCGCCGCCGTCTATGCACTACGCGAAGAGCTCGAATTGGCGAGCCTCGAGCTTAAGCACAGCAACCAGGAAGTTCGGTCATCCTACGAGGCAGAAATGCTGCAGCTTAGAAGCATGATCCAGTCGATGCGCGGCGCGATCGAACTGGCGGCGATCGAAGCCGAACGCGAAGCCACCGCCGTGATCGCGGCGTCGCGTGAGGAGGTCAAGCAATTGCGCGAAACGATCCAATCAATGCGCGCCGTCAATGACGAGCTTCGGAACGGCCATCAGGAAGAACGCCAGAAGATCCTATCATCGGCGAATGACGAAGTTTCGCAGCTGCGCACAGTGGTCCAACTGCTGCGAAACGACGCCGACGGCATGAAGATCAAGCATGAGGCGGAGCTCCAGAGCCTCGAACGCGCCCGGCGCGCCGAATTCGCGGAGTTGCAAAAGACGATAGCGGTACTGAGACTGGAGTTGGAGAAAAATGGCGGACGGTGATCTGGGACATCACGGCGGGATCGATCTGCGATTACACGGCAAGCGTCCGAAAATTGCAGATCTCCAGAGCCAACTGCGCCATTTCGATATTCTGCTGAACGTATCGCGCCGCGTATCGGGAACCGAATCACTGGACGAAATCCTCGACGCACTGGTCGAGACGACATCGCGTGCGATCGGCGCGGATCGCAGCAGCTTCTTTCTATTCGACCCGAACACCGACGAGTTATTTTCCCGCAGTGCCCAGGGCATCCATCGTCGGGAGATTCGTTTCTCGAGCAGTGAGGGCGTCGGCGGCGCCGTGTTCCAATCGCGCGAGCCGATGATCGTCGATGACGCCTATTCGGATCCTAGGTTCAATGCCGATGTCGACAAGGAGACCGGCTACACCACGAAAACCATCCTGTGCGTCCCCATCCGGACCGTGAAGGACGAGGTGATCGGCGTTGCCCAGTGTCTCAACAAGCATAGCGGCGCGTTTACCGAAAAGGACGCATCGCTGCTAAGCGACATCGCGCAGATGGCTGTACCGGCGCTGCGCAGCTCGCAGTTCGTCGAACGCATGCGCAAGGTGCGCGCCCAAGAGATGGAATTCCTGAGCGTCGTCGCCGACATTACCTCGGAACTGGAACTCGACTCGCTGCTGGCCCGGGTCATGGCGGAAGCCACCCGCATGCTGGATGCGGAACGGTCGACCCTGTTCCTGCACGACGAGAAGACCGACACGCTGTTTTCCCGTGTCGCGCAGGGATCGAAGGTCGGCGAGATCCGGTTGCCCAGCCACGCCGGCATCGCCGGCACCGTCTTTACCACCAACAAGACCGTCAATATCCCGCACGCCTATGCCGATCTGCGGTTCAATCCGGGCTTCGACAAGACGACCGGGTTCTTCACCCGCTCGATCCTCTGCACGCCGGTCGTGAACAAATACGGCAAGGTGATCGGCGTGACCCAAGCGCTGAACAAAAAGGGCGGTCCGTTCTCGGAAGACGACGAATCCCGGCTGAAAGCCTTTACCGCCCAGGTCGCGATTGCGCTCGAAAATGCGAAGCTGTTCGACGACGTCCAGAAGATGAAGAACTACAACGAAAGCATGCTGCTCAGCATGTCGAACGGTGTGGTCACGCTGTCCGAATCCCGGGTCGTCGTCACCTGCAACGAAGCCGGGCTGAAGATATTCCAGTGCAAGGCCGCCGACATCATCGGCAAGAAGGCCTCGGATTTCTTCGTCGGCAAGAATGAATGGATCGTGGAGCGGATCGCCAAGGTCGAGACGCAAAAGACTTCCGACATTCAGATGGACGTCGCGCTCGACGTCGGCGGGACGACGGCGACGGTCAATTTCTCCGTCCTGCCGCTGAAGACCGACCACGCCGAGCAGTTGGGCACCATGCTGATGATCGAAGACATCAGCACGGAAAAGCGGGTCAAGGCCACGATGTCCCGCTATATGGACCCGACGATCGCAGCACGGATGCTGGAAAACGACGATGGCGGGATGCTGGGCGGCCAGAACACCCGCGCGACTGTCATGTTCTCGGACATTCGCGGCTTCACGCCGATTACCGAGCAGCTGGGCGCCCAAGGCACGGTGTCGTTCCTGAACGAATACTTCACGATCATGGTCGAGGCGATCTCAAAAGAAGAGGGGATGCTCGACAAGTTCATCGGCGATGCGATCATGGCGGCGTTCGGCCTGCCGATGCCGCATGACGACGATGAAGATCGCGCTGTTCGCGCGTCGATCGCGATGATCCGCGAATGCTGGAAATACAGCGCCGAGCGCGTGGCCAAGGGATTTGTACCGGTGGATATGGGGATCGGGCTGAACACCGATATGGTCGTATCGGGCAATATCGGCTCGGCTCGGCGCATGGATTACACGCTGATCGGCGACGGCGTGAATCTGGCCTCACGCCTGGAGAGCGCCTGCAAGGCCTATTCGGCGCGTATCCTGATCAGCGAAAATACCTATAAAAGGCTGCGCGGAACCTATCGGGTCCGTGATATCGACATGGTCATCGTCAAGGGCAAGACCGAGCCGGTCGGCGTCTATGAAGTTCTCGACTACCATACGGACGAGACCTTCCCGAATCTGATGGACGTGGTGAACTATTTCAACGAAGGCATCAGGATCTACCGCAAACGGGAATTCGGCCGAGCGATCGAGAATTTCCAGGAAGCCCTTGAGCGCCACCCCAAGGACCGCCTGTCACAGACCTATATCGACCGTTGCAAATATATGATCGAGCATCCACCGGCAGATGACTGGATCGGCGTCTGGCAGATGAAGGAAAAATAATCCCGCATCAGTCGCGGGCGCCATCACTGCGTCCGCAGCGCAACACTTGTCGATCCCCGGACCACACCACCCGCATCCTTCAAATGCACAAAAATCCGATTTGAAGCCGGTGCGAACGGTATCGCGCCGCTAGCTGTCGCAAAGATCGCGAAAGTCGGGGTTTCATTGGCGTTGATCGTCGTCGTCACGCTGGGCCCGACCGCCGAGATGCACTTCCCGCTCGCCGGATTTGTCTGACACAGCGAAATGGCCACCGGCAGCAGCACCGGGCCTGTATCCGCGACGGCGGTAATGGCCCCGCCTGCACCGACATTCACTGTCGCGACGGCAAAAGCGTTCGATCCAGCAACACCGGGAACACTAAGAATGCCGTCACTGCTCAACGTCGCCGCCAGCGCGACGACATCGGGCACCGGGGAAGGAGAGGCCGAGAGCAGGAGAGTATTCAGCCCCACATTGTTGGATGCCGCCGGTACGCCGGTGCAGGAAAAGCCGAGCGCCGTGTCGGTCGGGGCAAAGGCGGCGGCGGTCGCAAACGAGATGACAAAGCTTTGCGCCGCACCCGCCCCGACATCGACCGGCGTATTCGCAGAGCCGATGGGGGCATTGGTTGCTGAATTCGTCGCCTGGTATGAGAAATTGGCGGCGACAGGCGTGATCGGCACGATGTGGCACCCGGTCGCCGGCGTGCCCGCGCTGTTGATGAGCGTCGCGAACACGGTCGCCGTCGATCCTACCTGTACCGACCGGCTGGTCGGTAGGACAGCGGAAACGAGCGGGCTGGGACTCGCCGCCGGATCCAGGCGGCCGATCCGGTTGGCGTCGGATTCGGTGAACCACAGCGCCTGGTCGGGCCCGTTGACGATCGTGTAGACCGAGCTGTTCGGGCTAGGAACCGGGAATTCCGATATCGCGCCCGTGGTCGTGATGCGGCCGATCTTGCCCGCGCCGAATTCCGCGAACCAGAGGGCACCGTCAGGTCCTGAAGCAATACCGAAAGGCAGACTGCCTGGGGTTGGCACGGCGAACTCGGTCACCATGCCGGCGGTGGTCACCCGGCCGATTTTGTTGGCCCCTTCCTCGACGAACCAGAGGGCGCCGTCGGGGCCGGCCGTGATGCCGATCGCCGGACCGCTGATGGCGAATTCGGTCGACGAAGTGTCGGCATTGAGGCGAGCGACCTTGGCGCCGTTCTTTTCAGTGAACCACATGAGCCCGTCAGGCCCCGCCACGATCGTCGTCGGCGCGCCGTTGGCTGAAGTGACTAGGCTATAACCCATATAGGGGGCCGGCCCTGTCGACCCGGCGCTGATCGGCAGTTCGAGAATCACTCCGGCCGGAGTGATCCGCCCGATCGATGCCGTGGTTTGTTCGGTGAACCAAATATTGCCGTCGGGTCCCCTGGTGATGCCGGACGTCGTGTTGCCGCTCGGTATGGGGAATTCGGTGACGACGCCGGCGGTCGTCATGCGCCGGATTTTGGGCGACACCTGATCGGAGATCCACAGCGCCCCATCGGCCCCCGTGGTGATCCCATAGGGCGTGCTGTTCGGCGGTGTGGCGAATTCCGTGACGACGCCCGCGGTGGTGATCCGGCCGATCTTACTGCTCCCGAATTCCGTATACCAAAGCGCGCCGTCGGGTCCGAGAGTGATGACGTTGGGGCCCGTGCCAGCCAGGACGCCCGGGAATTCCGTGATCGATACGGCGCCCGCCGGAACCGTCGAAAAAAGAGCCATAGCCGCCAGCGTCGCAGACGATAAGGCAGTCCATGCGAACGTCCTTTGCATTGAGAATACTCCCTTAAAGCTGTTGACCGGCGACCGCCGGATATTGTCTTCGATGGATGGACGGTTGGCTTGACGATTTATTCCAACGGCGGTTCGCGCCGGGCGATTTATTCCAAAGCTGTTGCCTTTAATGGTCGCGGCGACAATTGCCTTGTCTTGGTCCCGGTAGTTGCAATCTGTGGGCGGTTGCGATCTATGGGGGCCATGGCGATATTGAAGGCCACCCTAGGGCAGGGAGGCGGCACGACCATTTTGGCAAATCACCCAAAACGTCCCGGCACAAGCGGGCAGCGGCTCGTCCTTGCGATCATTCTGACGTCCGCGCTGCTTGGGCCAACGCTTCATTTCGCGCGCGCGGCGGTTTCGCCCGACGAAGCGGGACGGCTGAAAACGAGCCTGACCCCCGTGGGCGCCGAGCGAGCGGGAAACGCGGCGGGCACTATTCCGCCCTGGACAGGCGGCGAGACTTCCCCCGCCCTCGGATATGTGCCGGGCGAAGCGCGGCCCGACCCCTTCAAAGACGAGAAGCCGATTTTCTCGATCACCGCGGCAAATTTCAGGAATTATGCGGACCAGCTGCCCGAGGGGCAGAAAGCTCTATTTGCCAAATATCCCGACTATCGGATGGATGTCTATCCCAGCCACCGGACGGCGGCGCTGCCGCAGGCGGTCTATGACAATATCTTCGCCAATGCCACGAGGGCCAAGGCAGCGGACGAGGGCATCGCCTATGGGGTGACCGGCGCCGTAGGCGGGATTCCATTTCCGATACCCCAAAGCGGAGCTGAAGTCATCTGGAACCATTTACTCGCCTATTGGGGGGCGGCGCGGGAAGACAATATTCGAAACTATGTCGTGTCGTCGGATGGCACGCTGGAGCTATCGAATCAGTATCATGAAATCATCGACTTTCCATATTACTATCCCGGTGCCACGCCCGACTCCTACGGCGATTATTATTTTCTGAGGCGCGAGGTCAGCGACGGTCCGCCGGGGCTGGCTGGCCGCGGTTATCTGGTATGGTCAGCTAGCAATATCGCGCGTCATCCGGTCCAGGCATGGCAATATCTGCCGCGCGAGCGTCGCGTACGAAAATCGCCGCTGCTATCCTATGACACGCCCACGCCCGACGGGGGCGGCATCGAAAGCTTCGACGACTACTACATCTTCAGCGGCAGCCCCGACCGGTACGAATTCAAGCTGCTCGGCAAGCGCGAGATGTATATTCCCTATAACAACAACCGGTTCCACGCCACGGCGATCGCCGACATAGCCGGGCCCCGGCACGCCAACCCCGCGGCTCTGCGCTATGAGCTTCATCGCGTCTGGGTTGTCGATGCCACGCTTGCGCCCGGCAAACATCACCTCGCACCGCATCGCCGCTTCTATATCGATGAAGACACCTGGTTCGCAGTCTATGCGGACGCGTGGGACGCCGACGGCCGCCTTTGGAAGTTCAGCCACGGCACGATGTACATGGTTCCGGACCTGCCCGCCGTCGTTCTGGCGAGCGAACTGATCTATGATCTGCAGGAGGGCGGGTATGTGTTCGCCTTTGCCTTCAACAACGAACGCGCACCGTTCAAACCGACGCCGCCCCACAGCACGCACGAGTTCTCGCCGGATACGCTGGCGGCCGAGGGCGTGCGTTAGCGGGTTCCTACCCGTTTAGAAATCGAGGTCGGCGTAGGTGGAAGTGGCGACGCGGAGCATTTCCCGCGCCGATATCTCGCCCAGCATGACGACGCTCATTTTGTCATTCTGCCAGACGCAGACCTGCATCTCCCCACGCCGCGATAGAGCGAAGCGGTCGGCTCCGGCGATCGGGCGCAGATACATGGTGAACAGCGCGCCATTGCGCCCGCGATAGCTCAACTGCAGGGAGTGCCGATTTCCGTGATCGGGATAGACCGCGATCGACGCCAGGACATAGCCAGATTTCTCGAGATTTGGCACCCTGACCGGCACGGCGAGGATCGTCTCAGCCAGCCGATTCCGCGCGTCCGATGTCATGACCTGCGAACTGTCGATTTCCCTGTCCGCCTGAACCTTGCCTTGGCGAACCGCAACTGCCTCCGCAACCAAAGGATCGGTCACCGCACCGTTAATCATCGGATATCCGAACCAGGCGACCACAATCATGGCCGCGATCGCGGCGGCGGCTGACGTAATCCGGGCAATTATCCGAACACGCGCGGTAGACTTTTCCCGTCCTAGCGGACGCATCATCGCGAGAGGAACTGGCCGATCGATCAGCGGACCGTAGATGCCGGCGATTAGCGCCTTGTCGGCGCGGTAATGATCGACCAGCGCGGTGAGTTCGGCCGAGGCGGCGACTGCCGCAGCGACCGATCTGGCGCTGGCATCGTCGAGTTCGCCATCGATGAAGGCGTGCAGTTCCTCGTCGGTTAGGGAGATATTTTTCATCTCTATTTCACCGCCCCCTTGTCGGGGCAAGGGCCGACTGCCCCGCCTCGCCGACCGGCGTCTCGCCGTCCAACCTGCTGCGCAATTGCGCGCGCGCTCGCGCCAGGCGCGACATTACCGTGCCGATCGGAATATTCAGCTGTGCTGCGACGTCACGGTAGCTAAAGCCCTCCAAACCTACCAGCAGCAGCACTTGCCTATGCTCGAAGCTCAGGTCCGACATCGCCTCAACAAGATCCTTAGCTGTGCCGCGGTCGGCGGCCGGGACGCTGAGTTCGATCAGGTTCAGCGAGTCGTCGAGTTCGACATGCGCACCGCGACGGCGTTGCTGGCGCAATGAATCCATATAAAGGTTGTGCAGGATCGAGCTCAACCAGCCGGAAATGTGGCTGTTATCGGCCAACGAGGCGCGATTTTTCAACGCGCGCTCAATGCAATCCTGCACCAGATCGTCCGCCATGCTCAAATCCCGCAGCAGCGCGATCGCATAACGCCGCAGGCGCGGTATCGCGGCCAAAACCGCGCTGGAGAATTCGTCGAACTTCGAGGCATCACCCGATCCTGCATTTCGCTTCGCCCCTCGGTCCGAATTGCGCGTCACCCGGTCCATCGGAAATCGGGAGATCACGTGGTCCAGCGGTATCTGGTCGACAAATTACCCACCTTAATAATTCGGCTCAACGCAGACCCCAGCCACTTGGCGAGGGATTATCGATATGGACGCCAACATTGTGCGGTTTATTCCACCAATCGTCACCGGTTCGGTAGGCGATGGACCGCGCAGCCTACCGCACCGCCGTTTCGGGCTCGCTAGTATCACTCATCCTCGCATGCTGCAGCAGCTGTATCGATCGGGATAGGACAACCGCTGCGTCCTTCGCCCGGCCGCCGTTCACCATACGGGTGATACCGCCTCCCTTTCCGGCAAGCCCCGCTTTGCATCCGCGCATCTTTACAGCGGAATATTTCGGCAACTATGCGTTGGATTCCGTCCATGCCGGCAACGCCTATGTTGCCGGCCTGACCGGCGTCGGCGTTACGGTCGCAGTAATCGATTCCGGCGTCGCGGATATCGCCAAACTTCAGGGCGAGATCGCCGCGCACATAAACGTCACGGCCAATCCGCTGATAGAAGATGACCACGGAACCTCGGTGGCGGCGGTGATCGCCGCGAAAAGCGACGGTGTCTATATGCACGGCATCGCCTACGGCTCACGGATCGCCGATATCAAGGCGGGCAGCGAACTGAGTTTTTCCCAGTCCGATCTGCGGACTGCGTTGGAAGTCGCGGCCGGCACAAACCAAAGCTTCGGGACGGTCGATGCAGCGATCGTCAATCTCAGCCTGGGTGGAACCGCCCCTATCTCCAACGAGTTGCGGACCGATCTCGACGCGGCGATCGATGCGGGGAAGGTAATTGTCATCGCCGCCGGTAATAATACCGGGCCGGCCGTGGCTGGGGGAAACCCAAGCGCGCTCGCTTTGTTCGCGGCCGATCCCGATGCGAAAGGACAGGTGATTATCGCCGGCGCCTCGACCCAGGCCGGAACGCTCGCGGGCTTTTCGCATCGCGCCGGCAGCGGCAAGTCCTTTTACCTCGTCGCGCCCGGCGACCAGATCGCCACTCTGGACAGCAAGGGCGCACCGATAACGGTCAGCGGCACAAGCTATTCCGCGCCGATCATCTCCGGCGCGGCAGCGCTTTTGAAGCAGGAATTTCCCAATCTAACCGCGGCCAAGGTGG
Organism: Rhodospirillales bacterium; assembly: GCA_028291345.1. GTDB lineage: Bacteria > Pseudomonadota > Alphaproteobacteria > BOG-932 > Roseiterribacteraceae > BOG-932. Next base: position 27,646 of record JAQGIF010000379.1, on the reverse strand, counting down.
TGCAGATCTTGCTGGTGACCGCGGACCCGCTTGCGACTGGCAGTTCGGCCGATTTCGGCGCGGGGCTACTAAATCTGGCGAAGGCCATCCAGCCGATCGGCGCGCTGTCGATCCCGACAAGCGAGATCGCCGGCGGAAACGCAAGCCTGTTATCCAACGCCCGCCTCACCCTCGGCCAGCCGTTCGGCAGCGGCGCCCGGACAGCACTGGCCGGACTGCATGTTCTCGCCCTCGATAGTTACCAACGCGGCTATATGGCCGCGCTGCCGTCCCCTGCTTCCGCGCCGCGCGACCGGACCGGCGCCGGAAGCGAGTGGATAAATCCGGCATCCGTCGTCGCGCTGGCCCCGTCGCAATTGCGGCTTGCGGCCGAAGGATCGACAGGGCTGCGCCCTGTCGGCTTTGCGATCATTCCCGGCAACGCCACCAAGCCCAATGGCATGGATATTGCTGTCAGCCTGAGTGCCGACACGGTGGCGGAATTCGGCCAGCATCTGAGCGCGCTGAACCTTTCCACGGCCAGCCTACCCGACATGCTGGGCGCCGATGAACGCGGCGCGCCCTTATTCCTGCGCGGCGATCTCACAGTCCTGCCGCAAGCCGGGTTCGCCAATGACGGCTATGGCGCTGCCTTGTCGCATCGGTTCGGCAGGTTCCAAATCACTGCCGCGGCGATTTCAAGCCAGAGCGATATCGGCGATGCCGGCGTGCTCTACCGCAACGGCGCCACCGGCCTCGTACAATTGACAACCGCGGCGACGATCGCCGCAATCGACCTCGGGTTGGGTATCGGCCACCTGACCGAGCAGGGTGGGATGTTCGGCTCGATTTCCAGCGGGGCCCTGTCGGTAGGTAGCGAAAGCGTTTCAACCTTCCTGACCGTGATGGCAGCGGGCCATCCGACCGAGCACCTGGAACTGACCGCTGCCTTTACGAAGGGACAGACGCGTGCCCGGCCGGGCGGCGGTCTATTTTCCAATGTCGGCCGCATCGCCAGCGATGCCTTCGCGATCGGCGCGATCCAGCATGACGGCATCGTCAAGGGCGACATGCTAGGGTTTCAGATCGCCCAGCCGATCCGCGTCAGCGACGCGCGCGCCGATCTGCTGCTGCCGGTGGCGATGGATGCCAACGGCACTATCCTGCGCAGCACACGGCATGTGAATCTGGCCCCGAAAGGGCGGGAGATCGACCTTCAACTCGCTTATCGCGCCCCGCTCGAAACATTCGCCGGCAGGGGGGAGCCCGCGACGGTCCAGGCCTTCATCATGGCGCGACTCAATCCCGGCCACGATACAAATGCGCCAACCGACTATGCGGCGGGAATCCGGTATAATATCGTTTTTTGAGCATGAGCATGTCGCATCGAATCGACGCCGGGTGCCTTGGCGGCCCGTCGCCTCCATGACCGTTCGAAGGACGGCCCCAACGGTGCTTTGCCGGTTCGCCTGCCTGATCGGCATAGCGGCCATGACGGCGGCTGTCACGGGCGAGACCCAGGCCGGCCCCTTCGACGCGCTGGAATTTCATTGGGACAACACGGTCGATCTGAGCACGCAATATGGGCTGCACAATGCGTCGTCCGCCACGTCCGGCTATTGCGCCCTCTACGAGCCGCAAAACCAGATCCTACCGGCGGCCGACGACCACAGTTGTGGGTATGGCGCCGGTTTCCGTTCGGCGCGGATCGACCTCCTGTCGCAAATCGATGTTGCCTATCGGAATTTCGGCCTGCATGTGAGCGCGGCCGCCTGGTACGACGCGATCGACAACAGCGACAATATTTCCAATGAGGGCGGCACGTTGCGCACCGCCGACATCTCGGAAAATGGCGGTCACGATATCGAGTTGTTCGAAGCGTTCCTGCATGGCACGATCGAAACCGGCGGCGACAGGTCGCTCTCCTTCCGGGTCGGCCGCCACAGCGTCATCTGGGGGGAAAGTCTTTTTTTCCCAAGCAATGGCGTAGCCGCCGGCCAGGCGCCGATCGACAGCTATATCGTACAGAGCGTGGGCGACTATCACGGGAAAAACGTCTATTTGCCCGTCAATCAGATGTCGTTCAGCTGGGCGGTGGCCGACAATCTCTCGATCCAGGCCTATTATCAATTCGAGTGGCGGCGCAGCCGTATTGACCCGCAATATGCCTATGTCGATCCCAATAACGTGCTGGGTGCCGAAGGAACGCATTTGATCCAGCTGACCGTGCCGCGGCTTGGCACGTTTTATTACAACCGCACGCCGGACAGGCTTCCCAGTTCAACCGATCAGTATGGCGTGGCGTTGAAATTTCATCGGGGCGATTTCGATTTCGGACTCTACGCCTTGAGCTATGATTCCAAGACGCCGAACATCTATTATGATCCCAACACCTCTTCGACCTCCGCACTGTTCGCGCCGGGCGCCTATAGCCTGGAATTTGCCAGGGGCATCGAGATCTACGGCGCGAGCGTCGCCGCGCCTCTCGGCAATGCGGCCGTTGCCGCCGAAATCTCGGGCCGCCGCAACATGCCGCTGGTCAATGGCGGGATTTTCTTGCGGCCGGGGCCCGGCGTCCAGCCGGCATTCGTCGGCCGCCCACTTTATCCGCTCGGCGACACGATCCATGCCCAATTCTCGTGGCTCTATACGGTGCCGCCGCTGCCGGGCCTGCCGGACGGCGCAAGTTGGCGCGGCGAGGTCGCCGCCAATCATCTTCTCGAAACAACCGCAAATCCGAACGCGCTCGCGCCTGGACGCACCCGCACCGCAGCCGCCCTGCGGATGGTTTTCGAGCCGCAATTCTTTCAGCTATTGCCTCGCATCGACGTCACCGTTCCGGTCGGGGTAGGCTATAATTTCCTGGGCCTGTCCCAGACCGATCCGGCGATGAACCGAGGCACCGGCGACGTTAATATCGGCATCACCGCAACTGTCGACGGCGTCTGGAAGGGTTCGCTCACGCTGACCCATTATTTCGGTAATGCCAAATATTCCATCGTCGGATTCGGCGGCCCGCAGCAATCGCTCGAGAATCGCGACCTGATCGAACTCAGCATCGAACGGTCATTTTAGGAGGTCAATCGACATTCCCCGCGATTTGAGGGTTGCAGCACGCCAAGGCAGGCAAATGCCGTCGACACGACACCTCTGCGGATCACATCCGCGCCCAAGAGCCGAAGGAATAACGCCCGCCCACGAAGACGCTGTGTGTCAGGTCGGTGAAGTCGGTGATGACGGTATTCGGCGCGCTGCCCCGGAACGTCATGCTTTCGGTGCCTTTGATCCGATAATCCAAAGTCACGTCGATTTTCGGCGTGATCGCATAGGCGACGCCGACGATCCCCTGCCAGGCGAATTTAAGGTTGGAGCCGTCATAAATGACCGGTGGTGTTCTGGCCCTGAAATTATCGCCCCAGGAAATATGCGAGCCACCGACACCGACGCCGAAATAGGGCATGATATTCGTCCCTGTCGGAACGTCGTACAGCACATTGATCATAGCCGAATTGTCCCAATGGGTTCCGAACCAGGGATTGGTGTTGAAGCTTCTGACATGGTCCTCGCGGTAGCTGTATTCGCCTTCGACGCGTAGCCCGGAATCCCATTTATAGCCGCCGGCCAGAAACAGGCCGTAACCGCTTTTCCAGGTCGAGGTGACGTGGGCGCCGTCGATACTGAGGCCGGTATCGGGCTTGAAATCGGGACCGGCGCCGGCAGCCAGATAGGGCCCGGCCAGCGGCGTGGACGGTGCCTGCTCCCCTGCTCCGCTATCGGAAGGCACGTCTTCGAAAGCCCCCTCGCCGAATGTATAGCGCGCGCCCAGGAACAGCGTGCGGGTGCGATCGCTGAAGTTGGTGACAGCGGTATTCAGGGCGCTACCCCGGAAGGAGAAGCTTTCCGAACCTTTCAGTCGGTAATCGAGCGTTACGTCGATCTGCGGGGTCAGGGCATAAGCCACCCCGATCATCGCCTGGTAGGCGAATTTGGTGTCGGTGCCGTCATAGATGATCGGCCCCCGGTTCCGGAAATTATCACCCCAGGAAATATGCGAGCCGCCTCCACCAAAGCCGATATAGGGCCGCAGCGCGATACCGGTCGGAACTTCGTACAGGACATTCGCCATCAGCGAATTGTCCCACTGGGTTCCCAGCCAGGGATTGGTGAAGTTGAACGCCTTCACCTTCGTATCGCGATAGCTGTATTCGAGCTCCGTCCGCAGACCGAAATCCCATTTATAACCCCCGGCGAGCAGAACGCCGTAACCGGTCTTCCAGCTGGAGGTCGCCGGAAAACCATTCACCTTGAGGCTGATATTCGGCATCGAGTCGGCGCCAACCGCTCCGGAGAGATAAAACCCGGAGGCCGAAACCGGTTGATCTTCGGCGAAACACGAAACGGACGGTGAAAGTACAGCCAGCGAAGCCAGACAAGCTTTTCGAAATATGGTCATAAGTCCCCGATGGAAAATGCGCCGGTGCGCACTTTCCCCGGTACGCACTTTCCAACGACGTCAAACCGGTCGGCTATATTCCCGGCGCTTCGACAGTTTGGGACAAACGATCGAAAGCGCGGTTAGCGCTGGTCGATCGGCGGAACCTTGCGGGCCTCCGGGCCGGTGTAGTTCGCGCTGGGACGGATGATCTTGCCGTCGATGCGCTGTTCGATCACATGCGCGCCCCAGCCGGTGGTGCGGGCGATGACGAACAGGGGCGTGAACATCGCGGTCGGGACGCCCATCATGTGATAGGAGACGGCCGAGAACCAGTCCAGGTTCGGGAACATCTTCTTGATCTCCCACATCACCGTCTCGAGACGCCCGGCGATGTCGAACATCTTGGTGTCGTTGGCTTCCTTCGACAGCTTTCGGGCGACTTCCTTGATGACCTGGTTGCGCGGATCGGCGATCGTGTAGACCGGATGACCGAAGCCGATCACGACCTCTTTCTTCTCGACGCGGGCGCGGATATCCGCCTCGGCGTCGTCGGGCGTATCGTAACGCTTCTGGATTTCGAACGCGACCTCGTTCGCGCCGCCATGCTTGGGTCCGCGCAGCGCGCCAATGGCGCCAGTGATCGCGGAATGCATGTCTGCCCCGGTGCCGGCGATGACGCGGGCGGCAAAGGTCGAGGCGTTGAACTCATGCTCGGCATAGAGGATCAGCGAGGTGTGCATCGCGCGCACCCAGGACGCCGACGGCTTGGTGCCGTGCAGCATATGCAGGAAATGGCCGCCGACGGTTTCGTCGTCGGTCTCGACCTCGATCCGGCGGCCGTTGGTGCTGAAATGGTACCAATAGCAAAGCATCGAACCGAACGAGGCGATCAGCCGGTCGATGATGTCGCGCGCGCCGGCGATATTGTGATCGTCCTTCTCCGGCAGCGCGCAACCCAGCGCCGAAGCGCCGGTGCGCAGCACATCCATCGGGTGGCTGGCGGCCGGAAGCTGCTCCAGCACGTCCTTCACCGCAATAGGCAGGCCGCGCAGCGCCTTCAGCTTGGCGCGATAGCCGATCAGTTCGGCCATGTTCGGCAGCTTGCCATGGACCAGCAGATAGGCCACTTCCTCGAACTCGCAGGCATCGGCGATTTCGAGGATGTCGTATCCGCGATAATGCAGATCGTTGCCGCTGCGCCCAACTGTACAGAGCGCGGTGTTCCCGGCTGGCACGCCCGACAAGGCAACGGATTTCTTTGGCTTGGGAAGGACCTGGGCTTCTTCAGTCATTGTGTTTTCGCTCTGTCGATTTGGGTGAACGCTGTGATCGCGCAAAATGATTGTGGGCTAATAGCGTCACTCAGCCGCCGCTACAATATGCGTCTCGTCATCGGCCCCATCGGAAGCCTCGCCGGGCTTGGCGCGGTGGCGCAACGGAATCTCGGGCAGGAACAGGACAATCAATATTCCCAGCGCCACGATAGCCCAGCTGTTCTTGAACATGCCCGTGATGGAATTTGAGAAAGCGACCCTGGTCCCGCGCTCGAGCTTAGCGACCAGGTCCGGCAAGCGATGATCGAGCGCCTGGCGGATCGCCTTCAGCGTCTGGTCCGCGTTCGAGGTGTCGCCCGCCCGTAATTTGGTCTTCATCCCGTCGGGCACCGCGGGATTGTCCAGCACGGCGGTCACCGCCGCCGGGTTGCCGTGATAGGCGCGGTCGAACTGTTGGTACTGATCGTCGAATGCCTGCGCCACCCGGTCATGGATGCGGTTCGGGTTCATGGCCTGAGACTGCGCCTCACCCATATCGACCTTGCCGACACTCATGCCGGGAACGACCGGCAGTTGCTTGGGTAGCTCAACCAGCAAGCTGCCGGTCAGCATGGTGCCGAAAAGCGTCACGCCGACGGTCGAGCCGATCTGGCGGAAGAACTGGCTGGTGCTGGTCGCGGTCGCGGTCTGCGCGGGCGGAACTGCATTCTGGATCGCCAGGTTGAACAGACTCTGCGTCGGTCCGATGCCGATGCCGACGATGAACATGCGCCAGCCGAGGTCGAGTGTCGTCGTGTCCGGCCCGATGCGCGACAGCAGGATGACGCCGATCAAGACACCGACGTAACCTCCCAGGATGAAGGGCTTGTAGCGGCCGGTTTTCGAGGCGAGGAAACCCGAGAGCACGCTGGTCGCCATCAGCCCGCCGAGCAGCGGCAGCATCGATAGGCCGCTTTTCGTCGCGTTGACGCCACGGACCACTTGCATATAAAGCGGCAGGAAGCTGATGACGCCCATAAACGCCATGCTGACCAGGAAGGCGCCGGAGTTGGCAATCGCGAACACTTTGTTGCGGAACAGGCCCAGCGGCATCAGCGCATCGGGATTGCCGATTTCGACCGCGAAAAAGCCACCGAGGCTGATCACGGCGGTCGCGAAGGCCGACAGCACACGCACGGACGCCCAGCCATAGGTGTTTCCCCAGGTCAACGCGAGCAGAAACGGCGTGACCGCGGCCATGAAAAATATGGCGCCCAGATAATCGACCCGGCCCGGTACGCGGCGGCCCAAGGTCGGCATCTTGAAGATAATCATAAAGAGCGCGAGCAGGCCGATCGGCAGGTTCACATAGAACACGCCGCGCCATCCGGCAAAGTTGTAACCGAGGATATTTACTGAACCAAGATCCGTGAAAAAACCACCGGCAAGCGGGCCCAAAACCAGCGACACACCAAATACGGACGCGAAGATACCCATGAACTTGCCGCGCTCGCGCGGTTCGAACAGGTCGGCAATGATGGTGAAGGTCATTGTGAACAGTGCCGCGCCACCGATACCCTGGAGAGCGCGGAACAGGATCAGCTGATTCATGCCGTCACCGATCAGCGGCAAGTCCCCGAACTCTCCGCTCATCCCGCAGAACCAGGAGCCAACGAGGAAGACGACGATGCCAAAGACCAGGATCGTCTTGCGGCCATAGAGGTCGCTGAGCTTGCCATAGATCGGCACGAAGACGGTAGAGGTCAGCATATAGGCGGTGGTCAGCCAGGCGATCAGGCTAAGGCCGTGAAGCTCGGCGATGATGCGCGGCATGGCGACACCGACGACGGTCTGGTCGAGCGAACTCAACAGCAGCACCGCCATCAAGGCAGCCAGTGTCAGCCGCCGTTCCTGTGGGGTAACGGCGGCCCGCACAAAATCAGATGAACTCACTTTTTCTCCGAATCCCCGGCCAGAGCGACGAGCGTGGCGATAAAGCTCGCGCGCTGATCGTCCGCGATTCGGGCAAGGCGTCGGCCAACCAATTCGGACAGGATCGCATCCGCGGTATGCATCAGATCGACGCCTTTTTGTGTCAGCCTAATCAATATCCGGCGTGAATCGTGCGCATCGATGCTGCGTTCCAGCAGTTCCTTGCTGGCAAGCTGATCGAGATGTTTGGTGATCAGGCTGTTCGGCAGCTTCATGACCTGTGCGATCGCGCCGGGGTGAACGGCGCCGTTATCGACGTGATGGAGAATATAGTAGAGCCGCAGGTCGATCCCCTGCCGTTCCTCCAGGATTGGAGAAAGTTGCTGCACGATGCTCATATTCAGCCCGTGCAAATGACGCAGAAATGTCGACACCTCCGCCGCGAGGTCTTGTCGATCGGTGATTTGGATTGGTGCGCTCACGTCGTCCTTACATATTGGCGGTCTGACAATACCCGGTTGCGCCGGACAAAACAGTATTTCGTAGAGTGAAATATAAGGCATTTGCAGCCCCGGCTGCAACCTGAGGAAGATCCGTAGATTTTATCTATCTTTTCAATGATTAAGCACAAATGCACACGCCTAGCCCAGAACAGCTGTTATTCTGTTGCGTATATGCAACTGTGACTAAATCTTATTGCGGCCTGCGTAACAGTCATTGACTGTTCTTGCGCTTCCTATCAGCTTCCGCGCCGTAAACCCCGTTTAACCGTTAAGACGCGTTCGATAGATTACGCGCTTCGGTCGGAATTCACATCCTGAGGGAAGAAAGTGCTGACCATGATTCTGCCATCTCGCAATGGCCTGCGTAACCGACTCCTGGCCGCTTCGGCCATCGCCGCCGGCTTTGCTTTTCCTGCATTCGCCCAAAACGCTGCGCCCGCCGACCAGTCCACCGCCTCGACCGGGGGCCTTGAAGAAATCGTCGTCACGGCCGAACGCCGCGAGGAAAAATTGCGCGACGTACCAATCGCGGTGACGTCGTTCAGCGCCGCGACGCTGTCGTCGCGCAACATTACCGATATTCGCGGCATTCAGGGCTTTGCGCCTAACGTTGCGATCGTGCAGTCGCCGGGTTACCAGACCGAAGCCGACATCGCGGTCCGCGGCGGCGTCACCATCAATCCGGCGCCCTACTGGGATCCGACCGTCGGGCTGTATATCGACGGCGTCTATATTCCCAAGGCAATCGGCAACGTGACCGATATGGCCGATATCGACCATGTCGAAGTCCTGCGTGGCCCGCAGGGCACGCTGTACGGCCGCAATTCGCTCGGCGGCGCGATCAACATCGTCACGCAAAAACCGACCGGTCAGCTTGAGGGATATATCACAGCCGGCGCGGGCAATTACGGCTCGACGCAGGTCCGCGGCAACCTGAACCTGCCCAAGATCGGCATTTTCAGCATCGCCCTGTCCGGCGTGATGCAGGGTCATGACGGCTACATCAATACCGTGAGCGATCCGCTCCACAGCCCGTTGGCTTCGCCGTCCTGGCTCGGCAAGTTGGACAGCGTCAACGGCCGGTCCGGCCGCATCGCGATCCGCGCCGACGTCACGGACGATATCACGCTCGATTACGCCTTCGACATTAGCTATCAGAAGGACACGCCCAACTATTCCCAGCTGACGCGGGTTGGCGCCGGCAATATTTTCGATCCGACTTCACCCGTCTATCTTGGGATTCCGCTGGCCTCATACATCCAGCACAGCCCCGGACCCAGTAACGCCGCCACGATCAACGGGGGCTTCAACGGCAGCCGGGTGTTTGAAATCGCCAATGTCCGCGCCCACTCGCTGACCGCGACCTGGGACGTCAGCGACGAGCTGACCCTGAAATCCATTAGCGGACTGCGCTGGATCGATTGGTCGAACAATCTCGACCTGGACGGTTCCCCGCTGCTGGTCGCCGGGACCGAACTGTTCACGCATTACCATTCCGCATCCGAGGAGCTGCAGGCGAGCGGCCAAATCGACCGCTTCCACTACACCGTCGGGGCCTTCTATTTCGAGGATGGCGGCTATACACAGAATCCGCAGGAGTTTTTTCTGGGCGGTGTCGTCTTCAACTCCCAATACGGCTATGCGACCCAGAACTACGCATTCTATGGTCAGGTCGATTACAATCCGCCGGTCCTGGACGACAAGCTGACCGTCACTTTCGGTCTCAGGTACAACAACGAAACCAAGTTCGGCAGCCGGTTCGAGACCGGGGGCACGGCCTTTGCGCCGCTGACCGTCTTAATCCCGTACGAAAGCGCGACGAAAAACTATGACTCGGCAACGCCGATGGCCGTACTCAAATATGCGGTGACCGACGACATCAATGTCTACGCCAAATTTGCCCAAGGCTTCAAAAGCGGCGGCTTCAACGGGGAGGCTCCGAGTGCGGCCGAGGCGGTGACGCCGTTCCTGCCGGAAAGCGTCGACGAATACGAAGTCGGATTGAAGACGCGCTGGCTGGACGGCAGGTTGAACGTCAACGTCGCCGGTTTCTACGACGTGCATTCGGATCTGCAGCTTTCTGTGTTCACGGCAACGGGTGCCGCGGCGTCGGTCGTCCGCAATGCCGGCTCCGCCGACATCAGCGGCGTCGAATTCGACATCCAGGCGCTGCCCGTTTCCTGGCTGAGCCTGACGGGGGCGGTCGGCTATCTCAACACAGCCTACAACACGTTCATCAACAACGGTATCAACGTCGCCAACGATCGTGCCTTCCCTTATGCCCCGCAATTCACCGCGAGCATGAGCGCCGATGCCACTTTGATGGACAACGATATCGGCAGGCTGCACTTCATCGTCGATTACCGCCACTCTGACGCCTATTACGAGTATCCATACTCGTTCAATCCAGCAGCCGGTCCTGAGGGTTTCGCCGGATCGACCAAGGCGAGCCCGCAGAACATCTTCGATGCCCGACTGCGCCTGACGAATATCGACGTGCCGGACGGCACGGTCGATATCGAGATGTGGGGCAAGAACATCTTTAACGACAAATACCGCATCAACGGCATCGATTTCGGTCCGGGGTTCGGAAACATGACGATCTCCTATTACGGCGATCCGCCCACCTTCGGCGGCGACGTAACCTACCACTTCGGAAAGCACGAAGAGGCTCCGGCCGAGACGGCGGCTTATGCGGCGCCACCGGTCGTCGCTCCGGCGCCGTCGGTGCCGAAGAGCTATCTGGTGTTCTTCGACTTCAACAAGTCTGACCTGACGCCCCAGGCCGTTACGATCGTCGACCAAGCGGCGCATAACGCCGGCCCAGCGGGAGTGACCAAGCTCGAAGTGACCGGTCACACCGACACGGTGGGCTCCGACGCCTACAACATGCGTCTCAGCCGCCGCCGTGCGGAGTCGGTCGCGGCCCAGCTGGAGAAGAACGGTGTTCCTTCTTCTGAGATCGAGATCATCGCCAAAGGCAAGCGGGATCCCCTCGTCCCGACCGCCGACGGCGTGAAGGAACCGCAGAACCGGCGTGTTCAGATCGTCTATGAGGGTGGCGCGACCTCGTAAAGCACCATAGCCCTCCCCTCTCCCGCAAGCGGTAGAGCGGATCACGATGACGGCGCCCTCTTCGGAGAGCGCCGTTTTCGTTCCGGCTTTACTGCTAGTTTGGCATAGAGTGTTTACCGATCCGCTCAATTAGCCATTCCAGGTCCGCACATGTCAGCCTCATCGATCCGCGTCTTCTCGCATATCGGCATCTGCGTCTCCGATGTCGAACGATCGAAGCGTTTCTATTGCGACGGGTTGGGCTTCAGGCAGGTCATTGCCTTCAAGGTCGGCAACGAGGTCGGGCCGACGATGGAGGTCGATGGTGAGATTGTATTGAATTCCGTCTTCATCCGCCGTGACGGCGTCAGCATAGAGTTGCTTGGGTTCGAATCGCCCCCGCATCAGGGCGACGGCAAGCGCCGTCCGATGAATCAGCTGGGCCTAACCCATCTGTCGCTTCTGGTGGGCAACGTCGACGAGGTTGCGGCCCGCGCCGTCGAGTTCGGCGGCACGATCGTCGAGTCGACGCGCAGCATGTCGCCGGCCGGAGATTTCATTTTCTGCCTGGACCCAGACGGCATCCGCGTGGAACTGATGCGGCTGGCCTCCGGCCCGGTTCCCACAGGGGACTGAGGACATCACCCAATCAGCGACAATCAAAAACAGGGCATGGGATGAGCAAGAGATTTGACGGTAAGGCGGCGCTGGTGACTGGTGCGGCATCGGGCATCGGCCGCGCGACCGCGCGCAGACTGGGTAGCGAGGGTGCGTCGCTGGCGTTGGCCGATATCAATATTGAGGGCGCAGAAACCGTCGCCAAGGTGATCCGCGCCGAATACGGCGTCGCCGTCACCGCTATTCAGTTCGATGCCGCCCAGCCCGCATCCTGCCGCGACATGGTCGATAAATCGGTCGCTGCGCTTGGCCGACTGGACGTACTGATGAATATCGCGGGTATTTTCGACTGGAACCATTTCACCGATTTTCCCGACGAGGCCTGGGACCAGATCATCGGTGTCGACCTCAGCAGCCTGTTCCATATTTCCAAGCGCGCCATGCCGCATCTGGTAGAAAGCAAGGGCAATATCGTCAACGCATCCTCGACCGCCGGCATCAAGGGGCAGGCCTATTGCGCGGCCTATTGCGCCGCCAAGCACGGCGTCGTCGGCCTGACCAAGTCGCTGTCGATCGAATATGCCGCCAAGGGCGTGCGGGTGAACGCGGTGTGCCCCGGTGGGATCGCCACCGCCCTGTCGGACAAAGTAACCTGGGTCGAGACATTCGACATCCAACTGCTGTCGCTGCTGAACTCTAAGATGAATGGCGGAGCGATGGCCGAGCCTGAGGAAGTGGCCGCGATCTTCGCCTATCTCGCCTCGGACGAGGGCCGGTATATCACCGGTGCGACTTTCGCGATCGATGGTGGTCAACTAGCCGGATGATGCGATACTAGCGAGTTACCACGGGGTCGAACCATTCACGAGCGAGACATGTCGGAAAAAATGTCCGGGCCGACCTCTCAGACCTATTTCTCCCAGCGTCTGAGACTGCATTACGTCGATTGGGGCAATGACGGCGCGCCGCCGCTTTTGCTGATCCATGGCGGCCGCGATCATTGCCGCAATTGGGATTGGGTGGCCCAGGCGTTGCGCCATGATTATCATATCATCGCCCCCGATTTGCGCGGCCATGGCGACTCTGCCTGGGCGGTCGGCGGCAGCTATGCGCTGGCGGATTTCGTCTATGACATCGCCCATCTGTTGAAGCAGAAGCATCTGACGCCGGTATCGATCATCAGCCATTCGATGGGCGGCGCTATCAGCCTGCTTTATGCTGGCGCGTTTCCCGAGACGGTGAAAAAGCTGGCGGTCATCGAGGGCATCATCATGTCGCCGTCGGAATTCGAGAAACGGCGCAACACCCCGCTGCGCGAGCGGATTTCGACCTGGGTCGACCAGCTGCACGATTTGTCCGCCCGCCTGCCCCGTAAATACGCGACTTTGGATGAGGCGCTGGAGCGGATGCGCGCGGAGAACCCGTTCCTGTCGCCGGAACATGCCCGCCATTTGACCATTCATGGCGTCAATCAGAACGAGGACGGCACCTTCAGCTGGAAATTTGACAATTATGTCCGCGCCTTCGCGCCCTATGGCTTCAGCGCGGCCGAAATCACCGGCCTGTGGCGGGAAATTTCCTGCCCGACCATGCTGATCCATGGCGCCGATAGCTGGATGAGCACGCCGCAGAATAACGGCGCGCTGGAGTTCTTCGCCAACGCCCGAACCGCCACGATCGCAAATGCCGGCCATTGGGTTCATCATGATCGACTGCAGGAATTCCTCGCGGTCGTCGAGCCTTTTTTGAAATCCTGATCCTAGAGAAGAATCCCGTGGGAACGATCTATGTCGCGCGCAGCAAGGCCCTCAGCCAATGGGGCTACGACGTCGGCCTCAGCAAGCATCTCTATAAAATCGGCTATACTGAAGAGTCGGTAAAGGATGTCGTCGCCGCAGGATGGGCTGGCGAAACCGACTGGGAACTTGTGAAGAAGCAGGACAATGTCGAAGGTACGAGCGAAGATGAGATCATCGCCCGCCTTGCCGGAAAGCTGAAGATGATCGACCCACGCCTCAATCCCCGCATCAAGGATACGAGGGGTATCTTCAAGATCGTGCCCACCCAGGTCGAAAACCACCTGCTCGTGACGCGGGCACTGGCGGGGGAGCCCGAAATCAAGGACCTGAAGATCAAACCCGCCGACATTGCCGCCTACATGATCGCCGGCGGTCTGGGATGAACGAGTTGCCTCCAACCACCGATACGACGCTGAACGCCCGCGTGCAGAGCGCGATATCCCGCACCAACAGGTCGCAACGTATCGCGACAGTGATCGTCGATATCGCCCTAGTCGGTCTGGGATTTTGGGTCTTGAGCGGATTCTTCGGCGCGCTTGCCTGGGCCGTTGTGCTGACCCTGGCGACATGGCCGCTTTATGACCGCTTCCGGTCCGCGTTCGCACCCCAACGCCGCGGGACTTTGGCCCCTGCTCTTTTTACCCTGTTGATCGCGCTGGTCTTCATCATCCCGTTCGGCGTCGGCGTCGTCGAGATATGGCGTGAAATGAATGCCTTGCTGCACTGGATCACCGGCGCGGAAAAAAATGGCTTGCCGGTTCCGGCCATGGTGTCGCGGCTGCCGTTCTTCAGTCAGCAGATCGCCGGTTGGTGGCAGAGCAATCTTGCGGAGCCCGGTGCGATCACCGACCTGATCGGCCGCACGGACACCGGAAAATTCGCGCGCTTAACGCAGGAAATCAGCTTGGTAATCGCCCGGCGGCTGACCTTCTTCGCCTTCACCATCCTGACCTTATTTTTCCTGTTTCGCGACGGGATCGCGTTGGGCAAAAGATTTCAGACGCTGTGCAACCGGTTGCTAGGCGAGCCAGGTGAATATCTCGCCACCTTGACCGTGACGGCAGTGAGAAGCACAGCGGACGGGCTGGTCCTCGTGGGGCTGGGCGAAGGCGCCTTCCTGGGTGTCGCCTATGCGCTGTTCGGGGTGCCACATCCTGCGCTGCTGGGCGCGTTTACCGGTTTGTTGGCGATGATTCCTTTCGGGGCGCCGATCATCTTTACGGTGGCTTCCGCCCTACTGCTGTTCAAAGGCAGCGTGGGGGCCGCGATCGGGTTGTTCGCTTTCGGCTGGGTCGTGGTCGGCGTAGCCGATCATGCCATCCGTCCGGTCCTAATCGGGGGCGCGGCGAAGCTGCCGTTTCTGTGGGTCCTGCTGGGCATTTTCGGCGGCCTGGAAACATTCGGACTCGTCGGGCTTTTCCTAGGCCCGGCGATCATGGCCGCGCTGGTTTCGCTCTGGCGCGAATGGACAGACCCGGTTCCGCGCCGATTGAATCTGAAAGCTAGCGGATAGGAGGGCTATTTTCAGGTGGAGGAGATCTCATGCGCTTGGCCCGGACCCAAGGCTGCACTTGCCCAAAAGCCGACTGCATGCGGCAAGCGGAAGCACCCATCCGTTAGGCTATGGCAATTTCTGAAGAAGCTATTATATTGAGGTGTGGATGCCGGCGCTGACACCGGCACCCTCCCTTAGACTGAGCTCGGCCCCTTCGGGTGCCGGGCTCTTTTTTTATCGTCCCGCATCTGTTTACCAGCTGCCTTGTAGTTATGAACGTCTCCAGCGTAACGTCCAGACCAAACCTGCCCTCTCGGACATTTCCGCGCCCTGTGTTGCATTTTGGCATCAGTATCGAAATCGGGCATTCGAGGGCTGCGGTTGCCCCTGCAAGGCCCTGAGCTTATTCTGGCGTGCCTTTCGGAGACAGATCTTGCATTTCGATAGACTGCACGCAGCCTCACTTTCCACCGATCCGTTCGATTTCCTCTATGTCCCGGCGACCATCGATCCCGGCGAATTGGCCGAGATCGTCCGCGACTTTCCGGAAATTCCCGCCGGCGGCAGCTTCGACGTCGCCACGCTCGAGTCAGGGCCCGCATTCCAGCGGCTTGTCGCTGAAATCCGTAGCGACGCATTTCGCACGCCGTTCGAGAAGAAATTCGAGATGGACCTGGCGCCCTATCCCCTCCACATCACGGTGCGGGGTCATGTGCGCGGCAAAGACGGCGCCATCCATACCGACAGCAAGGAAAAGATCCTGACCGGGCTGCTCTATCTCAACCTGGATTGGAACGAGGCTGGCGGACGGCTGCGCCTGTTGCGCGATGGCAAGAATCTCGAATCTTATGCGTTGGAAATTCCGCCGGTCGCGGGGAACATGGTTGTTTTTCGGCGTAGCGACCGGTCCTGGCACGGCCATCTGCCGTCCAAATCGCGGCGGCTGGCGCTGCAATTCAACTGGGTAAGTGGAGACGCCTATGTTAAGCGCGAACTGGCGCGGCACCGCTTCTCGGGCTGGATGAAGCGGCTGTCGGGAGCGGGCGCAGGCGCCTAGCCGTTCAGATTCTGGCCATCCAACGTATGGGCGTCGGACAGCAACCGGCCCGGCGCCACCCACCACCCGGGATGGTCCCGCTTCAACAGCGCCGCCGCCGCCGCCGCCTCGTCCACGTCAGTGAAAATACCGAAACAGGTCGCGCCACTGCCCGACATGCGGGCCAATAGGCACCTCTCGTCCGCGCCAATGGCGTTCAAAACAGCGGCGATTTCTGGAACGAGAGAGACAGCCGCATCCGTCAAGTCGTTGCCCCGCTCCGCCAGCAGCGCCGCCAGGCCTGCCGCATCCGCGGGCGGCGCGTCGAAGCGGCCGGCCGGCGAGAAATCCCCCCGGCGCGCGCGATAGACCGATGGTGTAGAAAGGCCAATGCCAGGATTGACCAGCACAAGCCCAGCAGGTGGAAGTTCCGGCGCGGCCGCGATCTCGGTCCCGATCCCCCCCATATAGGCGGCGCGGCCATGCACGCACACCGGCACATCGGCGCCCAGCCCGGCGGCGACCCCGAGCACAGCAGGGTCGCCGGGATCCAGACCCCATAGCCGCGCCAGACCGCACAGGCAGGCCGCGGCATCGGCTGAACCGCCGCCGATCCCCGACGCGACCGGCAGGTTCTTGGTCAGATGCAGCGCGACGTCGGCTGCACGGCCGGTCGCTTCCGCCAAACCACGCGCCGCCCGAACGACGAGGTTCGTCGACGGGTCCTCATCGCCGAACCCGTTGGCGAACAGACCATCCGTCGTGAAGGCGATGGCGGACGATGGTGTCAGGGTCAGCGTATCGTGGACGTCGATGAAGGCCGCCAGACTATCCAGCAAATGATAGCCGTCGGCGCGTTTGCCGGTGACATGAAGATACAGGTTCAGCTTGGCCGGCGCGGCCAAGATCAACGGCGTGGACGTCATGTCAGTTTACGGCGGCGCGGCTGGGCGGCGGCGTATCCTGCGCGAGTCCATCGCGCAGCTTCACACGGATCTGTTCGGACAGCGCCTTGTCCTCAGTCAGGCGCGACGCCTTCTCCCACTGCGTCCGCGCCTCTAGCTGCCGTCCGGCGCGCCAATAGGCGTCGCCCAGGTGGTCGTTGATCGTAGCGTCGTTGGCGTCGAGCGCAACGGCGTGCTCGAGCTGCTTGACAGCCTGATCGAAGTCGCCGGCGCGATACATAACCCAGCCCAGGCTATCAATTATGGCGCCGTCGTCCGGCACCAGCTGGATCGCCCGCTCCAGCATCGTGCGCGCCCGGTCGAGATTGACGCCCTGATCTGCCCAGGAAAAAGCGAGATAATTAAGCAACCCCGGATCGTCAGGCCGCAATTGCAGCGCGGCCAGCAGGTCGGTTTCGGCGTGCGGCCATTGCTTGGCCTGCTGGTAGGCGATGCCGCGATGATAGAGCGCTAGGCCCTTGCGGTTGCTGGTCGGCGAAATCTTCGCCAGTGCCGCGTCATAGGCGGCAATCGCCTCGGAGAAATGCGACTTCTCACGCAGCAGGTCGGCATAGGACAAGAGCAGGTCGACATCGAGGGGATGCGCCTTGACCGCGGCCTGTCCAACCTTGAGCGCCTTGTCGGACTGTCCAGCCTTATCGTAAATCGCCATAGCCATTCGATCGGAGGTAGCCCGTATCTCGGACTTGTCATCGACCGCCGTCAGCGCCGCCGCGGCATCGTCCAGCCGCCCCCAGCGCTGTTGGATTTCAGCCAGAAGAAGCTGAGCCGACGGGAAATCCGGACGGACATGCAAGGCGAGCTGAACATAAAGTAGCGGCGCGACATCGGCCTGTTTTTGCGAGGTCAGGGTCGCGGCAATGCTGAACAGGGCGTCGGCAGCGCCCACACGGGGGTCCGGCACCGGTACCGTTCGTCCCTTATCCGCCAGGCGGGCAAGCATTTCGGCCCGAACCGAGGCGGACGCGCCATCGACTTCGATCTGTTCGACCGCCTTGCGCGCCTTATCGGTAGCACCCTGCCGCTTGTAATACTGAGCGGCGATCGCAATCGCATGGAGCGGTGGGTTGGAGCCCACGATCCGGTCGTAAAGTTCGGTCGCCTCCGCGTGGTCGCCCAGGGCATCGGTTACCATCGCGCTTTGCAGGGCGTGCAGTTCGGACGCGCCCGCCGCATTATCAAGCTGCGCCAACGCAGCCAGTGCTTCGGCCTTGCGGCCGCGTCCAACTTCGCACCAGGCGGTCAATATCGGCGCGAGATACCGGTCCGGGCCGTGCGCGGGAGCAGCGGCAAGCCGCGTCTCGGCCTGGACAAACCGGCCAGCGGTGAAGTCATCGAGCATCAGGACGAAATTCGCCAGCGGCACATCGCTGGAATCCGCGGGAATGGCTCGCGCCACCTGCAACGCACCGGCGAAATCGCCGCCCGCGACTGATAGAAGCAGGGCATCGTGTCTGAGGCCGGGATCTTCCGGGTCGGCCTCCCAGGCGCGGCGGATAAGCGGGCCGGCGCTGCGCCAATCGCGCTCCAGCTGGGCCGCGCGCCCGGCGAGATATTCGGACAAACGCGGTTTGACCTGCGCGGCGGCTTCGGCCGGTTTCGCGCCAGGCTTTGAAGGGCCAGGCTTGGCGTGGGTGTCAGGCTTGGCGGCCGCAGCGGATTTCGCCGGCGCAGGCGATTTCGCAGGGGTCTGGGGATCGGCCTGAGCGGCGGTCGCAATTCCGATCGCCAATCCGGCAAGAACCGAAACCCGGCTAAGTCTCATCAAGAAATTCACGTCGAGAACCTGCTCCGCGTAGGACCCCAGGGCCGCGATCCCTATATAGGACGCGATCCGAAGGCTACGCGAGATCGCCGCCCGTCACAAGGAAGCGAAAAGGATAAGGCTGCGCCGACGGACCGTAGCTTACCTGGGTAGCTCGGGCATTTCTGGCAATATCCGAATGGAATAATGCCAATCGCGCGTCGCGCCGGGCTGCAGGGAAACGACCCCAGGTTTCAGTGAGAATTCGCCGGCGAAACCCGCGGGACTGGCCATACCCTGCCAGGGTTCCAGGCAGACGAAGGGTGCGATGCCCGGCTTGGCCCAGATGCCCAGATCGGGAAAATCGGGAAAGTCCATCTCGACGGCAGGCCCGCCCGGCGCACCATAGATGATCCGGCGGCTGGTCAGCCGGTCGAAGATCACCGCATCGTCGTCGAACAGAACATCGCGCAGCAGCAGCACCCGGCCCTCGACCGGCGTCGGCTTGGGCTCGAGATCCAGCGTACGAGCATCAAGGCGGCGGATCGGCGCCGGCTCGGGATGATCGAATAGAACGACATGCGCATCCCGCGCGGTGTTGCCCAGCGGGCGGCGAAAACCGGGATGGGTGCCGATGCTGGCGTAAAGCGGCACAGTATCCGGGTTGTGCAGAGAGAAGGTGCAATCCAGCCGGTCTCCGGCGAGGCGGTATGCGACCGTGAGCGCGAAAGCGAAAGGATATTGCTCTCGCGTGTCCTGGTTGTCGGCCAGGCGGAAGGCGCAGGACTCCGGCGCGGCCAGGGTGACCTCGCACAAGCTATTACGCAGAAAGCCATGCTGCTTCATCGGATAGCGCTCACCCTCATGCACCAGCGCGTCATCCGCTAGCGCGCCGACGATGGGGAACAGGTTGGGGGCATGCCACGGCCAGACATCGGCGTCGCCCGTCCACATCACATCCTGGCCGCCCGCCGGAACGAGGGATTGAATCTCGGCCCCCTTTGCGGCGACGATGGCGGTTAGCTGGCCGTTTCCGATCGTTACATTCTGTGACATGCGATCCTACCTTCAGTATTCGATTGCGCGACGGCGGCACGATCAATGGGACGTCGAAACAGCCGCGCCGATTCCCGTTTGGGAACGCAGCAACTGCGCCTCGAAACCTCACTTGACACCGCGCGCTTTCGGGCTGCGATCCAGCACCGATACCAGCCAACTGACGAAAAAGGCCAGCGGCATCGAGAACGGCGCCGGCGCATTATAGGGGAAGATCGCCTCCTTATAGCCGATGACGCTGACCCAGACGCGGGGGCTGAGCACGAGCAGAACCACTGCCGCAATCAGGCCCAGCGTGCTGCCGGCAACCGCACCGCGCGTGGTCAGACCGCCCCAATACATCGACAGGATCAGCGGCGGGAAATTCGCGCCGACCGCAACCGAGAAGGCCGGGCCGACCATATAGGCGATATTCTGCCTCTCGAACGCGATGCCGAGCAGGATCGCGATGACGCCGAGCGCCAATGGTGATCTTCGACGCGATCAGCTCATGCCGCTCGTCCACAGGGCCATTGCAGAAGACGTTGGCGTAGAAATCGTGCGAAACCGGGGGCTCCCGACAGGGTCAGCCCGGAAACGACGACGAGGATCGTGACGAAGGCGACCGCCCAAATGAATCCCATCAGAACGTCGCCGCCGACGGCGTGAGCACGAAGGTCAAGAACATGCCGATGGCGGCCCAGTTGGTCGGCTGCTTTTCGGTCTGGCCGAGCGCCTCGGCGACGAATGGCGGAGGGGGAACAGCTAGCGCAAGCGTCGGGGAGATAAGAGCGGCGCGCCTCATTTCGCGTCCTCGACGATGCTGCGGGTCAACCGGTCGAACTCGCCGTTGGCCCGCCAGACATAGAGGCCGGTGAGGACGATCGCGCTCAGTGCCATCCCCACGCCCAGCGGTAGCGCCACCGACGTGACCGCGTCTTCGGCCACGGGCTGGGCCGTGAAGCCGGGTGCGACGGCGACGAAAAAAATATGCTGAAACAGATCAGCAGCATGATAGAGGCGAGCGACCAGCTGAACAGCGCGCGCTTGCGCGCCACATCTTGCAACTGAGAATTGGCATAAGCCTGCGAACGGTCGCGTCGTCCACGTCGCCCCTCATTTAGATCGCTGTACTTGAGCGCAACGATAGCGGCGAGGGTCCGGCGGTTCAACGAAATAGCGCTGAAATTCAGCGCCTGCGGGTCCTACATGTTCGGATAGTTCGGCCCGCCGCCGCCTTCCGGGACGACCCAATTGATGTTCTGTTCCGGATCCTTGATGTCGCAGGTTTTGCAGTGGACGCAATTCTGCGCGTTGATCTGAAAGCGCGGGTCGTTACCGCTGTCATCGCGCACGATTTCGTAGACGCCGGCCGGGCAGTAACGCTGCGCCGGCTCATCATAGAGCGGCAGGTTGACCCGGATCGGGATAGTCGGGTCCTTCAGCTTCAGATGCGACGGCTGGTTTTCCTCATGATTCGTGTTCGAGATGAACACCGAGGTCAGCTTGTCGAAGCTGACAACGCCGTCCGGCTTGGGATAGGCGATCTTCGGGCTTTCCGACGCATTCTTCAGCGACTCGTAGTCGGCCTTTTTATGACGCAGGGTCCAGGGCGCCAGGAACCCGAGCTTCAGCGATTCCAGCCACATATAGATGCCGCCCAGCAAGGTGCCGGTCAGCAGGCCGAAACTGAGGCTGGGTTTCACATTGCGCACCTTACGCAGATCCTCCCAGACCCAGCTTTTGCGCAGCGCCGCGGGATAGGCGGTAATCTCGTCGCCGCCTTCGGAACCGGCGGCCAAGCGGGTGAACACCGCCTCGGCCGCGAGCATGCCGGTCTTCATCGCATTATGGCTGCCCTTGATGCGCGGCAGGTTGACGAAGCCCGCCGTGCAGCCGATCAACGCGCCACCCGGGAAGGTCAGCTTGGGGATCGATTGCAGCCCGCCCTCATTGATCGCCCGCGCGCCATAGGAAATCCGCTTGCCGCCCTCGAGCAACGGCCGGATATCGGGATGGGTCTTGAAGCGCTGGAATTCGTCGAACGGCGACAGGTGTGGGTTCCAGTAATTCAGATGGACGACGAAGCCGATCGCTACCTGATTGTCTTCCAGATGATAGATGAACGATCCGCCACCGGTCTTATTGTCCAGCGGCCAGCCCTGTGTATGGGTGACCGAGCCCAGCTGATGCTTGGCCGAATCGACGACCCACAATTCCTTGATGCCGATGCCGAATTTCTGCGGATCGACACCGTCGCGCAGCTTGAAGCGTTCGAACAAGCCCTTGGTCAACGAGCCGCGCGCGCCCTCGGCGAACAGGGTATATTTCGCCCGCAGCTCGACCCCGGGGGTATAGTTTTCGGTCTTCTGACCATCCTTGCCGATGCCCATATCACCGGTGGCGACGCCGACAACCGCGCCCTTCTCGTCATACAGCACCTCGGCTCCGGCGAAGCCGGCATAGATTTCAACGCTGAGCTCCTCGGCCTGGGTACCGAGCCAGCGGCAGAGATTGACAAGGCTGATGATATAATTGCCGTGATTGCTCATCAGCGGCGGCAGCGCGATATTGGGGATGGTGATCCTGGCGAGCGAGGTCAGGAAGGCGAAACGGTCCTTCGTTACCTTGGTGTGGATGGGGGCGCCCCGTTCCTTCCAGTCGGGGATCAGCTCGTTGATTGCGATCGGGTCGATCACCGCGCCGGACAGGATATGCGCCCCGACTTCGGAGCCTTTCTCGATCACGCAGACCGAGATTTCCTGACCTGTTTCGGCTGCGAGCTGTTTCAGCCTGATCGCCGCCGAAAGACCGGATGGACCGCCGCCGACGATGAGGACATCGTACTCCATGCTCTCACGTTCGACGGTCTCATCCATGGTGTTAGCCTCTTTCCCCGATGTTGCCCGTCCGTCATAAGAGGTCTGTGAAGAAATATGAAGACTCGCGTACAGAATGACTGAGCGGAATCGCTCCGACAATGCGGCGGCGCTGGCCTGGCTTGTCGCGGTGGGCGCCGACGAGGCGATAGCCGACGCGCCGATCGACCGTTTTCGGGGCCCTCTGTCGTCCGGGTCTTTGCCGGATAGGTCGGTACAGCAGTCACCCCTCCCTGGCCTCCCCCATCAAGGGGAAGGGACACGATCCGGCGCCCTCCTCATTGATAGGGGAGGGTTTGGTGGGGGCGGAAATTCCAGGCCCAGCACCGGCATCCCCCTCGGCACTCCCGAGGCCGCCGCGACAGCCCGCGAACTCGCAGGCGCCGCGCAAACACTGGACGAACTCAAGGACGCCATCGGTAGCTTCGACGGGCTGAGCCTGAAGGCGACGGCGACCAACCTGGTCTTCGCCGATGGAAACCCTGAGGCCACGCTGATGCTGATCGGCGAAGCGCCCGGCGGGGAAGAGGATCGCCGCGGCCTGCCCTTCGTCGGCGCCAGCGGCCAGCTGCTCGACCGCATGCTGGCCGCGATCGGCCATGACCGGACGAACAGCTACATCACCAACATCGTGAACTGGCGCCCGCCCGGCAATCGCAAGCCGAGCCCCGCCGAAATGACATTGTGCCTCCCCTTCATCGAGCGCCACATCGCGCTGATCAACCCGGCACTGATCGTGCTGCTGGGCGACACGGCGGCCAAGACGCTGACCAACCGTACCGAAGGCATCTCTCGCCTGCGCGGCAAATGGTTCACCTGGCCGAAACCGGATACCACCGAGACGATCCCGGTGCTGCCGACCTTCCATCCGGCCTTCCTACTGCGCTCGCCCGGGCAGAAGCGCGAGGCTTGGGCGGATTTGCTGGCGGTGAAGCGGAGGTTGGGAGAGTTGGGGTCGTAGCCAATTACACGCTGCCTTTCGATCTACGCCGCTGCCAACGCCCGCGCGACGGCATCGGGGTCTAGGCTGATCACCCGTAGATAAGACCGCGCGATCTGATCCGGTGCGCGGCGGCCTTGTTCCCATTCCTGGAGAGTTCGCAGATTAACGCCAAATCTCTGGGCAAACGTGGATTGGCTAAGCCCCAGGCGTTGACGCAGATCGCGAATATCGCCGGAGCGAAAGGCGGTT
This sequence comes from Rhodospirillales bacterium, assembly GCA_028291345.1. Lineage (GTDB taxonomy): Bacteria > Pseudomonadota > Alphaproteobacteria > BOG-932 > Roseiterribacteraceae > BOG-932. The sequence goes on along the minus strand of JAQGIF010000379.1, from coordinate 3,727 downwards.
GCCAGCTCCACGTCCGTTAACGGCGGATTATCAGGATCGCCTGGCGCATTCGCTTCGATTAGCTCTTCGGTCACGCCGTCGAGCCGGGTGCGCTGTTCCTGTGTCGGCTTCGGTGGATTTGCCGGATCATATATGTAGCCAACCGTCACGATAAGCGCGTTCCTCATTGCGGTTGCTGCAGCGGGTCGAGATGATCCGGATCGCCTTGCCGCGCATGGTGTAAATCAGTGTACAGAACGCGCCGTCGATCGAACCGACTAATTCCAAACGCCGTTCATTGTCCGCCGAACGGCTGGCATCGAACACGACATGGCGTGTTATCACCTGAATCCAGGAAGGGCATGTTCGAACGTGACGCCATGTTTGGCCTCGTTTGAGAGGGCCGAGTCGAATTCGACCTCCAATTATACGGCATTGACGGACTTGGCAAGCTTCGATCCCTGGCTGAGAATACCGACAGAATAAACAAAATGGACCCTGACCGGTGATGCGGTGACTCTTTTTCTGATCATTCTGATCGGCTGGGGCGTATTGAGCCCGTTTGTCATCGCCAATGGTCTGAAGGCTCGTATCGAGAAGCTGGAGGCGCAAGTGGCCGCTTTGCGTGCCGGGAAGCCGCCCCCTCTGCCGGATAGCGTGCCGGTGGCGCCGCAGCCTATCACGCCGCTCGTGACACAAGCCCCGCCTGTCGTTGCCCTGTCGTCACCGTTTACCCCGGCGGCAAGGCCCGGGGCACCGTCGCCCGCTCCTGCCCCCAACCCCGCTTGGGAAGCGATTGAACACTGGCTGGTCGAGCGCTGGATCATCGCGGCCGGCGGGTTGACCGCGGCGTTGGGTGGGCTGTTCATCGTGCGTTATTCGATTGAGCAGGGATTGCTCGGCCCGGCGGCGCGAACGATCCTTGGGGCGCTGGTCGGACTGGCCCTGATCGGCGGGGCGGAATGGGTGCGGCAGCGCTCGGTTGCGCACAAACCTGAACCTGGTCCTATCCCGCTGCATCAGGTTCCAGCTGCCTTGTCGGCGGCGGGACTGGTGACGCTCTATGGCGTCGTCTATGCCGCGCACGCGTTCTACGATCTCATGCCGGCGACGATGACTTTCATCCTGCTGGCTATCGTCGCCTTCGGCTCGTTGGCGGCCGGCCTGCTCTATGGCCCGCTGGCGGCGACCCTGGGCGCGGGGATGGGCCTGATCGCGCCCGCCCTAGTCGCCAGCGACAATCCGAACGCGGCGATTCTGTTTCCATACCTCTTCATCGTCACGGCGGGGATATTCGCCGTGATCCGTTACCGGACCTGGCCATGGCTGGCTTGGCTGGCACTGGCCGGCAATGGGATCTGGCAATTGTCATGGATGCTGTCGGTCGGCGGCGGTCAGGGGATAATTCGGGTTGCACATCTGCTTGCGATCCCGGTGTTGAGCTTTTGGCTTCTGCTGCGCGAACCATGGCCGGAGCCGGCGGGACCATGGTGGCGGTGGGACTGGTCGAAAGCCCCTCTGCCGGTCTGGACGGTGAGCGCGACCGTGCTGGGCAGTTTCGGGCTGTTATGGCTGCTGGCCGCCGGCACCGGATATGGCGGCACCGCCGCGACCGGCTGGGGCGTGGGGCTGGCGATGTTGCTGCTATTGGCGCGCTCGGCGCCGACGCAGCAGCCGATACTGCCGATTGCTGCACTCATGACCGTCGGTCTGACCGCGGCATGGACGGTCCCGGCCATGACGCCGGACGAGGCCATGCCGTGGCTGATGCGCGGTCCGCTCCTGGCCCCGACCTTGGCCGCTTATGTTGCGCCAGTCGCCATCTATGCTGCTTTGTTCGGCGTCGGAGGCTTCGTCCTGCTGTGGCGATCGTCGCAACCGGGCGTGTGGGCCAGCGTCTCGGCATCGGTGCCGCTTGCTCTATTGGCCCTGCTGTATGCACGCCTATCCGGCCTTGTGCAGTCGCTGCCCTGGGCCAGTGTGGGGATCGGTCTTGCTGCGCTCGCGCTCGCCGCGGCCGAGCGGGCTGCCCATCGGCGGCCACCGCTGAGCGGGGCCTTGGCGGCCTATGCTGCGGCGGTAACGACGGCCATCGCATTGGCTGCCGCGATGGCGCTGCATGCCGCCTGGCTGACCGTCGCGCTGGCGCTGGAATTGCCGGCGCTGGCCTGGATCTGGCGCAAAAGCAGGTCGGCGCAGGCCGACCTGCCAAGTATTCGCATCCTGGCGGGCATCATTGCCGCGATACTGACGGTCCGGCTGATTCTCAACCCACATGTCGCCGATTACGCCGGGGATATGCCGATCCTCTGGAATTGGCTGCTATACGGTTACGGCATCCCGGCCTTGGCCTGCTGGGCCGCCGCGCGCTGGTTCCGGTCCGAGCCAGGAGATGGCTGGGTCGAAACGTTGTTGCAAGCCGCCGCGCTGGCATTCGGCACGGCACTGATGAGCCTGGAACTGTGGCACACATCGTCCGGTGAGGGCCGCCTGTTCGCCACCGGCGAGCCGCTGGGCCAGGTCGCTGCGATCGGCAACGGGTGGCTGGCGCTCGGGTTTCTGCTGCTGCGTCTGGATCGGAATGGATCCAATGCGGTGCGCCATTGGGGATGGCAACTGATCGGCGGGGCCGGTCTGGCCTGGACCCTTCTGATGACGCTGCTGGCGGTCAATCCGATATGGAGCCCATTCGGCGTCGGCGCGACACCGATCCTCAATCTGGTGCTGCTGGCCTATGGGCTGCCTGCCTTACTGCTGTGGGCGGGCGCCGACGAACTGGCCCGCCAACATCAAAGACCGGCCAGCCAAACTGTCACGGCAGCCGCCGTTTCGCTGTCGATCGCGACGGTTCTGCTGGAAATACGCCAGGCATTCCATGGCAGCCGCTTGGATGGGTCGGGAATGAGTCAGGCTGAAACCTACAGCTATTCGGCCGGTATATTGCTGATCTCGCTCGGCCTGCTGGCCGGCGGACTGCGCTGGCCGAAAAGCGATCTGCGCCTGGCCGGGTTCGCCCTGCTGGCGCTGACGCTCGGCAAGGCATTCCTGATCGACATGGACGATCTGACCGGGTTGTGGCGCGCCGCGTCGTTCCTGGGGTTGGGTCTATGCCTGATCGGCGTCGGCTATGCGTATCAGAAATTTCAGCCCGGCACGGCGGCGGCGTCACCACCCACAGCATAAGCGCACAAAAAAGGAGGAGCCTTCCTAAGACCCCTCCCTTCTCGTGCTGTCCGCCAAGCCTACTCGGCGGCCTGCGGCATCTTGTCAGGGCTGAAGCCGATGCCCGGCACGAAGTTGGACGGCGAGAAGGGCGCCTGTTCGATCTCGGCGATAATGCTCGGGATTGCGGTTCAGTTCGAGCACGCCGACATCGGTCAAAGGACAGTCCCCATGCGGCCAGATCTTGGGCCGGAATGATGCCCAGCTCGAGCGACCGTTGCGACGAGCCTGATTGGCGTTTTGGGATCTCGAGAATGGCGTCGATCTCGGCCAGGGCTTGACGTGACCGGGCAAGCACCTGATGGCCCGAAGCGGTGATATGCACCGCCTTTTTGGTGCGCTCGAATAGCCGCGCGCTTAGAAACTCCTCGAGTTTTTTCAGGTGCGTGCCGAGCCTCGGCTGGCTGACCCGCAGGACGCCGCCCTGCCGAAATGCAGGCGGTCGACGAGGGCGACGAGGTAGGGGAGTTCCTGGAGGTTGATCATTTTCGATAACTTCGACGAATGAAGCGTCGTTATAGGGTAG
>JAQGIF010000373.1 GCA_028291345.1 Rhodospirillales bacterium | reverse complement strand
CGTAATTTAGAGACTAAATTTTCAAACTGAGACACTACCAAGCCCTGGCGCCGCTGCTGTTCCACGACACCGACATCCTGGCGGCGCGCGCAGCGGTCATCGCCCGTGGAAAAGACCGATCCCTCGCCTGCGGCCCAGGCCAAAAAGGCCACCAAACACAATCACGACGGCCTGCCGGTCATGGCCTTCGGCGACCTCATGGCGCACCTGGGAACCCTGGCGCGCAACACCGTCGCCGCCAGCCTCCACAAGGGCCACACCTTCATCCTCCACACCAAACCCACCAAGGTGCAGGAGGCCGCCTTCCGGCTGCTCGACATCGACCCGCTTCGTGTCCAGTAACCGAAAAGCCTAACGCCAGGAAAACCATTCCTGATCAGGACCTTGCGCTCAGAATAGCCGCAAACTTCGGTTTAGGATTGCACCGGCATCAGCCGCCTCAGGTCGTAGCTACCGCCACGTTCCAGCGCACGAATATAGGCCGGACGTGCCTGCATCAAAGCAAGGTAGCGGCTGAGCGCCGGATAGTTTCCCAGCATCTCGCTCAGCGAGGCACCTTCCAGCAGGAAGGTCAGTTGGAAGTCGGCGCCGGTCAGGTCATTGCCGACGACAAAATCCCGCCCGGTCATTTCCGTTTCCAGGAAACCGAAATGCCGATCGACCTCGCCATGGACGCGCCCGTAAAGCGGCGCGCCGGCCGCGCCCAGCATGCCGACATAGATGTTGAGGATATAGGGCAGCATCACCGATCCCTCGATCAGGTGCATCCATTGCAAATAGCGGACCCAGTCGTCGGTACCGACGATCGGGCGAAGACGCCCACCGCCATGAACCTCTAGAATATATTCGATGACTGCACCTGACTCGGCGATCGTGCGACCGTCATCGGTAATCACCGGCGCCTTGCCGAGCCCGTGCAGCCGTTGATATTCCGGCGGCGCAAACATGCCGTCGGCCCGTGGGTAGAACTTGAGCTCGTAATCGAGGCCGAGCTCCTCGACCAGCCACAACACCCGCTGCGATCTCGAATCGGCGAGGTGATGAACCGTGATCATGAGCAGTCTCCATCCGGATAGTGGCCGCCGCCAGCTGAGATCGCGACTGCTTTGGGATAAACCGGCTTCGCCGAATTGTCACAGTAAGTTTCTCGCCGCCGATTATGGCGGCGCTTTCGCGAAGCCGTTCGTGTATCCAGGGGCAAAACAACGACCCGCCGAAAGATCAAGCGTCGTGATCATCCCGAACGATTTATCCATGCCGTTAACGAACCTTCCGCGCTGGGCACGGTGGAGTGTGCTGCTGGCCGGCTCCGCGATCTTCGCCGCCCTGCTCAGAATGGCGGGTTTGCCGGCCGCGCTGCTGCTCGGCCCCATGATCGCCGGAATTCTCATGGAGATCGGCGGCGGCTCGGTCCGCACGCCGCGATTGGCCTATTCTGCTGCCCAGGCCGTGATCGGATGCATGATCGCTGGCATCATTACGCCAGCCATCGTTGGCATGTTTCTCAAGGAATGGTTCCTGTTTCTAAGCGTCATCACGACAACGATCGTCGCCAGCGGCCTGCTCGGCTTTCTGATCGCGAGACTGGGAATTCTGCCTGGAACGACGGCGATTTGGGGCCTTTCGCCGGGCGCGGCTGTCGCGATGATATTGATGGCGGAGTCATTCGGCGCCGATGCCCGGCTGGTCGCCTTCATGCAATATTCCCGCCTTGTCCTGGTCGCGCTCACAGCTTCGATCGTCGCCCGCCTTTGGATCGATACGTCCGAAATGGCGGCCTCCGATACAGTCTGGTTTCCGCCGATCCATTGGGTGCCATTCGCGGAGACGATAGCGATCGCGGCGGTTGGCGCATGGCTTGGCAGGCTCGCGCGGCTCCCGGCCGGGGTCTTGCTTGGGCCGATGATTATCGGCGCCATCCTGCATGCGGACAATCTGGTTGCGATCGAACTTCCGCCATGGCTGCTGGCGATAAGCTATACTGTTCTAGGCTGGAATATCGGTCTGAGTTTCACCCGCCCGATCCTGGCCCATGCCGCTCGGGCTCTGCCGCAGACCCTGTTGGCGATTTTCGCGATGATCGCCTTTTGCGGCGGCCTTGCCTTTGTCCTGGCAGAGACAATGGGCATTGATCCCCTGACCGCCTATCTCGCGACCAGCCCGGGCGGCATGGATACGATCGCCATTATCGCCGCGTCCAGCAAAGCCGACCTTTCATTCATCATGGCATTGCAAACGGTGCGCTTCGTGCTCGTTCTTCTGATTGGACCGCCAATGTCACGATTTGTTGCGCGCCAGTTGAATGGCGAGCCTATCGCCATTTCCGATGGAGAAGCGACGGCTCTCTCAATCACCGACTCCGTCGGCCATTGATCCGCCTTACTTCCCCGACGCGCATCTGATGATCCAGAAGGTAGCGAGGTCGCTGCCTTTTATGACCGAACCGTAGAGGCTCTCAGCCCGCGAACCTTTCTGGAGGACGGCATAGCCGCCGGGGCATCGGTCGCGCGCCGCCGCCGTGTTCGCGGTGGCCACATCGTCGGCCTGCGAGGTCACGATACGATAGCGGCCGTCGCCGAGGTCGGTCACCCGCGTCCCGATGCCGATCGTGTCACAGCCGCCAAGCAGGATCACTGCGGCGACAACACCGAAGAACATCCCGTTTCCGCGGCGGCCAGCCTCGCAGCGCCGTGGCAGGGCGTTACCAATCAATGCGCGATATCCGGCCCACAGACAGTTTCGGCTGCAGCCGGATTAGCCGCGTTCTTGCGCGACGCCGCGGATTTCAGGATCCGCTCGAACGTTTCCTGAGGCGGCCGGGCCGCCTTCTTCGTGGCCTTGAGCAGGGCCATCATGTCGCGATCGACTTTCATTCCGAAATCCTAGATGGCCCCCGATGCAAGTCAAGGATTGTTATCTGGCGAATGCGACGGCTTAATGGCCCGGGGAATTCAGGGGAGGACAAAACGATGCCCGATCATAGCGAGCCCGTACGACCGCAAAGCGGACAGGCGACCGACCTGCGGTCACTGCTGGACAAGGAAGCGATCCGCGATCTGGTGCTGTCCTATTCACGGGGGGTCGACCGGCAGGATTTCGCGTTCCTGCGCACGCTCTATACCGAGGATGCGATCGAGGACGATCATGGCGGCGCCTATAGCGGATCGGCCGAAGGCTATGTTGACTGGCTGGAAAGCGTCATGGGCCGGGTCGATAACAGCGTCCATCTCGTGCATAACCATCTGATCGTGCTGCAAGGGCCGGACCGAGCCGAGGGCGAGGTCTATGTCAGCGGCCATAGCCGGCTGGCGCTGGAGGATGGCGGACGCGAGGACCTGACCCACGGCATGCGCTATCTCGACCACTACGCAAAATCGGGCGGCACATGGGGCTTCGCCCGCCGCACGATCATCGTCGACTGGCTTGAGGCAGGGCCGACGCAGTGGGCGCCGGAACGGCCTGACACGCGCGATGCGGAGTTCGGCAAGCCAGGCCCGGGCGACCCCTCCTACCGCATTTTAAAGCATCCGTTCTTCGCGCGCCGGAGCTAATTACCCCAGGCGGGTCCCACCGCCTCTGACCAGCCGCCCCGGCAGCGCGCCGGTCGGAATGCCGGCGCGATAGGTGACGACGCCGCTGACGATGGTGGTGTCGTAGCCGTCGGCATCCTGGATCATTCGCTTGCCGCCGGCGGGCAGGTCGGCGACCACGCGCGGCGGATGCAGTGTCAGATTGTCGTAATCGATGATATTGATATCCGCCTTCATGCCCGGTGCGATCAGCCCGCGATCCGTCAGCCCAACCGCCAGCGCATTAGCGCGGGTAAGGGCATTCACCGCGCGGACCAGCGGCATGCGCGGGCCCTTTTTCCGGTCGCGCGTCCAATAGGCGAGCAGGCTCGTCGGAAAGCTGGAATCGCAGATCATTCCGTAATGCGCGCCGCCGTCACCCAACGCAATCAGTGAATCGGGATGCTCCATCATCGTGCGCACTGGCTCCAACGTGGAGCCGACGAAATTGGCGGCGGGCAGAAGGAAGATGGCGTGGCCGTCCGATTCCAGCATCAGATTATAGATGAATTCGCGCGGAGATTGGCCGAGCTGTGCCGCCCGTGCGCCGACCTTCTCCTCGGGATCAGGCTCGTAATTGGGCGGATCGCCGAGCGGATAGAGATCGGCGTCCTGAGATGCGAACCAGACATGGATCGGATTTTCGTGAACCGGCGATTCCGCCATCAACCGCGCCCGCTTCGCCGGGTCGCGCATCGCGGCGACCCGCTCCGCCACCGGCAGATGCTCGATCGCACGATAGCTGGGATTATAGCGGAAGGGATGGAACGACAGTTCGAGCCCCAGCATAACGCCGACGCCGCGCGGGAAAACCTGCGCCTTCATCGGCACGCCCTCGGCAGTCGCTCGAGCGAGCAGTTCCAACGTCAGTGGCATGGCATCGGGAAATTGGCCGGTCTGCATCAGCGAGAATGACAGCGGCCGGCCCGACAGAACGATAAGGCGCCGCATCAGCGCCACCTCCTCGACCGGGTCCCTGCCCTCATGGACGCCGGGGATGATCTGGAAGACTCCTGCCCCGGCCTGCCGCAGCCCGTCTGCCAAAGCCAGCAATTCCTGCTCCTCCGACGTTACGGTCGGCGCAAGCTCGCCGGCCGCGGTACGATGTGCCATGGAGCGTGATGTGGTGACGCCAAGCGCCCCGGCGCGGATCGCCTCAGCGACGATGCGGGTCATCTCCGCCAGATCCGCGACTGTCGGCGGTTCGCGGTCGGCGCCGCGCTGGCCCATTACATTGACGCGCACGGGCCCGTGCGGAATCTGGGCGGCGAAATCGATATCGGCCTCCCGCTTGTCGAGTGCGTCGAGATATTCGGGGAAGCTTTCCCAGTTCCATGGCACGCCCTCGGTCATGACTATTTCGGGAATGTCCTCGACACCTTCCATGACCTTCACCAGCATCTCGCGATGTTCAGGCTTGCAGGGCGCGAAACCAACACCGCAATTGCCCATCAGCACCGTCGTCACGCCGTGATAGGAGGAAGGCGCCAGCCGGTTCTCCCAAGTGATCTGCCCGTCATAATGGGTGTGGATATCGACGAAGCCGGGCGTGACGATCCGGCCCTTCGCTGAAATCTCCTCCGAACCGCGCCCCGAGATTTTGCCGACGACGACGATCTTGCCATCCTTGATGGCGATATCGGCTGCGAAGGGCGCACTGCCCGACCCGTCGATCACCGTGCCGCCGCGAATGACGATATCGAAGTCGACATCCATAGAGTTCCTCCCCTTATACTGCGCGGCCCGCCGGCATCTTTGCCATATCGATAGGCGCGCACCGATGATAGTCTCGCTTTGTCGCACAGGTGAAGGATTTCCTGGCCTTATCATCGAATGCAGGGGCGGAGATTATCGATGGGTGTTACCGGTCTCGGCGGATTCTTCTTTCGCTCCCGTGATCCGGTCGCCCTGTCGGGCTGGTACCACGAACATCTGGGCGTCGGTCCGAACGGGCCGGACGAATAAGAACCGAACCCATGAGCTTTCTGAAAAATAGGGGAGCAATAATAATGACCATCCTAGGAACGATTGACGTCGGAACGATTGGCCGCGCCGCCCTAGCGCCTGCTTGCATGATGTTGCCATCGAACGCAGTGCGGGCGAATCCGACGGTGAGGGCACGATGACGGTGCCAAACTTCTCGATTCCATTTTCCCAGTTTGCGAGCCCTGAGGCCAAGCAAGCCTTCATCGACACGCTGCCCCGTCCCATCCGGCGCCCGTCACTGGCGATTTGCTAAAATAGCAGCAGGATATGGAGCGTGTCGTCTTCCTGCCCAAGCCGGAAAAACTGAAAGCGACCGATCCGGTCGCGATCGAGGAGAAGTCGATCGACGGGGTGCAGGTGGGGGTGATCACGCCCAGGGATGGCGTGTCGGCGGCGAACCGCGATCGCGTGCTGACCCGGCTTCACGCCGGCGCATCATGATCGGCGTCCCGCCCGTCGGCGAGGGCGAGGCCATTCCGATCGCCAGCAAAGGCGGCATCAAGGTGGTCGTGGTGAACTATCGTAAGTCGCCGGGCGCGGGGTATGTGGAACGACGGCGTTCCAGCTATTGGACGTTGCTGCTGAACGGCCTAGTCCCGCTGACCGCGACAGACGAACCCGGCCATCGCATCGTCAGCGACACGCCCTATTTCAATGACGCCGACCTCAAGGACCCGCTGATCGCGCCTCTGTGATCGCCGAGAGTGCTGGCGAAGCTCCGCGGACCCTACTGATCTCCGATACACGCTCCTTCGACGTCAGTTCGGTCGCCGCACCCAGGTCCGAATGGTGAAGGCGGGCTCGATACCGAATTGCATATCGGGAAAGGCATGGATCACGGCTTCAAGGCTGGCCCGCTGCCCGAAGACCAGGAGGCGCAGAATGTTACGATCGTCTTCTTCGCCAAGCAGTGGGGCGGCGTTAAGCTGACGCTTTAACCTCTCCCGCGCGGGCGAGGCAATTTTATGACACAGCCATCGACGCCAGATAATCGCCATCCGCCGTCTCATCGGTGATCCATTTGACCGAGCGACGGAGCGGCTCGATGCCGTCCTGAGGCTGGGGCGTGCGCATCAGGGTTGCGGCGCCGCCCAGCGACACCAGGCGCTGTGCGCCCTGGAAAGCCAGCCTATCGCGCAGCGCCAACTTCAGGGACTCAGGAAAGATACCGATCGTCTGCGTATAGCTGTTCACCGAACGCACCGCCGTCTCGATATCATCGATCGGCACGATATTGGCGACACGGCAGGCCAGCATCCGGGCGAAATCGACCGAGCTATCGCTTTGCGAGACGATCACCGCCCCCTCATTGGTGCGTCCGCCATAAAGACGGAATTCGTCCTCGACAAAGGCCAGCGCGTCGAGTTCCGCCTTCAATTCCGGATCGAACGCCTTGTGCGGCGTGCTCAAATGATCGGGCAGCGATTGAAGTGCGGCGAACAGGCGCTTGCCCAATGCATTGGCGCGTTCGAGCCCGGCGGCATCGGTTCCCGACTGGACATAAACCACACGGGCATTGACGCAGCCCTCCTGGTTCAGCACTCCGACATCGAGCGCGAGGCGCTTGGCGATGCTGTCCAGGGTCGCATCGTCGGCGAAGGCTTCCAGGCCGATAATCGTGGCGCTGTGCTTGGGGTCGAGCGTGATCAGATCCAGGCCGGGCTGGAGATATTGGGTCAGATGCTTGATCCCGGCGAAGCCGCCCCAGGCGATGATCTTCTCGATACGGCCTGGGTCATAGAGATGCGCCTCGATCTGCTGGTCGCCACCCTTCCAATAAGCGACCGAGACATGGCGGGTGATCGGGTGGTCCGGCGCCATATCGATCATGGTGCGCACGACGGCGGCCGTGGTCAGTGGATCGTTGGATGGCGTCTTGATGATAGCGTCAGACCGGGTCACAGCATTGCGGATCACGGTTGTGACGCCGACCACAGGCACATTGCCGGCGATGATATGGACAGCCCGCGCACCGACCGCGCGGATGCTGAGCCGGGTTTCGGGCAGCAAGGTGGCCGGCTGTTCTACCCAGCCTTCCAGATAGTCGATGCCGATCAGGCGCTCGGCCAGATCACGCACGATATCGCGTTCGAAGAAGCTCGGGATAGCGTCATAGTGATGGCGCAGGATGCTGTCGGACAGGCCGGACGTCAGCCTGGACAGTTCGAATGCCTGCTGGAGATGCGGATTGTCCGCCGGATGAAGCCTTTTCCCAAGTGCGGCCAAGAAATCGAAGATCTCATCCAGGCTGATCGCATAGAGATCCGCCATGCGTGACGGCGTCGATAAGGTCAGCTCGTTCAGATGCCGCGACAGATCCGGCGCCCGGAAGCTGACGGCGCCGCGCCGGCCGCCAAACTCCACCGTCGCCTCATCGATGATCTGCCCACGCAACAGCAGCGGAACCGTAAAGTTGGCGCTCATTGGGTGCTACCCACCAGGAAGTCGATGGCGCGGTCATGCGCCTCCGGCGCTCCCGCGCAGTTGATCTTGTCGTCCCCGCCCGGGGCCTCGCTGAAGCGGCGGATATCGGCCTCCAGATAGGGCCCGGTACGACCACAGGCGCAGGGCTCGTCGAACCCCGCCATGGTCACCTCGTCGCCAGAAACCAGACCGCCCCAATAGGTTGCAGGCATCAAATCCATCAGCGCCAAGCGCCCGGTCTGGCTGCCCGAACGGGGCAGTGGCTGACCGGTGGCGGGATCGAGCACATAGGGTACGATCACCGGCGGGAAGTGAAAATGCCCCTCGGCGCAGCGCGGCGCGTTGGCCATCAGCTCGCTCATCCCGAAAAATTCGAAATGGCGATCGAAACCGAGGAATTCGAAGATCACATCCTTATAGTTCGGCGGCAGGACCTTACCCTTGCTGCCGCCACCGGTCGTCAGGATGCTGTTCGGCCCGAATATGCCTTTGAGGCCACGCTTGAGCCCCTCCTCCGCCCATTCGAACAGGATCGGCCAGACCGCGAACAGGAACACATCCTGCCCGCTGAAACGCTCGGCCGCCGCAGCGAAGAACCTGTCCATGTCCACGGCCCGGCCTTGCTCACGGGCTGCAAACTCGTCGCGCCGGGCCAACAAGGCCGGCGGCAGGGTCAGCTGCCCGGCCTCGCCTCGTGCCTCGGCGGCGCGCAGGCGGCCGGCGAGCGACACCACATCGGCACTGAAATAGGCGTCGGGGTAAAGGAACAGCGCGTTCTCGTAACCGCCGGCATAGTCGACCGCCATGCGGTTCATGCCGCGAATGATGGCGCTGGCGCCGTGACGGTAGGACGGTGAGATCAGCGGCATGTGATGGGTCAGCACATCCGGCCCGGAATTATAGCCGGCGAAGTCGCGGATGCAGTGGGCGTTGATCGTCGTTGTCTGCCATCCCTGGGTCTTGGTGCGCGGCAAGAAGGACAGTTTCCCCGTGGTGCCGAATGTGTGGATCAGGTTGATATCGGTCCTGGCCTCCAGCAACGCGATCCATTCGTCGATCGTCTGGATGCCGGTCGTGTCGATGCCTTTCAGGTCGATCGTCGTTAGCCCGCCGAGCCACCGCGTCAATTTATCGAACTGCCCGCGCTCCAGGAACGATAGCGGGTAGGACTTATAGGCAGTATGCGGGAACAGCAGCGGCGCCGCATCGTCGATCGTACGGATCGCGTCGATGCCCTGATCGGCCGCCAGCTTCGCCAACGCCGGAAGGGCAGGCCGCAGCTCCGCGAACCGCTTCTGCAGACCCGCCAGACCGATTGCGTCGCGCTCTTCCCGCCTCAGCGCGAAGCCTTCGTTATAATGCGCATCGACAAACGACACGGGATCGCGCTTCAGATTCTCGACCAGATCAGACATATCTTCCCCGCCCAATAATTTTATTGACGCGACTATCTCACCTTGCGAGCCGATGCGCATGATGCATTTGCATGAGATGGGCAAAGTGCCAGGATATCGGATGACCGATGCGGATGACGGGGCCGGGCCGCTGATCGAAGCCATCTATGATGGCATCGTCGAGGTGCCGTGCTGGACCGCGTTTCTGGAGCAGGCATGCAGATCGTTTGCGGTCGCGGTCGCCTCGATCATCATCGAATCCAACAGTCTAGGCTATCCGGAGCATATCCGCCTGTTCTCGTCGGGCACGAAGGAGGCGATCAGCCGGCAGATCGACAGTTTTTCGTCGACCTATATATTTGGCAGCCCATCCAGCAATGACCTTTGCGATTGGGAAGTCCCACTGGATGACAGTGACGGCGGGGAGGCCTTCGCACTGAGTTTTTCGGCGGAGGTTCAGTCGGGAATACGATTTGCCTTCGGGCTTTGGGACCGACATAGAAATGCGCCCTTCGATGAAAACAGCCGCGCCCTGTGCCGGCTGCTGATTCCCCATTTGAAGCGGGCGATGCGGGTCTTCGTCCGCTACGCACAGGCGTTTCGCGAGCGGTCGGTCTATCTGGCGGTCATCGACCGTATCGGAATCGGGGTCGCTTTGGTGGACGCCGATGCAAAAGTTTTGACGACGAACGCGATCGGCCGCGAAATTCTGGAGAGTGGGAACGGGTTGCGGATCGTCGATGGCCGCCTGACCGCCGGCACGCCGAATATTGCGCGCGCTTTGGAACAGTATATCCGCGCCGGCGCCGAGGCGCAGACGCTGCCGCCGCAAGAACGCGGCCAGCCGCTGGCGCTGGAGCGCCTCGATAAGGCGTCGCCCTTGACCGTCATCGTGCATCCGGGGCCGGGGTTCGAGCCGGTCAACGCGCCGCTGCGCCGGTCAGCGATCGTGGTCATGCGCGACCCCGATCGGCGTGCGAGCGTTTCTGCCGATGTGGTGGCGCTGCTGTTCGGCCTTACGCCGTCAGAGGCCGCGCTGGCGACATTGCTGGCGCAGGGCGCGGATCTGGACGAGGCGGCGGAGCAGCTGGAGATTCGCCGCAACACCGCACGCAGCCATCTGCAATCCATTTTTGCCAAAACCGGCGCCAACCGGCAGAGCGAACTGGTCAGAACGATTTTGAGTTCAGTCGCGACGCTGTCGCGCTAGCGATGGCGCATGAGGAGTTGTTGGATAATGAGCGAACCATTTTAATTCCGTCATTCCCGTGAAAGCGGGAACCCATGTATCCACCCGCGCGGGCCGATGGTTGGGTTCCCGCTTTCACGGGAATGGCGAATAAGTATGAGAATTAGGGGTGTTATTGGTCCATCGCTCCCTAATGAATCGCGACGATCCTGCCATGCACCTTGCGGTCGGCCACGTCCTGCACCCCATCGCGTATGTCGCCGAAGCCGATCTTGCGGTCGATCTTCATCCTGATCGCGCCGGTGCCGTAAAGTCGCAGCAGATGCTCGTGCATCGCCACCATGTCCTCACGCGGAAACCCGCCCGCCAAAACGCCGACGATCGATATATTCTTCAAGGTCAGCACCAGGGGAGAGATCATGCCCCAACGGCCGCAGGCGAATCCGATGGGCAACAGCCGCCCCTCGGGCGCGGTGCAGTCGGCCGATTTTTCGAACATCTCACCGCCGACAGGATCGAAGACGATGTCCGCGCCCCGCCCGCCGGTGGCGTCGTTCACCGCCTGGACGAAATCGCCCGCCATGTGATCGATGGCGGTGTCCGCACCCAATTCCCGGCAGAGAGCTGCCTTTTCAGGTCCGCCCGCCGTCGCGATCACCCGGGCGCCTAGCGCCTTTGCGAGTTGGATCGCGGCAAAGCCTGTGCCGCCCGCCCCGCCATGGACCAGCACTGTCTCGCCGGCCCGCAGCTTTCCACGCCGGACCAGCCCGACATAGGCGGTGTGATAGGCAATTGTGAAACCCGCCGCATCGGCATCGTCCATGCCCGAGCCGACCGAATAGACCATCGGCTCATAGGTCTTGCACCGGTCGGCGAAAGCCCCGGTCCCCATGGTGAAAGCGGCGACGCCCATCAGCCGCGCGCCGACCGGTGTCGAGGTGCCCGGCCCCGCTTCGATGACCGTGCCGACGAACTCGAGGCCTGGCGTAAAGGGCAAAGGTGGCGTCAAGGGATAGACGCCACGGCAGAGCAGGACGTCGGGCAGCGCCAGCGCGCTGGCCGTAACCTGGATAACCAATTCGCCGGAACCCGCTGGCGCCAGTTCCATCTCGACCTCGCGCATTACCTCACTGGGTTCACCCTGGCCGTTGACCTGCCACGCCCTCATCGTCGCCTCCCCGCCTTATCTGTTGGATGGCATCGTCGGCATTTACGTCGAGACGGTCAAGCGAACGATGCAGACTCCAGGAAGCGCCGCGGACGCGGAGCTTAGATGCTCTCACCCATTCGTTCTCCTCGCCTCCCCGTCCTTGCGCTTCCCTGCTCTCTGCGGTTCAATCTTGACCGTGTAAAATCTCACTTGCCGTTGTCCTTTGTTGTTCCTGTCGTCTCTTGATGTTCTCTTCGGCGCCTCAATCATCCCGCCTGACGCCTGCCCATACCGCGGCACGCCGGAGGATGTCGTGGCGCTCACGGCGCAGCGGCTGACCTAACTGGATCGGCTGCGGGACATTGGGCTCGAACAGGCCGAGCGCCTGACGGCGGTGTCCAGGCTTCTGTCGCCCGAGCAGGAATTCAGGCGCATGACCGGCGGGCGGGACGATCCGGGGCTATGAGCGGGTCCTGCAGGCCATTCACCAGATCCTGGTGCGGGAATTTGAATTGCGCGGCCTGTTCAAGGCGCCCGACCGGGATACCTCCGCGCAAGTTGCGGCTGGTCAAGCGCGAGCGCATCCGGTCCGGGGCATTCGACCTCGAAACCAAGCTGAACGCTATTCGAGGTCCGCAGCGACTATCGCTGCGAACCGCTGGACGAGGTGGTCGCCGGCATTTCATGGTTCCGCCAGCCCAACCGGGCACTCCCGATAAGCCATCCCGGTCGCGTAAGCGCCGCCGCAATCGCAGGCCGCCGAAATAGCGGCGACTGGTCTTCGGTTTTCTTTGCGGTTGATCCTTCCCAATGCTTCAGTGAGTCCGAACTAGGCCACCTGCATCCAGTTAAGGATGCGGGGCGTTGACGCATGCGCGCGCAGCGGTGCCCGCACATTCAGCCTTTTGGCGCCCTCCGGTGGACAGGGCCCGGCCTTAACCGTTAGAACCGAAGCCTTGCCGTGCAATCCGTGCGGGTACATTTAGAATCCCATGATTACCGCCAGCGACATACGCCGCACCTTCCTCGATTTCTTCGTACGTAACGGCCATACGGCCGTGCCGTCGAGTTCGCTCGTGCCGCGCAACGACCCGACCCTGATGTTCGCGAATTCGGGCATGGTCCAATTCAAGAATGTCTTTACCGGTGCCGAAACGCGACCCTACGCGCGCGCGACCTCCGCGCAGAAATGCGTGCGGGCGGGAGGCAAGCATAACGACCTCGAAAATGTCGGCTACACCGCGCGGCACCACACCTTCTTCGAGATGCTCGGCAACTTCTCCTTCGGCGATTACTTCAAGCCGGATGCGATCGAATTCGCCTGGAACCTGATTACCAAGGATTTCGCGCTCGACCCCACTCGGCTGACCGTCACCGTGTTCGCCGAGGATGACGACGCGTTCGTCCTGTGGCGCAAGATCGCCGGCCTGCCGGAAGACCGGATCATCCGCATCCCAAACGCCGATAATTTCTGGCGGATGGGCGATACCGGCCCGTGCGGCCCCTGTACCGAGATATTCTACGATCATGGGGATAGGATTCCTGGCGGCCCTCCGGGCTCGCCCGACCAGGATGGCGACCGGTTCGTCGAGATCTGGAACCTGGTCTTCATGCAATATGAGCAGGTGACGCCGGATCACCGGGTCAATCTGCCGCGCCCGTCGATCGATACCGGAATGGGGCTGGAACGGCTGGCGGCTGTGCTGCAGGACAAGCACGATAATTACGATATCGACCTGATGCGCGCGCTGATCGTCGCCTCGGCGGATGTGACCAATAGCGATCCGGACGGGCCGCATAAGAACTCCCATCGCGTGATCGCCGATCATTTGCGCTCAAGTTCGTTCCTGCTTGCCGACGGTGTGATGCCGTCGAACGAGGGGCGCGGCTATGTACTGCGCCGGATCATGCGCCGGGCGATGCGCCACGCGCATATTCTCGGCGCGCGCGATCCGCTGCTGACCCGTCTGGTGCCGTCGTTGGTCCGCGAAATGGGCCAGGCCTATCCCGAACTGATCCGAGCCGAACCGCTGATAACCGAGACCTTGCGGCTTGAGGAGCGGCGCTTCCAGGCGACCCTGGAGCGTGGGCTGCGCCTGCTCGAAGACGAGACGAGCCGACTGGGCGAAGGCGGTACGCTTCCCGGCGACGTCGCCTTCAAGCTCTACGACACATTTGGCTTTCCGCTCGATCTCACCGCCGACGTGCTGCGCGGCCAGGGCAAGCAGGTCGATAATGCCGGTTTCGAGTTCGCGATGGCCAAGCAGCGGACCGATGCCCGCCGCGCCTGGGCCGGCTCCGGAGAGGCTGCCACAGAACAGCTTTGGTTCGAGTTACGCGACCGGTTGGGCGCCACCGAATTCCTTGGCTACGACACCGAAACCGCCGAGGGCCAGGTCACCGCGATCATCGTCGACGGCAAGGAAGTCGAGCGTGCAACTGTGGGCCAGACGGCCTCTATCCTGGTCAACCAGACGCCATTCTATGCGGAATCCGGCGGGCAGGTCGGCGATACTGGAATTGTCACCGCGCAGAAGGGCCGCGCCACCGTCACCGACACGCAGAAAAAGCTCAGCACTTTGTTCGTCCATGTTGCAAGGATCGAGGAAGGCGAAGTCGCGGTCGGCGACGCGGCACGGCTCGATGTCGATCACGCACGCCGCTCCGCAATCCGTGCTAATCATTCGGCGACGCATCTGCTGCACAACGCGCTGCGCCGCCGGCTAGGCGATCATATCGGCCAGAAGGGCTCTCTGGTCTCCCCCGATCGGCTGCGTTTCGATATCAGCCAGCCGCTGCCGATCCCCGACGCGGATCTGCACGCGGTCGAGGAGGCGGTGAATGATCGGATCCGCGCCAATACCCCGGTCGTCACAAGGTTGATGACCCAGGACGAGGCGGTGGCGAGCGGCGCCATCGCGATGTTCGGCGAGAAATACGGCGACGAGGTTCGGGTGCTGTCGATGGGGGGCAGGCTACAAGGCGACGAACATGATTTTTCGGTCGAGCTCTGCGGCGGCACCCATGCCGCCAATACCGGCGATATCGGCGTGTTCAAGATCATCGATCAGGGCGCCGTCGCAGCGGGGGTACGGAGAATCGAGGCGCTGACCGGTCAGGCCGCCATCGATTATATGCGCCAGCACGAGGAGTGGCTGGACGCGGCGGCGGCGGAATTGCGCACGACACCGGCCGATGTGCCCCAGCGCGTCCATGCGCTGGTCGAGGACCGTAAGAGGCTGGAGCGTGAAATCGCCGATCTTAGGCGCAAGCTGGCATCCGGCGGGGGCGGCTCTGCCGGGGTCGAACCGATGAAGATCGACGGCTTCCTGTTCGCATCCATCGAGGCGCCGGGCATGGCGCCCGGCGATCTGAAGTCGCTGGTCGACGAGCAGAAGAAAAAACTTGTCTCGGGTATCGTCGCGGTCGGCTCCGCCTCAGCCGAAGGCAAGCTCGGCATCGTCGTGGGTGTCACCGTCGACCTGACCGAGCGCTTCAGCGCGGTCGATCTGGTGCGAATCGGATCAGAGGCTGCCGGCGGCAAGGGCGGCGGCGGCCGGCCCGACATGGCCCAGGCCGGCGGCCCGGACGGAGCAAAAGCCGGCGAGGCGCTCGCGGCCATTCGAAAGGCAATCGAAGATCGTGTCTGATCCTGTCCAGCCGGCCCCTCGCTTCTCGGGCACCGATAACTATATTGCCACGCCCGATTTGAACGTCGCGGTCAATGCGGCGGTGGCGCTGGAGCGTCCTTTGTTGGTCAAGGGTGAGCCCGGTACCGGCAAGACAGTGCTGGCGCATGAGATCGCCAACGTTTTGGGCGCGCCGCTGATCGAATGGCACGTCAAATCGACGACTAAGGCCCAGCATGGGCTGTACGAATACGACGCGGTGAAGCGCCTCCGCGACGGGCAGCTGGGCGACCCCCGGGTGCAGGACATTGGGAACTACATCGTGCGCGGCAAGATGTGGGAGGCGTTCGTGTCCGAACGCCGGCCGGTCCTGCTGATCGATGAGATCGATAAGGCCGACATCGAGTTCCCCAACGATCTGCTGCTCGAGCTCGATCGCATGGAATTCTTCGTCTACGAGACGCGGGAGCTGGTGAAGGCGGTCAACCGGCCGGTGATCATCATCACCTCGAATAATGAGAAGGAATTGCCGGACGCATTCCTGCGACGCTGTTTCTTCCACTACATTCGCTTCCCCGACCGAGAGACGATGCAGTCGATCGTCGATGTGCATTTTCCGGGGCTGAAGAAGGATCTGCTGCGCGAGGCGTTGACCTTGTTTTACGACGTGCGGGATATTCCCGGCCTGTCGAAGCGACCCTCGACTTCGGAACTGCTAGATTGGATCAAGCTGCTTGTCATCGAAGATATTCCGCCCGAGGCGCTGCGCGCGAAGGACGTGAAGAATATGGTGCCGCCGCTCTATGGCGCCCTGATCAAGAACGAGCAGGACGTCCATCTGTTGGAAAGGCTGGCCTTCCTGGCGCGCCGCGAGCGGGGCTGATACCGCCGCGGCGGGTTGTCGACGAGGTCATTAAGTGAGCAATGCGTAAGACCACGCAAAGAACGCGACATAGAGAGCGGGGAACACTGAGGCCTTTGCGAGGGCCGCAAGCTGGATGAAAAATACGTCGGACATAATCATCTCCGTTTGGGACACTTATGATCCACTCTGGATCAGAGCGTTTCATAAGATAAACTATTCACTATATGAAGAATGTCAAGGGGCTGGCCCTTGGCTATGAGTTTTATTGCGTTGGGATCGAATCTCGCCGGCCGTTTCGCCAGCCCCGCGGCTGCGATTGAGGCAGCCACACAGGCACTGGGAGTTAACGATATCGAGGTGATCGCGCGGTCCCGGCTCTATCGCAGTGCCGCCTGGCCCGACCCGGCCGACCCGGAATTCGTCAATGCCGTCGCGGCGGTTGAAACTGATCTCAGCCCGCTGGACCTGCTCGCCCGGTTGCATGCAATCGAGGCGGAATTCGGCCGGGTTCGCCGGCAGGCCAACGCCCCGCGTTCCCTCGACCTCGATATTGTCGATTACGGCGGCCTGGTATCCGCCCCGGGCGAAACGCCGATTCTACCGCATCCCCGCATGGCTGACCGCGCCTTCGTCCTTTTGCCGCTGGCCGAGATCGCACGGGACTGGCGGCACCCGGTCACGGGTGTCGTAATTGGCGATCTGATGCGGGCGCTGCCCGACGCGCTCGGCGCGACGCCGCTATGAAGCGCTATCTCCGCCCCCTCGGCATGCTCGCCGGAGCCGCCGCCCGAGATGCCATCGCTGCCGGTCTGGCGTTGCCGCTGGCCGGCGGACCACAGGCCTTCTCGCTGGTCGAGATCATCGAGCGCGCCGGTTCGAAATTTGAGCGCCGGATCGTCTCGATCCACTCCATCGCTCCAAACCCCTCTGCCGCAAAGCGGGAGAGGGAGGGGCCCGTTGCAAAGCAATGGGGGGGTGAGGGTGCAAAGGATTTCTGGGTCCAGAAGTCACATGCACCCTTGCCTTCCCGCTTTGCGGGAGAGAGGCTAACAGCCGCAGTCGTCATGGGCATCATCAACGCCACCCCGGACAGCTTCTCCGACGGTGGCGCTTATTTCGATCCCAAACGAGCGATCGCCCATGCCGAGGCGATGATCCAAGCCGGAGCCTGCATCGTCGATGTCGGCGGAGAATCGACCCGGCCGGGCGCGCTGCCCGTCAACGCCGAGGAGGAAATAGGCCGCGTTCTGCCCGTCATCGCGGGCATTCGCGCGACTGCCGCAGCCGCCGGCGCGATCGTTTCGATCGACACACGGAACGCCCGCACCATGCAGGCGGCGCTCGAGGCAGGGGCAGGGATGATCAACGATGTCAGCGCGCTGACTCACGATCCGGGCTCCCTCTCCGTCGCCGCCGCCTCGGATGTTCCGGTCGTGCTGATGCATATGCAGGGCGAACCCGCGAGCATGCAGCAAGCCCCTGCCTACGACGACGTGGCGCTCGACGTCTACGACTATCTCGAAGCCCGGATCGCGGCGGCGGAGGCGGCCGGTATCGCGCGGGTTCGACTCATCGTGGATCCGGGCATCGGCTTCGGAAAGACTGCCGCCCATAACCTGGCATTACTGAATCAGCTCAGCCTGTTCCACGGGCTGGGTGTGCCGCTGCTGGTCGGCGTATCGCGCAAAGGCTTCATCGGTCGCTTATCCGCGAACGAGCCTGCCGAGCACCGGCTTCCCGGCTCGCTGGCGGCGGCTCTGGTTGCGGTCGGCCAGGGAACGCAGATCCTGCGCGTCCACGACGTTCCCGAGACTTTACAGGCCTTGCGCGTTGCCGCCGCGCTGGACGGCGTTCCGGCGGATTAAGACGGCGGGTCGATCTTGGTGCGGCCGGCTGCCGCGCGCGCCGACATGGCGGGCTGACCCATGTCCTCGATTACTGTCCCAGGCACGTTGAATTGCCCCCGCACGGCGGCGCGCACGACATAGGCCAGCTTGAACTCGTGGCGATCGCCGGTCAGCCGGGGTACGGCAACGTATCGGCCATCGCTCGCCGCAGCATAGCTGGAACCGGTCAGGTCCTTCAGCCACGGATAGCGGTTGGCGGGGTCCGATATCTCAGCCGCCTGGATCTCCCATCCCGACGAGAGCATATCGACCAGCAGCGGATGTGCTTCGCCTTGCCCCGTGAAGCGACCGGTTAGCACGACGACGGCATGGTCGCCCTGCCGCATTGTGCCAGGGTCGATCGCCCTGCCGCTGGTGTCGAAGAACCATCGCTGGACCTCATATCCCGCCTGATCCTTGAACTCGCTCAGGGCGGGCATTCCCGTAATCGTTATCGCGATGCGTAGGGGGGCGTCACCGTTGTTCTTGATTGCCGGCAGGGACTGGCCGGTTGCGGTCATCGTGAAAGGGATCTTTTGCTCGACCTTCCTATCACCGACCTTCAGTTTGATTTCGGCTTCGGCCTTGGGTTGCACGATGCCGGCCCGGCAGAGCCAGCTGGCCTCCTGGCTGCTGAGCTGCCGGCGGGCCGCCGCGATCGCTGCGGTCTTAGCCGTCGCGCCGGCGATCGTCGGCAGCGCGACTGTCCCGCTTTCCACCATTAGTGCGGTCAACATAGCCTGGTCGCGGAGGTCCGACCCGAACAGTTCCGACAGCGCCGGATCGATCGGCAGTGATCCCGCGCGGGCGAAAGCGGCGGCGGACGCTCCCTTGTCACTGAGGCTGGCGAAGGACGCGGCGATAAGGGCGGTGGTGACGGGGTTGCGGATTTGCGATTGGAACCGGTCATTGAAATAGCGCAGCTGAAACAGGTTCAGCCTTCCATTCGCCGCCAGCACCTTTGCCGCATATGCCGCGGTCGCAAGCGCCTGTTGCGGATAGTCCTGGTGAGCGGGATCGGCATCCTGCCGATCGGAGATCGGGCCCGCCGGCTCCATCTGGAGTGCCAGATAATCCAGCGCCTGACGCAGGATGACATCCGAAACCGCCGCACCGCCGCTTTTGGCCAAGTTCAGGAAATCCACGATATAGGCCGTCAGCCAAGGGTCGCTATGTCCCGAAGGGAACAGGCTGAAGCCGCCGTCGCCGCTCTGGAAGGAGGCAAGTGCTTGGGCTGCCTGCGCCAGCCGCGCGGACGCCGGTTGGCTTGGTGCCGGCGATTGCGGCAGAGCTGGCGGCGCGAGAGCGGGCATTGCCGCTGCGACGATCTGCTCGGCCGAATCGCGGTCGGATGAGATCAATTCCTGAGAGATGCCGGCGAGATCGAGATCGTTTCCGGCGCTGGCGGTCAATGAGGTCGTCAGCGTCTCTGGCCGCAGCCCACCGGTTAACGCGGGGTCGATAGTCAACGTACCGCCAGCCTTCACTGTTAAGGCCGCATGCCGGGTGATCGCGGTAGACGCCGGACGGACGATCAGCGGTAAATGCCGTTCGAATGCGATCCCGTTGGGTCCTTTGACGGCAATGACAATTGTCGCGTCACCGGATCCACGCGCCTGCACGCCCACCGGTTCGGTCCGCTTCTCGTGCTCCGCGAGATTGAAGACGGCTTCGCCCTCGTCTTGGACCGACACCGCGCCCTCGGCATGGACGGCGACATGATACTCACCGCGCGGCCCGTCGGCATTGTCCAAGGCGAGTGTGAGATCGGCATGATCGTCCGGCGTCAGGAAGCGTGGTAGCGGTAAGGTCGTGTTCAAGGGATAGCGGACGGCGAGTTCCGTTTCGCCCTGTCCGGAGCGGCTCGCCGACCAGGCCAGCGCCTTGACCTTGAGCCTGCCGGCGAAATCCGGCAGTACCAGCAGCACGTTGCCCTTGCCGCCTTTGTCCAAGGTGGCGATGCCGGAATAAAGCGCGACGGGCATCTGTGCCGGTTTCTGGCCATCGCGGACGGGCCGATGGCTCGCATCCGGCGAAACGGTGTCCATCATTCCCCCGCTGGAAAGGCCGGACGGCGTGATGATGCGGCCGTAATTGTCGAAGGTGGAAACGGTGGATATCTGTTGCCCGATCAGCGGGTCGAGCAGCGTGTCAGGTTCCAGACTGTTCCCATCCGGACGTTCGTCGATGGCAGAGACGCGGACATAGACGGGATCCTCTCCAGCGCCGGAGACGGTAACCGGTACCGATAATGTCCGTTGTGGCATTACGGTTTCAGGCAGGTCGAGCTTTACATGGAGATAGTGCGGCCCCGGATCGGACAGTAATGACGCCTGCCCGAACGCTCTGCGTGTTAGAGCCGGCGCGCTCGGATCGGGCGGTGCAACGGCGGTCGCCAGCAATTGCATCCCGAGCCCGGCGTCACGCGGAATGGGCAAATGCAGCGTGGCGCCGGCCGCCGGAACATGCTGAACCACGGTTTCGCGAATCTGAGGATCCGCGGAGGCCATCACGATATCGGCGTCAAAGGGCGGTTGAACGAAAATATCCGCAGTGTCGCCTGGCGTGTAATAGGGCCTAGCGCTTTCGATCGAAATCTTGTCGACCGGGTCGCCGACGTTGCGTGCCGCCCAACCGACGGTGAAGCGGGCGCTGCTGATCGCCTCTCCGTTCGGATCGAAGACCTCGATACGGTAGCGCCCGGGTGCCAGGCTGGCATCCAGCATGGCCGAGGCATTAGCCGGAATATCCACCCTGCCGCCCGCGATATGACTGTCTCTGACCGCGGGCCGACAGGCAAAGCGGCGACCATCCCAATGCCAGGATGGGACGGGGTCCTGCCGCAATATCTCCCAGCCGGCGCCCGTCTTCTCCTGCCGTGCCCCGTCGGGGCTGACGGCGATGATCTCAAAGTGGGCGCTTTGGCCAGCCGCGATTGCGGTTTGGGGCTTAACGCCGAGCATCAGGCTTTGCGTGGCGACCGGAACGTTGACCGACCGTTCGACCGCTTGGCCGCCGGCGTCGAACATGTGCGCGCTGATCAGCGCCTCGAGCGGGCGCGTGGACTTCGGCGGCGACGTGAATTTAAGAGGTAGAACTGCCTTGCCGGTTGCATCGGCCGTGAAACGCATCGGATCGAGCGCCAGCGGCGCGGTGTTTTCGTCGGCTAATCCGAACGAGAATCCCGGAAACGCCGGAAACGGAGCGGATGCCGCTCCGACGATGACACGAACTTCGCCGGGGATATTCGGCGCCTGTCCATCAGGATACTGGGTCTGGATCGCGATGTTCGCCGGCTGGGAGGGATCGATAACCGCGACGTCGGCATTGAGTAACAGGTTGAGACGCGCGGTGGCTGCACGGTTAACTTCGAACCTGGCGCTGCCGATCGGCTTTTCGTCTGGGTCGCTCCGCGCTTCGATCCGCCAGGTCCCCTCCGATCCATCTTCGGGAATCGCCATGGCGAAATTATAGGCGCCGGCGCCCTGATCGCTTAGTATCTGGGAACTGAAGAGGGCGCCGTTTGGCCGGATGATATTTATGGTTAGTGCCAGTTTCGGCACGGCTGCGCCCTGGTCGCTTCGGACGAGCGTCAAAATGTTGACGGCCTCTCCGGGCCGGTAGACCGCCCGGTCAGCGTGGATCAACGCCACGATTGGATGCGGTGCGGATTCGACCGCGTCGGCGCCAAGGTCGAGCGTCGCGAACTCTCCGGCAGGCCCGTAGGCAAGGATGGCAATCGGGCGATCTCCGCCCGTACCGCGCAGCAGGCCCGGATCGAACCGCGCGAAGCCGTTGCCGTCCGTGCGCACGCGTCCGAGTTCCCGATTGTTCGCCGCCTCGAGCGCAATATCGATTCCCGGCGAAGCCGAGCCGCTGTTGAGGGAGCGCGCCGCGATCAGCAGGCTGGAAGTGCCGCGATAAGCGGAAAGGCCGAGATCTGAGACTGCGAAATACTGCGTGGGTAGAATCTGCCCGTCGGTGGGCGCGCCGGCAGCTTGGGCAGTGGCGATATAGAGGCCTGGCTTTAGTGCACCGATCGCTTGTTCGAGCGGCAACATCGTGATCGTGTCGCGGTTGGGCTCGCCTTTGGGCTCCACTGAGCCTTGCCAGACACGCTCACCATGGGCAGGGGCAAAATTAACGGCTTCAGCAGCTGTAAGCGGCGCTCGAGCCTTCTGGAATGTCAAATTGCCATCTGCGACACGAAAAATCCGAACGTCGATTTTCGGCACGTTGACGCTGCGGACCGGTAGGCCTTCATTTCCGATTCTGGGAAGAATGTCCTTTTCGGGTGCGGCAAAGTCCAATTCCGGTGGTCGGTTCGGAATTTCGATCCGAAATTGCGTATCTTTGGGCAAAGCACCGGAAACCCCCGGCAATCCGGCTTTCAACGAAATCGTGGAGGCGCTGCCGAAGGCGAAGCCGGTAAGACATAGGCGGTCTTTGCGTGGCGTAGCCGAAAGCGTGACACTGGGCTCTATCGTCACGAAGGACTCGAGCGGCATTGCGGGCTGACGGGCCACGCTTTCCGAGAGCACGAAACAGAGCTCCGGTATGTCCTGATTGGCGGCGAGATCGTATTTCAGAACTTCGAATGTGGAGGTTGGGTTGCCCTGCTCTACGGCCATAATGTTGGCTGGCGACCCGCGATATGGCGACAGCATCGTGATCGACAGGATAAGCATCGGCCACAGCCTGCCGCCAAATGCCAAGCGCATATAAACTTTCCCGACAAAGCCTGGGACGGCACCGCGCCGGCCCCTTCGTCAGTTGTCTTAGCAAAGTTGAAGCCGCCGCTCCAACAATGGCTTGGCGATATTGACGGTGCTAGGCGCGGCGGCTTTTAAAAGCCGCCGCCAGGTACGTGAAGCCGCTCGCGTCCGTTAGGCGATATCTTCTGGGCGATTTCAATGAGCGTATCCTGGAGGGCCTTTCGGAACTCCTCCGATCGCTGGTTGGCCTTTTCATAAGCCGCTTTCGCCTCTTCTGGATCGAAAGGATCGGCATGCATCGCCATCGCCGCCCTCTGGCTGGCTGGACGAAAGGCGCGCCATTTTTCGAGTATGTCGTTATAGTGGCTGTCAACGACTCCCCGAGCGATCGCTTGATCCGCCTCCGGAAGGTCGCGCCACACGCCGCCGAGCCGCTGTTGAAAATTCGGCTGCTGCATCGGACCGCGAAAATGGTGGCCAAGTTGGTTGCCCGCTAGGAAGAGATTCAGCGCGACGGAAAGGATCGCGACGATGCCAAGCAGGCCGACGCCGCGCGGAAAACTCACTGGCTCGCCGCCGGCAGGTCGATCGACGACAGCACCGCAACATCGTCGGCGTCATGATCGGGATCTATCTGGATCAGTCCGCCCAGCCCGACCGCGAATCCCAGAAGCGTCGCGACAGTCAGGCCGGCGACCGACGGCCAAAGCTGCGATGGCGTCAGGTCGACCCCCAGCCACCGGTCGAACCAATTTCCAATGCGCGGTTGCGCCGCCGATACGATCGCGGAACGGAGGGATATGAACCGCTCCGGATCCGATTCGATATCTGGAACCGACATCCGAAGTAGGGTGGTGTCGAGCGCGTGGGCCTCGCTCAACGCGCGGGCGGCCGGTAGCGACGATCGCGCCAGTTCCAGGGCGGCCTCGCGTTCGTGCGCGGGCCAGCGTTCCGGTGCGGCTCCATAGGCATCGAGAATGGCGCTAAATCGGCCCAGTTTCACCTAACCCTCCGACAGTTCTTCATAGACCCCGGTCAATTCTTGCCGTAACGCACGGCGCGCTCTGACGAGCAAGGATTCAATCGCCCCCACGCTGAGAGCCATGATTTTCGCAGCTTCTATATTGCTCATCTCTTCAAAAAAGCACAGCGCCAAAGCCACGCGTTGCCGCTCGGGTAGGCGCATCATCGCCGCGGCCACGGCATCGGAAACCTGACGCCGGTGAATCTGGGCAAACCCGTCATCGGCCTCGTCCATCGGCTCATCGACATCATCCATTGCCGCATGCACCGGCCGCCTTTTCCTGTCGATCGCCAGATTGACCACGATGCGATAAAGCCATGTGGTAAATCGGGCGTTGCCGCCACCGCCGATGGGCCTCCATCGCGCAGCATGCGTCCACACGCGTGCGAAAGCTTCCTGGGCGACTTCCTCACCATCGGCGCGCGAGCCCATCAACCGGGTGGCCAAACCCACCGTGCGAGACAAATGCCTTTCGACGAGACGCGCGAAGGCGAACTGATCCCCGGTCGCGATGGCGGCCATCAAATTCTCGTCTGAACGCGGCTCTGTCACCGTCAGGCGGCTCAATTTCCGACCGGGGCAGGCCTCGGTTTTTTTGATGGCGGCATTTGGTTGCATCGTCGTCCTGTGCAATTGAACGATGATCCAGGAGCAACCCTGCGCTTTCGAGTCTTCCGCAACATCATGCTATGTTTTTCTGTCTTGCCTACTATATCTAGCAAGCATACGATCACATCCAGCGTTATAGGACCCCAGACAGGAGAGAAGTCATGGAGTGGAGCAACGAACGGATCGAGCAACTTCGGTCTTTATGGCATGACGGGCTAAGCGCCAGCCAGATTGCCACACATCTGGGGGGTATAACGCGCAATGCAGTGATCGGTAAGGCCCATCGCCTCGGCCTGACCGGTCGGCCCTCCCCTATCAAGAATCGCTCGGTCAGCGTGGCCAGGCCGCGGCCGCCCCGCCGGCCCCGCGTGGAACAGGCTGCGCCGCCCCGCATGGTCGCCGCTGCGCCGCTGCCCCCACGCCATGTCGAACCGTTGCCGCACCGCCATGTCGAGCTGGAAGACGTGCCGGGCGCGACGATCCTGACCTTGACGGACCGGATCTGCAAATGGCCAATCGGCGATCCGCGCCATCCCGATTTTCACTTCTGCGGGCGGGCATCGGCCGATGGTCTGCCCTATTGCACCGATCATGCCCGGCGCGCCTATCAACCGCCGGCTCGCCGTTCGAGCGAACGGGACAGCCAGGCTCAACAGTTCCTGGCGCGTCGCCAATCAGTGCGCTGAGTCGGGCGGTTCGGTGAGTCCTGCGGCGCTGAAGTAAGCACTGTTAAGTAAAAAGGCCGGTGGGCTTCAAACCCACCGGCCTTTTCTGTTCCACCCGCCGGGCGTTCTCGTCAGCCGATCACTTTTGATAGGCGCTCCGACAGCGTGTCCAAGAATTGCTCGGTCGTTTGCCAAGCCTGATCCGGACCGATCAGGATCGAAAGATCCTTGGTCATGAAGCCGGCTTCTACCGTTGAAACGCAGATTTGCTCAAGCGTTTCCGCGAATTTCTCGACCGCAGGCGTTTCGTCGAACTTGCCGCGATATTTCAGGCCCTGGGTCCAAGCGAAAATCGACGCAATCGGATTCGTCGAGGTGTCTTTGCCCTGCTGCCATAACCGGTAATGACGCGTGACCGTGCCGTGCGCGGCTTCCGCTTCGACGGTCTTGCCATCCGGCGTTAGAAGGACGGAGGTCATCAGGCCCAGCGAACCGAAGCCCTGCGCGACCGTGTCGGATTGCACGTCGCCGTCATAATTCTTGCAAGCCCACAGGAAGCCGCCGTCCCATTTCAGCGAAGCAGCCACCATGTCGTCGATCAGGCGATGCTCGTAAGTGAGGCCGGCCGCCTTGAATTGATCCTTGTAGTGGCTGTCAAAGATCGCCTGAAAGATATCCTTGAACCGGCCGTCATAGGCTTTGAGGATCGTATTTTTGGTCGATAGATAGACCGGGTATTTACGCTCCAGCCCATAAACGAAACAGGCATGAGCGAAACCCTCGATCGATTCATCGAGGTTGTACATGCCCATCGCCACGCCCGGACTGGCGAAGTGATAAACCTCGTGGCTGATCGCCTCGCCGCCGCCATCGGGCTGGAAGGTGATGGTGAGCTTGCCCGCCCCGGGGATACGGAAATCGGTAGCGCGATACTGATCGCCGAAGGCATGGCGCCCAATCACGATCGGTCGCGTCCAGCCCGGAACATAGCGGGGCACGTTTTTGCAGATGATCGGTTCACGGAAGACCGTTCCGCCCAGGATATTACGAATGGTGCCATTCGGCGACTTCCACATCTTCTTGAGCTTGAATTCCTCGACCCGGGCTTCATCCGGTGTGATCGTCGCGCATTTGACGCCGACGCCATATTTCAGGATCGCGTTCGCGGACTCCGTTGTTACCTTGTCATCGGTGCGATCACGCTCTTCCATACCTAGATCGTAATAATGCAGATCGACGTCGAGATAAGGCAGGATCAGCTTTTCCTTGATCGACTTCCAGATCACGCGCGTCATTTCGTCGCCGTCAAGTTCGACAACGGGTTTCAGCACCTTGATCTTCGACATCGATTTCTTCCTTTGGCAGTGGCGGTTGGGGAAAAGGCCGCATATTGATTCTGCCCCGTTCGCGCGTTGCCGCACCATAGCGACGGTTGTTGCGCGACGCGAGACCGGTGCGACAATGTCGCTCCAAAAGTTTTATTAAGTGAATGAGCTTACTACGTCGACCCCTTGCATAGCGGTGGTCAGGGCAGGTAGCAGCGCTTCGATTTCGGTTACTGTAGTGAACAGGCCGGCATGACGAGGGCGGACAAAGCCTTCGCTAACGCCACGGCGCACCAGCGTCAATAAAGGCGCCCAGTAATCTTCGATATTTGCGATAACGATCGGCTTGTCGTGCAGTCCCAACTGCTTCCAGGTGAGAATTTCGAAGGCTTCGTCGAGCGTTCCCAGCCCGCCCGGAAGTATCGCGAACGCGTCGGCGCGATCGGCCATCATTTTTTTGCGCTCATGCATGCTCTCGACAACGATCAGCTCGGTCAGCGTACGGTGCGCGACCTCCATCTCGACGATGTGGCGAGGAATAATTCCCGTGACCTTGCCGCCCGCGGCAAGCGCGGCGTCGGCGACCAATCCCATCAGCCCGACCCTGCCGCCACCATAGA
The DNA here is from genome assembly GCA_028291345.1 of Rhodospirillales bacterium. Lineage (GTDB taxonomy): Bacteria > Pseudomonadota > Alphaproteobacteria > BOG-932 > Roseiterribacteraceae > BOG-932. Next base: position 697 of record JAQGIF010000373.1, on the reverse strand, counting down.
TGATCTCGACACCCTGCTCGCCGGCAAGCCGGCCGAGCAGCGCGGCGGCATCTTTATAGGATTGCGCGACATCGGCCGCGGACCCGCAATAGACGCAGATTGACGATGGAAATGTCATCGGATTCCAGTTGTTGTTAGGCGGCACATGGGCGAGTTTGATGAGTCTGATATTCGCCATTATGTTGATTCGGGCGCCATCCCGCCATCCTTGGATTCGCATCCGAGGCGACTGCACGATTCGATCTGAAAGGGCTAAATGCTATGCGATTTAAGTTTGCGACGATTGCCATCGTGACCATCGGCGCCGCACTGATGATATCCGGTGCCCATCTCGCAGCTGCGGATCCGACGCCCGTGGAAGTTATCAAGGGGCGCCAGGAGCACCTCAAGGATATGGGCGCTTCCGTGAAGGCGATCGGCGAACAGGCGAAGAGCGGGAAACTTGATCGCACAGTGATGACGGACGCAGCGAAAAAAGTTGCGGCCTACTCGCGCCAATTACCCAAATGGTTCCCTAAAGGCACCGGCCCCGAAGCAGGCCTAAAAACCGCCGCTAAACCTGAAATCTGGGCTCAGCCTGCCGATTTCCAGGCCGCTGGGGAGAAATTTCCCCCTGAAGCCGACAAGCTGCTCGAGGTCGTTGCCGCCGGCGATGCACCCTCGGTCCTTCAGCAGCTGCAGGCTACCGGCAAAACCT
>JAQGIF010000287.1 GCA_028291345.1 Rhodospirillales bacterium | reverse complement strand
GTTAAGCCGGTTATTACTCACCGGAGAACCAACATCATGTCTATCCTCGGCTGGATCATCCTCGGACTGATTGCGGGTTTCATTGCCAGCAAGCTGGTGAATAAACGGGGCGAAGGCCTCATCATGGATATAGTACTGGGAATCGTCGGCGCCATTGTCGGTGGGTTTCTGTTCACCCGATTCGGTGCGGCGGGTGTCACCGGGTTCAACCTCTACAGCATGTTAGTCGCCGTGGTCGGCGCCGTCGTCATCCTGGTGATTTACCATGCGATCTTCGGTCGTCGGGCGACCTAGCGGCGTCGCTGTAGTCACTGTTCCGTGCCAACGTTTTGCGGTGCGCCCTTGTTTGCATTGTGGTTGCGCTGCGGCGCTTTGTAGTTGCTTAGGGACCCCCGGGCGCTTTCCACGCCCTGGGGAAACCCGCTGCGGTCGCTATAGGAGCGGCCGTCTCCGGGCGTGCGGCGGTGACGCGCAGAGAAGCCTTGCGCGGCAACGAAATCGAGCAGGGTGACGCCAAGCACCATCGCCATCGCCATTTCGACATTTGTCCGCTTCGACAGCCGCCGTCCCCCGAACACTCTCATCAGCATGGCGATATCGAGCGCATCGCCTGCCACGCGCATCCATAAGCCCGGACCCTTTTCAGTCGAGAGTGTAAGGATGCCGCTGGCGATTTCCCGCCCCCCGAAGGCGCGCAGAAGACCCTCGCTTCCCTCGGCGCCTAAGGCGCGTGCAATCCGATGCGGGATCGCCAGTTCCATCACGCCGAGACCGATCCCGAGCCAACCCAGGGCGCGGCCGAGCTGATCCACTGGGCCCAAAGAGCTGCGGCCCGTGCGAAGGATTTTCGGATCGCCCTCGGCGCGAGTGAGATTGGAAATGTAGTTCATGATCACCTCCACGAGGGCTTGAGTACAACCTTGATGCAGCTGTCCTGCTTATCTCTGAACACCTTGTACATTTCCGGTCCCTCTTCGAGGCCGACGGTGTGGGTGATCACGAACGAGGGATCGATTTTGCCGTCTTCAATCAGTTCGACGAGTTCGTCCGTCCAGCGGTTGACGTGCGTCTGCCCCATCCTGAACGTCAGGCCCTTGTTCATAGCCTGCCCCATCGGAATTTTATCGACCAACCCGCTATATACTCCAGGGATCGAGATGGTACCGGCAGGCCGGCAGGCATAAATCATTTCCCGAAGCACGTGGGGACGATCGTTTTCCATCAACATCATCTGCTTCGCGCGGTCATAAACCGTATCCGGGAGAGAGAAAGTGACGTGGCTTTCCAGGCCCGTGGCGTCGATGCATTTTTCGGGACCTTTGCCGGCAGTGACCTCGTCCAGGCGTTCGAGGACACTTTCGTCATCAAAATTGATCGTCGTAGCACCGCCCGCGCCGGCCATACTGAGCCGCTCCGGGAGACGGTCGATTGCGATCACCTGTTTGGCGCCCAGCATGATTGCGCTGCGGATCGCCATCTGGCCGACTGGGCCGCATCCCCAGATCGCCACAGTATCGGTCGGTTCGATCTCGCACTGCACCGCCGCCTGCCAGCCAGTGGGAAAAATATCACCAAGGAAAAGGACCTGCTCGTCTGACAGGCTGTCAGGAACCTTGATGTGCGTTGCGTCCGCGAAGGGGACACGCACATACTCCGCCTGTCCACCGGGGTAACCGCCGGTCAGATGCGTATAGCCGAATAGCCCGGCTGTCGCGTGCCCGAAGACCTTGTCGGCCAGGTCCTTGTTTCGATTCGTGCTCTCGCAGACAGAGAAATTGCCGCGCTTGCACTGATCGCACTGACCACAGATGATCGTGAAGGGAACGACGATCCGATCGCCCTTCTTCAGGTGCCCGTTCATGCCCGAACCCACCTCGATGACCTCGCCCATCATCTCATGGCCCATAATGTCGCCAGGCAGCATGGCGGGGATGAAATTGTGGAAGAGATGAAGATCCGAACCACAGATCGCGCAGCTGGTCACCTTGACGATGGCGTCTCGGGGATCCTGGATTTTAGGGTCCGAGACAGTATCGCAGCGAATGTCTTCTTTTCCGTGCCAGACCAAAGCTCGCATTGCGATCCTCCGAGACTGAACTGCGCCAACGGCGGCGCGGCCTGCAATCAACTGATGGGGCGCGGGGGCGCTCCATCGCTTGGAACGGTTAAGTGGCAAAAGCTAACAACGACTATTGCTGCCTGACCATCGGCATCAGCTTCTGCGAAGAAAAAGTGACTTGTATCCTTCAAAGCGGAGGACGAAAGACTGTGTTCCCTCCACGAAAGCGACAATTAACTCAGGTTAATTCCCCAGTAATTCGCTACCTGTTGATTCAAATATTTCCGACATGGCGGATGAGGGTAGGCTGTTTTGTGCAGAAATTTGAATAGCTCATGTGGCGCTGCCCTCTTGCCATTTGGTTGGCCGTTCGATTCGGTCTTTCCAGCGCAGGACACGACCGAACTCAGATGAACGGCCTGCCGCCTGTCACCGGGATAGTCGCTCCGGAGATATAGCTGGCTTCGTCGCTCGCCAGCATGACATAGACCGGCGCCAG
>JAQGIF010000238.1 GCA_028291345.1 Rhodospirillales bacterium | reverse complement strand
GCGGACCGTGGTCGCGGCCGAAATCGGGACGGCCTTGCTGCGGACCATGGTCGCGGTCGAAATCGGGACGGCCTTGCTGCGGACCATGGTCGCGGTCGAAATCGGGACGGCCTTGTCGCGGACCATGGTCGCGATCGAAATCGGGCCGGCCGCCCTGACGGTCGAAGCCGGGCCGGCCGTCGAACCGGCGATGATCCTCGCGCGGAGGAGAAAGCGGGATGTGCGCCCAGCGCTCACGCTCGCGGAAGAAGGGGCGATCGCGATAATAGCGGCCCCAATAATCGCCCAGCGAAAAGCCGATGATCGGCAGGCCGATATCGTAGCCATAATCATAGAGGGGGACGCGTCTGCCCTGATACGGATAGGCAAGCAGATTGGCGTCGAACCAGCCGCGATAGTCGCGGAACGAAATATCGCACCAATCATAGTCGGGGAGACAGCCATAGACCTCGACCGGTTCGCCGCCACGCAAATAGACGACCGCTGGGTAATCCGCCGAAGGGCCGGTCAGGATCGGCGCGGCTTGGGTGACATAGGCCTCATAGGCCTGCGCCGCCTGAGCCGTCGCCAGTGCGACGATCGCCGCTCCTACCGCCAACGCGAACCGTGTTCGCCCGAAGCGTTTTCCCTGGATAGTTCCCCTGATTGTCATTGTGGCCTCCATCTTCCCATTGCCGAAGACAATCGGCGGTTGTTCTTCTCGTTATGCCAATGTGGGGAAACAACGGGGCACAATTGTGGTTGTTCCACGACAATGTTGGGGCTACGAAATCGGCATGAGTACGAATCAAAACAGGGCCACCGCCCTCAAGATGGTCGCGACCCTGGGCGCCGGCGAACCGGACCAGTCGCTGCTGACCGACGATGCCGTCTGGTGGGCGCCGGGACGCGGCAAACTCGGCAACGAGGCATTCCTGAAGATCGCCGGATCCTTCGCCGGAATGTTCAAAAGCCCGTCCAAGATAACCGTCTTCGGCGTGACCGCCGAGGGCGATCGCGTGGCGGTCGAGGCTGAGGGTCATGCCGAACTGACCAACGGCAGGATATATCGCAACCGCTATCACTATCTGTTCATGTTCCGCAACGGGAAGATCTGCGAGGCGAGGCTCTATAACGACACGAAGCACGCGGCTGAGATTCAGGGTTGAGTGCGGTCCGACTGGCTAGAACTAAGGGAAATGATAAAGCCAATGGAAAAGTCGGCCGAGGGCATTTAAGCCGAACCTGCTCCACTGCGGATTCGTCACCGACCTGAAAGTCGGCGTGGCGGAAAACAACAGCGGCGCCGGAATGCTAGTGGAATTCGCACCAGCGTTGAAACTGCCGCGGATGGCACTGATACTGACGCCCCACCTGGCCATCGCCTGCGCAAGAGCCTGGAGCCGATGGAAAAGGAATTCGGTTCGATGGAAAGCACCAAGCCCCCGATCGTGCCGCCGGATATGGTCAATCACATAAAAAAATAGGTCGCCGCGGCGCGCGAGGCGCTATAAGACGCCACGGAAAAACGCCGACCGAACTTTTGGGGAATCACGATGATCGATCTCTATGGCATGTCGAGCCCGAACGTACTCAAGGTCGTTCTGATGCTGGAGGAGGTCGAACTCCCCTATCATATCCGGCATATGAATATGGTCGCCGGCGACCAGTACAAAGCGGAATTCCAGGCAGTGAATCCGAATGGGCGGGTGCCGGCCATTATCGATCAGGACGGCCCCGGCGGCGAGCCATTCGCCCTGTTCGAATCCGGCGCCATCTTGCTGTACCTGGCGGAGAAAACCGGCAAGTTCTGGCCGGCGGACCTGCGCCAGCGCCACACCGTGTTCCAATGGCTGATGTTCCAGATGGGTGGCATCGGCCCAATGTCCGGACAATTTGTCCATTTCACTCGCGCCGCACCGGCCGCGGGCAACGAATATGCGCGCAATCGCTATTACACTGAAATCCATCGCCTTTATGGCGTTCTCGACAGGCGCCTTGGCGAGGCTGCCTATATGGCAGGCGACGATTACTCGATCGCCGACATGGCAACATGGCCCTGGGCGCGCAACCACGAGATGCTGAAGCTGGACGATTACGCCGAATATCCCAACCTCGCCCGTTGGGTCGCCGCCATCAATGAGCGGCCGGCAGCGCAGCGGATGATCAAGACTGAAAGCGAAATCCGCGTCGATGACGGCAAGGCGTTCCAGAACGCCACGCCGGATGACTTGGACCGGTTCTTCGCCCGTGGGAAATACGCACGGGTTTTGGCTTAAGAGCTCCTGCCCGCTAAGCTCTTCGCCCACGAAGTGCGAGAGGGAGGGCCCGTCGTCTTCGAGGGGAGGGTGAGGGTGCAGGGATTTCGGCTTTTACTTAGCGCGGATGAGGACACAAAGCCCATGCGCCCTCACCCTCCGATCGCCAAAGCCCGATGGTTCCCTCTCTCCCGCTTTGCGGTAGAGAGGCTTTATTATCCCCGGCTGTACCGCCTTGGCGGGCGCCGACGGGGTCCGGATTTCACGCTGCGCAGGCCGTCGACCGCGCCGGGTGGGGGCGGTTGAAGGCGGTAGAGGTCCAGCAGCTTGGTGAAGGTCGCCAGTAGCGCGGATTCGATTCCGGGTTTTTTTTCCAATTTGGACAGCAGCATACCGGCGGCTTCCAGAGTCGAGAGGCCCTCGCGGCGGGGTTCGCGGCGGAGCTTGCCGTAGAGCGAGGGGCGGCTGGGGGCCAGCACCACGCGTCTGGATTTCAGCAGCCAAGCGTTGCGCCACCACAGCGTCTTGGCTTGGCTCCAGGTGCCGTCGAGCACGATCACGCCGTCGATATCGGCCAGCGCCATTTCCTGCATTGGCAGCAGCTTGCCCTTGGCGTCGAGCGCGACGACGGACTGGCCCGGCGCGATCAAGGCCGGATCGGCGGAACCCAGATAGAGCGTCGCCCAGCGTTTCGGGTCGGCGGCGCGACCGAGTGCCTTAGTCAGGCTGGGCCAGGACAGGCCGGTCTTAAACACAGCGTTCTTGAAATGCAGCGTGGTCAGGCGGGCCGTGCCCAGCGCCTTGTCCTGCTCCTGCGGATGCTGAAGCACCAGCAGCGCGATTTTATTGTCGATCGGCTGGATATCCTGGCAGACGCACAATGTCACCGGCTTGCCGCAGCGGGAGCAATCCTCGATAATGGCGGGTGGTGCCGCCCCTGCCTCGACAGCGATGGCTTCGATTTCGGTCTTATCAGTATCGCTCAATGTGCGTCCGCCCAGCTCTTGCCCCAGCGGCCCTCGGCCACTAGGGGAATGCCCAGAGTTGCCGCCGCTTCCATTTCACGCTTGACCAGTTCCGCCGCCTCTTCCACCGCGCCTTCCGGCACCTCGAACACCAGTTCGTCATGCACCGACAGCAGCATGCACGCCGGCGAGCCGGTGCTGGCCAGCGCCCGATCGACCCGTATCATCGCACGTTTCATGATATCGGCGGCAGTCCCCTGGATACGGGCATTGACCGCCTGCCGCTCGGCGGACGCACGCACGGAGGGAATCTTGTTGCCAATGCCCGGCATATAGCATTTGCGCCCGGCCAGGGTCAGCACATAGCCGCGCGCGCGGGCATAGGCCTTGGTCTCGTCCATATAGACCTTCAGCTCATGGAAGCGCTCGAGATATTGCTTGATATACTCGCCGGCCTCACGCGCGCCGACGCCCAGCTGCTGACCCAGGCCAAAGCCGGAAATGCCGTAGATGATGCCGAAATTGATCGCCTTGGCCTTGCTGCGAATATCCCGCGTCATCTCGCTCATCGGTACGCCGAAGACCTGTGACGCGGTCAGCGCATGGACGTCGTCGCCGTCGAGGAAGGCCTGCTTCAACGCCGTGATTCCCGCGATCTCCGCTACCAGCCGAAGCTCGATCTGCGAGTAGTCCACCGAGAGCAGCACATTGCCCGCATCGGCGACGAAGGCGGTGCGGATCAGCCGCCCGTCCTCGGTGCGGATCGGGATGTTCTGGAGGTTGGGGTCGATCGAGGACAGCCGTCCGGTATTCGTCGCCGCCAGGGCAAAATTGGTGTGGACCCGCCCCGTCGTCCCCTGGATCTCATTCACCAGCGAGTCGGCATACGTGCTCTTCAGCTTGCTGAGCGCCCGCCATTCCAGCACGCGCTGCGCGATCTCGAAGCCCTGTTCGGCCAGCGGCTCCAGCACGTCGGCATCGGTCGACCAGCCGCCGCTTTTGACCTTGCGGCCGGACGGCAGCTTCAACTCGTCAAACAGTATCTCCCCAATCTGCTTGGGAGAGCCGATATTGAAAGGCCTACCCGCGGCGGCGTGGATCTGCTGTTCCAGACCTTGTAACCGTTCGCCGAAATTCTGGCCCAATCGCGCGAGGATCACGCGGTCGACCTTGATGCCGGCCTTTTCCATGCCGGCTACAACAGGCACCAGCGGCCGGTCGATCCGTTCATAGAGCGTCACCTGATGCTCGGCGACCAGCCGCGCGCGCAGCGCAGCTTGCAGACGCACGACCAGGTCGACCTGCTGCGCCGCGTAAGGCAGTGCAACATCGGGCGCAAGTTGCGCAAAAGTCCGCGCGGCACGGCCGGTGCCGGTCAGCTCGACCAGCGATTGCGCCGTCACGCCAAGCGCACGCTCGGATAGAGGTGCGATACCATGGTCCCGGCTGCTGCCATCCAGCACATAGGAGAGCAGCAGAGTGTCGTCTATCGGCGAGACCGGAATGCCTAGGCAGGCCAGTATTTGCATATCGAACTTGGCATTGTGCGCGATCTTGATGATCGCCGGATCGGCCATGACCGATCGCAGCCGTTCAATGACGGGACCGACGGCAAGCTGCGCGAACGCAGACGCATCCAGCCCCAACTCGCCGCTTGCATTCCCCCCTCCGCTATGGAACAGCGGGATATAGCAGGCCTCGCCCGCCGCGACCGCCAGTGCGATGCCGGTCACCTGGCAGGCGACCGGCTGGTCGATATCGGCGTGGACATCGAAGGCCAGCCGCCCCGTAGCGACCGCTCGGCCCAGCCAGCGATCGAGCGCATCCATCTCCGTCACCAGCTCATAGCCGGTGACGACTTGCGGCGGCAGGGTTGGCGCATCGCCGACATGCTCGTGCTCGGCCAGTTCGCCGGTTTCGCGCAGCCGCGCCTGAACACGGGCGAGCGTCGTGCGGAATTCCTGCTGGGTCAGGAAGGCGATCAGCCGGTCGGCGTCGGGCTCGTGAACCTTGAGCTCCTCGACCGGCATCGAGACCGGCGCGTAGGCGTCGAGCAGCACCAGCCGGCGCGAGATCCGCGCCTGCTCGGCGAACTCGATCAGCGATTCCCGCCGCTTAGGCTGCTTGATCTCGCCTGCCCGCGCCAGCAGCGTGTCGAGATCGCCATATTCGTTGATCAGCTGCGCGGCGGTCTTGACGCCGATGCCGGGAACGCCGGGCACATTGTCTGTCGAATCGCCAGCCAATGACTGGATATCGACTACTCTGTCCGGGGCGACGCCGAATTTTTCCATCACCTCGGCCGCACCGATCCCCTTATATTTGATCGGGTCGAACATGGTGACCCCCGGGCGGATCAGCTGCATCATGTCCTTGTCGGACGAGACGATGACTACATCTTCGCCGCGCTCCCGCGCCAGGCGGGCATAGGTCGCGATCAGGTCGTCGGCCTCATAGCCGTCGAGTTCGACCTGCGGCAGGCAGAACGCCTCGGTTGCCTCGCGAATCAGCCCGAATTGCGGGATCAACTCATCCGGCGGGGCCGACCGGTTCGCCTTATACTGGTTATAGATCTGGTTGCGGAAATTATCGCCCTTGGCGTCGAAGACGACTGCGATGCGGGCGACGCCGAATTCGGTCAGTAGCCGGATCAGCATGTTGACGAAGCCGAGCACGGCATTGATAGGCGTGCCGTCGCTGCGCGTCATCGGCGGCAAAGCGTGAAAGGCACGGAAGATAAACCCCGAGCCGTCGATCAGATAAAGCGCCGACGCAGCCGGTTTGGCGCCGACGGCATCGGGTTCGCTCATGTCATGGTCTCGACGCTGTCTCTACGAGGCATAAGGGTTTTACGGAACATAAGGGTTCTGAGGCGTATCGGCAAAGCGCGTGCGCGCTTATTTAACCGGCGTGCGGGTTTTGTAGATCTTCACCTGTGCGGAATAGGCATCGCCCAGCGCCTTGGCCTGATCGACCGCAGCGTTGCCCTGGTCGCGCATCTTCTGCAGCTCTTCCGGCTTGGTGTTCTTCTGGCCGAGCTTAATCTTCGCTTCGTAACAATCCTGCACCGATTGCAGTGAGTTGGCATAGGATTGGACAGCCTCATGCGCGGTTTTCATCTGATCGAGCGTCGCGGTGGCGCCGTCCGGAATGACCGGCGCAGGACCTGGCTGGGCGCAATCGGCAGCAAATGCCGGCGCCGCCGTGAGTGCGAGGAAAGCCGCCGCGGTGATGACATGATGGAAAGGACGCATGGAAACTCCTTATATCTCTTTTCTGGCGTAGCGTGATTTAGCTGGCGTGATTCTATTTGGCTTGAGCGACGTAGTCCGAAACGACCTTTACGAAAATTCTCACGGCATAGCCGACGAATTCCGCCGTGACGCCGCCGCGAAATGTTTCATCCATGCGAAGCTCAGGCACGCCCTTGTCGCCGAGATAGGCGGTCGCATAGCGCATCGTCTGGTTGAAACTGTTGATTTGGGCGAAGTTCAGCGAACCCGGGGGCAGCTGCGCGCGAAATTCGAAGCTCTTGCACAGATTGGGCGTTCCGCCGTTGCAGTCATCCATCAGCACCGCATAGTTGATCCCGTTCGCCAGCTGCACCTTGAGATGAGGCCCGGCGGGATCGGAGTTATCGGGTGTGATCTGCGCCTGGCCCTGGGCCATGATGATCTTGGACAGCGTGTCGGCATCCATTGCGTTGTAGGTCGGAATCACCGTCTGGTTCTGGCTCTGCGCCTGGCCCTGGGCCGCCGCCGGAGCACCGATGGCAGCCGCGGTGCAGACGAGCGCCGCGAACCCTGCCGCGCACTTTCGGCGGGACGACGGATTAAGTATGGTCGCATTACGCATGGTCATGGGCCTTTGCCGAACGATCGAGAATGAAGCGGCGCCCGCAATAGGGGCAGTCGGTTTCGCCCGACTGTCCGATCGACAAATAGACGAGGGGGTGGCCTAACGGACCGTCACCGCCATCGCACCCGACGGTCGCTGTTTCTACATGAATGATTTCGGCTGGCTGCATCTTAGGTCCGTTCCACATTCTTAGATAACATGCGGGGCTTGAAGAACATGCGGGTCGTAAAGAACATGCCGGATCGATTCCGGCAAGCCGCCGTCGCGTCACCTTGTAGGCGACCGTCCGATTGACCGCGATGGCAGTGAATGATAGCGATCCTTGCCGCAGGATCAATCGTCCATGCGGCGGTTCAGGTTGGGCTGCGGTCCAGGCTGGCATATCCGCCAACCCCGGCCCAACAGAAGTGCCGATAGTTCAAAGTGCCGATAGTTCATGAACGCCATCGCCGCGTCATTTCCTGCCCCCGCATCGCAGCCCGAATGGGCGGTCGAGCTGAGAGGGCTGACCAAAACCTATGCCGCAACGGGCCGGAGCGCCGCCAAGCAAGCGCTGAAAGGCATCGACCTCAATATCAGGCGCGGATCGTTTTTCGGACTGCTCGGCCCGAACGGCGCGGGCAAATCGACGATGATCAACATCCTGGCGGGTCTGGTCATCAAGACCGCCGGCCAAGCATGCATCTGGGGCTATGACATAGACGAGCGTCCCCGCCAGTCGCGCGCGGCAATCGGCGTGGTGCCGCAGGAGCTGATCCTCGACCCGTTCTTCACGCCACGCGAGCTGCTGGATCTTCAGGCCGGGCTCTACGGCGTTCCCCGTGCCGAGCGCCGGACCGACGAGCTGCTGGAGGCGGTCGGGCTCTCCGACAAGGCGAACGCCTATGCACGGGCCCTGTCGGGCGGTATGCGGCGGCGGCTGATGGTGGCCAAGGCACTCGTCCATACGCCGCCCGTGCTGGTGCTGGACGAGCCCACCGCTGGCGTCGACATCGAACTCCGCCAATCGCTGTGGGCTTATGTGCGGGAACTCAACCGTGGCGGCACCACCATCCTGCTGACCACCCATTATCTGGAAGAGGCGCAGGAACTCTGCGACATGATCGCCATCATTAATAACGGCATGGTCGCGGCCTGCGAGCCGACGCCGAAATTGCTCGGGCGGATGGACCGCAAGGAACTGTGGCTGACCTTGGACCGTGACCTGACCGTGATGCCGCCTCGCCTGTCGATGTATCAGACAGAATTGCCGGAACCGCGGCGCCTGGTCGTTCGGTATCAGCCCAGTCGCGACAATATTAACGAGGTGCTGGCCGCGGTCCAGGATTCCGGCCTGGTCATCACCGATCTGTCGACCAAAGAAACGGATCTTGAGGATATCTTTCTCCAACTTGTTCAAGCGCAGCGCTCTTAGTGCGCTGGCGCTTCTAGGTGTCTCCCTAGGCGGGCCGTCGCGCGCGTGGGCCGACGAGTCTTTGCCGGGTAAACTGGAAATCGGTGCGGACTATTTTCGCGCCGCCGACGGAACCGAATTACCGATGCGAAGCTGGCTGCCAACAGGCAAGCCGCGGGCACTGCTGGTGGCGCTGCATGGTTTCGCAGATTATTCCGCCTCCTATAGCAAGCCTGGCAACTACTGGGCGCGCCATGGCGTGGCCACCTTCGCCTATGACCAGCGCGGCTTCGGCGCGGCGCCCCATGTCCTCCATTGGTCCAGCACCGCCACGATGGTGGCCGATACGACCCAGGTGGTCACCGCGGTGCGCGCCCGCTATCCAGGCGTTCCCACCTATCTGATCGGCGAAAGCATGGGCGGCGCGGTCGCCATCGCGGCATCCACCGGTCTCCACCCAGCGAATGTCGACGGCATGATCCTGGTCTCGCCCGCCGTATGGGAACATAGCCTGTTGGGTACGATCGAACGCTCAGCGCTGTGGATCGCGCAAATGACCGTTCCCGGGCTGTGGCTCAGCGCACCGCCGGGCCTGCATATCCGCCCGTCCGACAATATCGAGATGCTGCGCGCGATGGGCCGCGATTCGCTGGTTCAGCTGGGCGCGCGCGCCGACACCACGGCCGGCTTGATGGATCTGATGGATAAGGCCGGAGACGACGTCGCCCGGATTCGACTGCCGACGCTGGTCTTGTTCGGGGCGCATGAGGAGGTGCTGCCGCATTCGGCGGTCACTTCGTTCCTGTCGCGTCTTCCCGCCGGCAATATCCGCGTGGCGATGTATTCCAACGGCTTTCACATGCTGCTGCGCGACCTGGACGGCGGCATCGTCGCAAACGATGTGCTGGCCTGGATCGACGACAGATCGGCGCCCCTGCCCAGCGGCGGCGAATGCAAGGGCGAGGCGGCGAAGGCGGCGCCCTGCCGGCATTCGCCATAGATTATCGGGGTGCGTGCGTGATTAGGCGGCGTTCCTCTGACAATGGCTCTTCCAGAGTTCCGGCAAAGGGCCGGCCACTCAATGCCCCGGGACCGCGTGTAACGCGTCAAGCCTACATAATCCGCCGATACATCGCAGCGACGACGCCCTCGAATGCGAAATAGCAGAGCGCCGACGCGGCGGCGATCGGCACCTCCAGCAACAGCGCCATATAGAACCTGAGGCGGACAAAACCGCTGAGCAGCGCGTCGCCGAAGAACACGAAGCCCAGGAGGCAGAGCCGCCAGCATGAGCATGGCCGCGCCGCCGAACCAATTTTCCCGAAGGATCCTAAAGGATTCCCTCAGCGGCCGGGGCAACCCGGTGGCGATGCCGGGACGGGTCAGGGCCGCGATCACCGTGATTGCGTAAGAGAGGTAGCCGACGATCCTGGTCACCACGCCCTGATCGGCGCCCCGGACCGATCAGCCCGATGCCGGCGGCATTGACCGCGATGGTCACGCCCCAGTAGGCAAGCGCATAGATGATGGCGGTGCGGGTGCGCGCCCACCTCTCCTCGCGAGTTGCATCGGGTGCCAGGATGTAGAGATAGATGCGCAGAGCGACAGCCGCCCAAGGGCCAGGGCGAACACCATGTCGATGCCCATCCCGGTGATGCTCTCCAGCATGGTGTCGTGGCACAGAACGATATTCTGGACATCGTTGCCAGGATCTGGAACAGCTTGACGACGAATACCGCGAGCGCGACCAGGGGCGCGGTCTCGATCACCCAGAACCCCGCGCACCAGCCGCCCGTAAAGGCGGAAAGCGGCTTCGATTTCTGGCGGGTGGGAACGAGGAACCGATGGTTACGAGCCAAACCATGGCCAGCAGCATGACGACAGCGACCGCCGCGAACCCGAGTGCGCCCCAAAGAGTGATTTTCATGTTTCAAGCCGATAGTATGCCGGCGGCGAACCCGGCAACTGTGATCGAGGCCGCAGGTTAGGCGATGTTTTTTGCCGATACGCCGGACCGAATCTCCAGCCAATTAAATGAGGACGAGGGCCCTAAACCACCCGCCATCGATTGTCGGGGCCGGCGCGCCCGCAAGCGGAGCATCGGAGTAGAGTAGGCCGCTATCGATCGGTAATCCGTTTCGATCAGAGCAGCCTAAAATGCAGCCTCCCATTGAGGTGCTCGAGGCTGTTATGGCGAGAAAGCTGCCGCCGACCTTCATGAATTGAACGGCAATAGGGTAGAGACCCGAGGCGGTGAATGTCGCCTAACCGCCAATCGTCGAACAGCAACCCGGGATGTTCAGAATCGATTGACGCCTACAGTCAAATGCGAGTTGTCATCCGAAGGTTCGGGGTGAGCACCAATAGGTAAATCTGGAACACAACCGCGGACCAGATCAAGGTGAAAACAAATTCCATCGCGACACCGCTCCAAATTCTGGCGGCGAACGAAGATCCCGACAGGATATCCCGCCCGGAACAGGCAAGGATCTGCAGCCGCTTTACCGGGAACGCCAAAAACGACCCCACGGGAAGAATCCACGCCGAGCGCACCGAGCAGCCAATCGCTCATGGTTTGAGCGTGTATGCACCATCGGTAACCCCGACCAGGGTTTGTGACGTCGATCAGGCGATCGCGCGTGGTCCGGCCATGCGATGGAAGATCACGGCGACTGGACGGCAAGGCGTCGGCGGTGGGGTTTCCTAGTGAGCGGCTTTGCGTTAGAACCGCCGTGTTGCACCCGTAGCTCAGCTGGATAGAGCGCTGCCCTCCGAAGGCAGAGGTCACAAGTTCGAATCTTGTCGGGTGCGCCACTCACGTACCAATCCGGGCACCGTGGGTAGACGGTCGGGATTCGAGGCGTATGAGGCCAAGGCAGCCCGTGGCCCTGTGATCACGGCAAGTTCCCGGTTTACCACGATATTGCTCACAAGGCCTCGTACATAACGGCGCTGCGTGGCCTTAGGAGCCTCCAAGAGGCGGCGCTTGAGGGTCGCGGCAATCGATCTTGCCTGCTGATTCGAGAGCACCTGCCGAAGCTCCGGCAAGGGCTGGTCGAGAAGCGCGAGGTGCCGGTTGCATTCGTCGCGCTGGGCATTCAGCTCATCGATCTTGGCCCGCAGCAGCGACATATCCGGGAGCGCGCCGGTAGCGACTGCGGTGAGGAGCCGTCCGATCTGGGCTTCCGCGTTCTTCAGGCCGGCATTGATCGCCTGCCGCTTTCCTGCCGTTTGTGCCGCCATCTCCCGCCGGTGCCGCAGCGCCTCCCGCAAGAGGACCGTCAGCCGCTCCGGCGTCATGAGCCGGTCGGTCAGCGCTTCCAGTACGAGCGCGTCCAGTTCGGCCTCCGGTATGGAGGTGGGCATCGGGCAGGCTGTCTTGCCTTTCAGCCGGCTGCTTGAACAACTGTAGTAGCGATAGCGTCCGCTTTTGCCTGTCCCGAGCATCAGAGCGCCACCGCAGTTTTCACAGTAGGCGAGCCCGGTCAGGAGAACGTCGCTCGTGGTGATTCTAGGAGCGGTTACGCTCGGACGGCGGCTCTTCAAAAGGTCCTGAACCTGATTAAATTCCGCTTGGGTAATGATCGCCGGCACCTGGACCGCGACCCATTCATCCTTCGGCTTAACCTTCTCGAAAGCGTCCAGCGTATTGAA
>JAQGIF010000221.1 GCA_028291345.1 Rhodospirillales bacterium | reverse complement strand
GGCGAGACGCGAGAGGATGGCATCCCGCCGCGAATTTCCGGTGGGCGCTCTTCTCTGTCTTGAAAACGGTAACCGCTTTTACCATTGCGCACTCGATCACGCTCAGCTGCGCCGTTTTGGGCGTGATGCTATGGCGCAACGTGTGCGGGGCACGCGCTTCTTGATGCCAGCGGCTTCCGCTGCCTCGTGGAGAGCCCGGTTGATCTGGCGGATCGAGATGGGCTCGAGAGCGCTCCGCTCCGGAAACAGCCAGCCTTGGGGCAGCATGACGCCGCGGCGCCTGCCTTGACGCCACCAGAGCCGCAGCAGCTCCAGCAGTTGCGGCGACAGCATGGCATTGCGGTCCTTGCGTCTCTTGCCCTGCTCGACCCGAATCAGCATGTGCGTGCTGTCGATGTCGCCGACCTTGAGGGTCGCGACCTCCGAGACCCGCAACCCAACACCATAGGCAGTGCCGAGCGCGGCCTTGTACTTCAGCCCCGGCGCCGCCTCGAGCAGCCGCCCGACCTCTTTGACGCTGAGCACCGCTGGCAGCTTGCAGGGGTGGCGGACCAGGACGAACCGGCGCAACAGGTCAGGTCGAGCGTCACGGTGAAGAAGAAGCGCAGCGCCGACACTGAGCAATTGATGGTCGGCGGCTGCACGCCGCTATCGGCTTGGTGGACTGGAAGCGGCGAATATTCTCGGCCGTCCTCCCTTCCACCCCTGTGGTTGGACTTCCTACTCACTCTCCTGGTGCTTTACCCGCCACGGCAGACCAACCAGCTGGAAGGTGATCGCATCCATCCAACGGTCGGGAAGGTTGCGCTTGAGGAACGCGAAGAGCTTCGCGTCCGTCCCGATCAGGTAACGGGTTCGGGGACGGGGCGCCGTCACCGCCCGGAGGATCGTCAGCGATGCCTTCGCCGGAGAGGTTGAAAGTCTGTGGGCGGACGCGACAGTCTTCGCGAACGCCCGGAGGGCATCCGCATAGACGGGCTGAAGGCTTTTCGGCAGGGCATCCGCGACCCTGTTGAGCTGGTCGGAGGACCGGTTGAGCATCGGCGTGGAAATGGCCCCGGGCGCTATGGCGGAGACATGAACGCCGAATGGGGAGAACTCCATCCGCATCGAGTCGCTCACCGCCTCGAACGCGGCCTTCGCCGCCTGGTAGGCGGCAATCATCGGACCCGGCATTATCCCGCCGATTGAGGTCACGTTGATAACCCGTCCGCGCGAGGCGCGAAGTTGCGGAAGGAGCTGCTGGGTAAGAGCAATCGGGCCGAAGAAAAGCAGGTCGAACTGGGACCGCCACTCAGTCAGCGGCATTGTCTCGATCGGCCCGGCCAATTGCGCGCCCGCGTTGTGAACGATTGCGTGGAGCCTGCCTCCGGCCGCGATTCTGGCCCTGATAATTTCCACTGCCGCCGCGATCTGACCGGCATCCGTCACATCCAGAATGATCGGCTCGACGGATCCCACAACGCGGCGCGTCCCCGCCTCGGCCAGGAGCGATTCAATATCTTCCTGCTTTCGCACCGCGGCCAGGACGCGATAACCGTTTTCCGCCAGGGTAAAGGTCGCCGCGCGGCCGATTCCTGTCGAAGTGCCGGTGACCAGGATCCAGTTGGCGGAGTTTGTTGCCTTCATGAAAGGTGACCTGAGTTTGAATTGACCAAATGACCATATAGGCATATTGGTCATTTGGTCAATCGCCTTGTGATTTTTAGGCGTCCGCCGACCGAGACAAGCGGTGAGGGCGCCTTGGTACCGGGTAGCGAAAATTCGCGCGCCGCTAATGTCGGTCGAATGGATGAAGGGGCAGCATATCGGCGGCGAGATCATTCGCATTGACGGAAGTCTTGATAGCTGATCGGGATTGATGGTTCCCGCTGGCAAGGGCGGGCTCACAAGTATAAACGATTATAATGGCCGTCGGTCGGTGCCGACCTCGAGCTCGAGACGATTTTTTATGGGGCAGCCAAATTTGAATCTCACTGCACAGCCGGCGGCGCGCGCTCTGTTTCCGATGGGCACTGGGCACGTCGATCCTGCGGACAAGAGCGCTCGCATTCTCAAGGCTGCGCTTGATCTATTCGTTCGATACGGGATCAAGCGCACTACGATCGACGACATCGCACGAGAGGCGGGGATCGCTAAGGGAACCCTTTATCTCTACTACCAGTCGAAAGACGCACTTTTCGGTGCCGTGGCCGAGAGGATATGCGCCGAGCGTCTGGCAGTGGCGCGCGAGGCCGCCGCCGCAGCCTTTCATCCCCAACACCTCAATTGAGGACGCGCCCTAGTTCAACCCCTCACCGTCGTCCTCGATTGCGCTTGACCTCCCCAAGGCGCCCTCCCGCGGAGCGGGTTCGTACACGGGTGGGAAGCCGACATTGTCGGGTTCGCGCGGCGAGGTCTGCTACGCGCCCAATCTCGGTCATCGCGCCATCGAGGCCCCTGACCTGGTAACGGCCGTTCGCGCCCTGCGCCTCACCGCCGAAAAAAAATTTGCAGGACGATGTCGATTTCCGAAAACTCTGTTCGTCGTTTCGATGCCAGGCCGATGAGGCCGGCTCAAACAAGGAGACAGACGATGCGTGTGATGGTGTTGGTGAAGGCGACCGACGGCAGCGAAAAGGGCTTTCTCCCCACGACC
>JAQGIF010000211.1 GCA_028291345.1 Rhodospirillales bacterium | reverse complement strand
GCCTCGACAGGCTGGTCGCTTGGCTGGCCACGCGGTGCTTTTTAGGCGCGATGTCGCTGCTGGCCACGGTCATGGCACCCGTGGGAGCCCGCCCCAGCGGCTTGTGCCGCAAAGCCGAGCGGATTTTCGACGATCCGTGCAGCCCCGCTGGGCGGCCGCACAAGGCGTGCGCCCAACCGGATTCGCCACCTAACGGCGGAAAGGGATTCTTGCTCAGCCTCGAAGCGCCTTCCGCAATTTGAGATTAAAGCGCCCCTGACGTCGAGGTGATGCAAACGTTAACAGCGGAATACGTTTTGCTCTGGCGGTCTACATGTTTCGTGATCATTACGGCCACTCACCCGTCGCATTGATCAGCGGGTGCGCCCAGTCCGGCGGCTCCTTTTGCGGCATCTCGCTTTTACCGTCCAGGGTCATCACCGGGATGCCCAGATAATACGGGTAATGCATGCTGTAGGTGACGAGGCCGGAGCGCTCGGCGGCCGGTAGGTAGGCAAGAGCCAGCGCCGCTTCGGCCAGATATTCGACATCCTCGGTCGGATATTGCTCCGGGATTAGATCCGACGCGCCGGGCGTGCGGATCGCGGTCGAGGGGCCGATGACGTTTACCGCGATGTTGTAATCCAGCAATTCGGCCGCCAAACCCTGGGTGAAGCGGTTGAGCGCGGCCTTGCAGGACGCATAGATCAGTTCGCCGCCCGCCTTTTGCTGCGGGCGATAGGGTTTGCCCGGGGCGAGGCCGGTGGTCGAGCCGATATTGATGATCCAGCCGGCACCCTTTTCCTTCATATGCGGGATCGCGGCCTTGGACAGCACGAAAGGCACGCGGAAATAATGCTCGATCGTCCGGTCGAAGGTCTCGAGCGACATAAATTCCATGCGGCCGTAGTCGGCGTAGCCGGCATTATTGACGAGGATGTCGATGCCCCCCGCCAGCCCTGCCGCCTTGTCGACGAGCCCGTCGCGCTCGGTCGGGTTTTCCAGATCGGCGGCCAGCGCGATGGCTTTGCCGCCCGCCTGCTGGATCAGCGCCACGGTCTCCGCCAGCGTTCCCGGCACAATCTTCTGGGTATTGGCCCGGATACTGGTGGCGGCGCTGTCCAGCGAGCGCGCGGTCACGACTACGGTCGCTCCGGCTGAAGCCATCCGCTGCGCAATCGCCCGTCCGATGCCACGGCTCGCCCCGGTGACGAGCGCGACTTTGCCGATAAGCGATGGTGAGTCTGCCATGATGCTGTTCCCCTAAAGACGGTGCCGTGCCGCATTGGGCATTATCCCGAACGGGAAAAACGCTATTGCGTCGTTTCGTTACTGCTACAATGATCGGAACAACGACGCCAGGGCTTTTTGGGGTCTGCTTACTGGGCAAATTGGGGCAATGACTGTTAGCAAAAACGTGGTGAGCATCACCAAAAACAAAGGTGGTCGCCCGTCGCTGGAGGATGTGCCGCGCCGTAACGAGCATCTGCTCGAAGTCGCGACCGACAACTTCATCCGGCTCGGCTACAACGCCACGACGCTAGACCGGATCGCGATAGAGGCCGGCGTCGCCAAGCGCACCATCTATGCCCGCTATCCTGACAAGCGGGCCCTGTTCTTCACAGTTATGCGGCGGCTCAGCGAACGCCGGATCTTCGATGATCTGTCTCGGGAGGATGACCTTTCGCTCCGCGATGGCCTGCGTAAGCGTGCGCGCCTCATGATGGATCGTGGCCTGACCGATCAGGATCTGGCGATCGCGCGGCTGTTCATGGTGGAACTGGTGCATTTTCCCGAACTTGGGAAAAGCCTCTGGAAAGCCGTCGAGGACGAGCACGGGGCCAACATGACGGAATATTTCCGGTCGCATCAACGCCGGCGCAATATCCGCCCTACGAATTTAACGCTGCTGTCCGAACTATTCCTTTTCAATATCTACGCCTTCACAAACCGCGTGGCGCTGCATCAGCGGGACAGGCCGACCGATGGAGAAATCGACGCCTATATCGACAATATGGTCGATGTGATGATCCAGGGTGTCGAACGCTGACCGATGCGAAGAGTGCTGGAATTCGGTTGATGTCTGAACTATAAATGCTCCGACGCCGTGTCATTTTTGACCGGCATAATAAAAATAACTCAGCGCGGTGGTCATGGGGCAAGAGCTTAAGAGCAAAATCGCGTTGGTCACCGGTGCGAGCCGGGGCATCGGCGAGGCTATCGCCCGCCGCTTCGCCGCCGAGGGCGCGACGGTAGTGATCACTGCGCGCACGGTCGAACCCGGCACCGGGAAATTCGGCGAGAACGCCGCCTCCGAAGCACAGCCCAAGAAGATCGATGGATCGCTGAAGGAAGTCGCGGCGCGGATCACCGCCGATGGCGGCAAGGCCATCCCGATCCAATGCGACATGGCCGACCCGGCATCGCGGGCCAAAGCGGTCGAGCAGGCCATAGCCGCCGTCGGCCGCATCGACATTCTGGTCAATAACGCCGCCGCCGGCGGCTATGGCCAAAGTTGGGACAAGATTTCCAGCAAGCATTACGACCGGCTGTGGCAGACCAACGTGAAGGGTCCCTTCGACCTGATGCAACGGTTGGCCCCGGCGATGATCGCCCGCGGCCAGGGCTGGATCGTGAATATCGGCTCGAAGACCGCTGAATTGCCGGTCAGGCCGTTTAACCCGTTCGAGAAAGGTTCGGGCGTCATGCTCTATGGCACGACCAAGGCCGCGCTGAACCGGCTGACCGCCGGCGTCGCTGCCGAGCTGGACGGCTCCGGCGTCTGCGTCAACGAATTCGGCCCGTTCTCGATCGTCTGGACGCCCGGCACCGCTATGGTCGGGGTTGAGAAATATCGTGGCCTGCCGGGTTGGGTCGAAGAACCGGTCGAAGGCATGGCGGAAACCGCGCTCGCCTTGGCGACCTGCGACCCGAATGCGGTGAACGGCCTCACTGTCTACAGCACGACTTACCTGAACGAGATCGGGCGGGAGATACGCACGCTCGACGGCAAGGAGCCCTTACGGAACTGGAAGCCGGCGGTCGCCTGATCGCCTCAACACATAACGAACACGGGGGAAGACAATCATGAAGCGCCAACTGATCGCGGCATTGCTCGCGTCGACGGTCCTGATCGCGGCGACGGCCGGCATTGACGCCCGGGCGGCTGACAGCGGCATCCACATCGTCGCTGACAGCATCGGCGGCACGGTCACCAGCACCACGGGGCCCGAGGCTGGCGTCTGGGTAATCGCTCAGACCAAGGACTTGCCCAACACCTTCGTGAAGATCGTCGTGACCGATGACAGAGGCCGCTATGTGCTGCCCCAACTGCCCAAGGCGAAATACAAAGTTTGGGTTCGAGGCTATGGGCTGATCGATTCCGATCCGGTCGATGCGTTGCCTGGCACGACGGCCAATCTCACGGCAAAGGCCGCGCCCGACGCCAAATCAGCCGCGCAGATATATCCACCCAATTATTGGTACGCGCTGCTCCATCCCCCGGGAGCCGGCGAATTTCCCGGCACGGGGGCCGAAGGGAACGGGATCGGCAAGACGATGCATACTCAGCAGGAATGGCTGGGCCATATGAAGGAGAACTGCCTATTCTGCCATCAGCTGGGGGACAAGGCGACGCGCGAAGTCGCCACCAGCGGCGGTAACAGCGTCGAGGCCTGGGCGGCGCGCATCCAGATGGCGCGCGCCGATGGCGACGTCGTAGTCGGCAATCATGCCCGCGATTTCTCCGCCCAGATGCAGAACAACATGGCGCGCTATGGCCGTGAGCGCGGCCTTAAGATGTTCGCGGACTGGTCCGACCGGATCGCGGCCGGCGAACTGCCGCCGACGCCGCCGCCGCGCCCCGAGGGCGTGGAGCGCAATGTGGTGGTCACATTGTGGGATTGGGCCGACGGCCATTTCATCCATGACGAGGCCACCAGCGACAAGCGCGACCCCAGCGTCAACGGCAACGGCCCGATCTATGGCACCGACACGCTGAACGGTCACCTCGCGCTGCTCGACCCCGCCACCGGCAAATCGACCATCATCGACATTCCCGGCTCGAACCCGCCTAGCCCGCACAATCAGAACGGCCAGGTCCATAACCCGATGCTGGATGGCAAAGGCCGGGTGTGGATGTCGATGCGCGACGGCGAAGGCAAATCGCCCGACTGGTGCACCGACGGGACGCAGAGCCCCTTCGCCAAATATTTTCCGATGGAGGAAAAGCAGGGCAAGCAGGTCTCGGTTTACGACCCGGCCACTGGAAAAGTGACCCTCGTGCCTGTCTGTTTCGACTCGCACCATGTCAATCTTGGGCACACGAAGGACAATGTGCTGTATTTCAGTGGCGACTTTAACGCCTTCGGCTGGATCAACACCCGCGTCTGGGACGAGACGCACGATGCCAAGAAGGCGGTGGGCTGGTGCCCCTTCGTGCTGGATACCTCGGGCGACGGCAAGATCGACCCGGACCGCAGCAAATGGAACAACCCGGGTGACGCCATCGCGGCGGCCGGCGGCGCCGAGGGGACGGTCGGCACAAAGACGGCCGTCCCGGCTACCGGGCCTGCGGCGCTCGACGCGAAGAAAGATACGCGGATCAATGGCTTCCCCTATGGTATGAATATCAGCCCGGTCGATGACAGCATCTGGGTTGCCAAATATACGCCGACCGTGCCGAGCGGGCTGATCCGCATGGAACTGGGCAAAAACCCGCCCGAAACCTGCAAAACCGAATATTACGAGCCGCCGAAACTGGCTGACGGCACCTACGCTGCCTTCAACACACGCGGCGTCGATCTCGACTCAAAAGGCATCGCATGGGTGGCGTTCGGCGCGGGCGAGCTCGGCCGCTTCGATCGCAGCAAATGCAAGGTGCTGAGCGGGCCGACCGCCAATGGCCAGCAATGCGCCGAAGGCTGGAGCTTCTGGAAAACCCCCGGCCCTGCTGTGACCGGCGTCAAGGTCGGCAGCGCCGACTGGCACTATTTGACCTGGGTCGACCTGCATAACGTGTTCGGTCTGGGCAAGGATGTGCCGATCATCCCGGGCAGCAACTCCGACTCGCTGATAGCCTTCCTGCCCGACACGCAGAAGTTCGTCGTCATGCGCGTGCCCTACCCGATGGGCTTCTATCCGCGCGGCCTAGACGCCCGCATCGACGACGCCACCGCCGGCTGGAAGGGCAAGGCCATCTGGTCCGACAACAGCGAAACCGCTTTGTGGCACCAGGAAACCGGCGAAGGGTCATACAGCAAGGTCGTGAAGTTCCAGATGCGACCTGACCCGCTGGCGGATTAAGGCTCAGCTAACACATCGCATTAACCCTCGCCCAAGGGGCGAGGGAAGAATTAACGCGTCAAGAACCCCAACACCACGCTCTCGAATTCGGCCTTGCGCTCGATCATCGCCCAGTGGCCGCATTTCGGGAACACGTGCAGTTCGGCATTGGGGATCATGCGCAGCGCGACGAAGGCGCGGTCCATCGAGCTGACGCGGTCGTCGCGGCCCCAGGCAATGAGCGTCGGCGCCTGGATCGACGCCAAATGGGCGAAGGTCGCCGCGGCGTGCGGCCCTTCGGTCATCGCCGTGATCGCATTCATCGAGGCTCGCGAATACATCTTCTTGCTGGTCGCCAGAGTCACCGGCTCCAACGCCTGTTTGAACCGGCGCTCGATCAGCGCCTCGGTTACAATGGACTTGTCATAGACCATCGAATGCAGCCACTGGACCAGCCGCTCACGGGTCGGATCCTCGGTAAATTCGACCAGCAGGTTGATTCCCTCGTTTGGAAACGCCGTGAACAGCCCGTAACCGATGCCACCGATGGTGATAAAGTGATCGATACGGGCGGGATGCTGCGCCGCGAGCATGGAGCCCACCATGCCGCCCAGCGAATTGCCGAGGATATGCGCCCTGTCCAGCTTTAGCCCATCCATAAAGCGGATAATGGCATCGGCCGAAATCTGCATCGGATTGCCCTCGACCGGAGCGCTGCCGCCATAGCCGGGCAGATCGACGATAAAGGTCCGGAACTGGCGCGCGAAGACCGCCAGGTTATGCTCGAAATTGGCCCAGCCGGTGACGCCGGGCCCCGACCCATGGATCAGGATCAGGGCCGGCCCGTCGCCCGCCTCATGATAATGAATGTCGCCCGCCGGATCAGCGAGGACGCGGCTGGTTGTATCGTAGGTAAAATCGGACATATGCGTTCCCCTGCAATTTTGCAGCAACATGGGCCGGGACGATGAAAAGCGTCAATACAGATAAAGCATCTCTCCCGCCTTGGCGGACAGGAGCTCATGAGCCTTGCGGATTGCACCTCCGCAATGACACCATGTTTCCCGGAGCAAAACAGCCACGGGGAGGCCATCATCACGACGCACGAGAAACTGTCCTTCTGCCGTATCTGCATGGGCCATTGCGGCGTCGTGCTGACGGTCGACGACGACGATCAGCTGGTCGATATCCGCGCCGACCGCGACGATGGGCAGACGCTGGGCTTCGCCTGCTTCAAAGGGTTGCAAGCGGTCGAGCTGCATAACGGCCCCGCCCGCCTGCTCCACCCGCTGAAGCGGCAGCCTGACGGCTCGTTCGTCCGCATCAAGCTGGAAACCGCGCTGGATGAGATTGCGGCCAAGATCAAGGAGATTATCGCCGAAGACGGGGCGGACGCTATTGCCGGCTATCGCGGCGGCGGCGCATTCTTCAATGCCTCGGCCTGCACCCTGCTGCAGGATTTCCTGCGTGCCGTCGGATCGCCGAAGGTGTTCTCGTCGGTGACGATCGACCAATCGGCCAAGATGGTGGCGCCCGGCCGGCTGGGCATGTGGCTGCCCGGCGCCCATCCGTTCCACTCCAGCAACGTGACGATGGTGATCGGGGGCAACCCGCTGGTCTCGATCACCAACCTGGACCTGCGTAACCCGATGAAACGGCTGAAGGAGGCCAAGGCGCGGGGCTTCAAGCTGATCGTGATCGATCCGCGGCTTACCGAAACCGCGAAATTCGCCGACATCTTCCTGCAGCCCCTGCCCGGCGAGGACTGCGCCATCCTGGCCGGCATGATCCGGATTATCCTCGAGCGCGGGTGGGAGGACGCCGAGTTCTGCGCCCAGAACGCAGCCGACCTGGACTTGTTGAGGGCGGCAGTCCAGCCGTTCACCCCGGCATACGTCGCTGGACGCGCCGACATACCGGTAGAGAAGCTCTTCGAGGCAACCGAGGCCTTCGCCCATGCCAAGCGAGGTCCGGCTGTCAGCGCCACAGGTCCGAATATGAGCCCGCACGGCAACCTGGCCGAGCATCTGATCGGCTGCCTGAACATCGTTTGCGGCCGCTACGTCCGCGAGGGCGAGCGCATCGAGAATCCCGGTGTGCTGTATCCGCGCTATCCCCGCCCCGCGCAAGTCGTGCCGGCGGCGCGACCATGGGAGAACGGGCCGAAAAGCCGGATCGGCGGTTTCGGCACGTTGGGCGGCGAGATGATGACGGGCGTTATGGCTGCCGAGATTCTCGAACCCGGCCCCGGCCGCGTGCGCGCCATGATCGTCCATGGTGGCAATCCGGTCTCGTCGGTCCCCGACCAACGCAAGGTCGTCGAGGCATTCCGCGCGCTCGACCTGCTGGTCAGCATCGAACCCAATATGACGCCGACGGCGAAACTGTCGCACTATATCCTGCCGCCAACGCTGATGTATGAGCGGTCCGACCTGCCCCTGTGGTTATGGGAAATGCTGCTTTATCCGATCCCCTTCACCCGCTATACCGAGGCGGTGGCGGTGCCGCCCCCGGGTGCCGAGGTCAGCGACGATATCTATGTTTTCTGGTCGCTGGCCAGGCGGATGGGACTGCAAATGACCGTCTCCGGCGTTCCGATCGATATGGAGACCCCACCGACAGTCGAGGATTCGCTGAAAATCGCAGCCCGCCACGCGCCGGCGCCGTGGGACGAGATCAAGGGCCACCCGCGCGGCGCGGTCTTCGAAGGGGAGCCGCAATATGCCGTGCCGCCCGATCCCGCCACGGCCGGAAAGTTCACGTTGGCCGCCCCCGATGTCGTGCAGGAAATCGCCCAGCTTTTCGCCGAACAATACTCACCGGGCAGCGTACCGAGCAACGGAATGGTCTTTACTCACCGCCTCGCGTCCCGCCGCCATCGTGACCGCTTCAATTCGCTGGGCAAGGCGCTGAGCGGAGTGCGCAAACGCGTGCCCTACAACGTCGCCTATCTCAACCCCGGCGACATGGCCGAAAAAGCCGTGGCGACCGGCGACTGGGTCGAGCTGATCTCGGATAGCGGCGCGGTTCGGGCGATCGCCGAGGGCGATGAGACCTTACGCCCAGGTGTCGTCTCCCTGATCCACGGCTTCGGCGACCTGCCAGACAGCAGCGACTACCTAACCGACGGTGTTTCGACCAACCTGCTGATCAGCACCGACCGGGACTTGCAGACGATCAACGCGATGCCGCGCATGTCGGGCATCCCAGTCAATATCCGCCGCGCGTCGGAGCCGCTCAATCAGTAATAGACGGTAGGCAAAATCACGGATGAGCGCCGATAACCACAAGATCAAATCGCGGATTGAAGCTTCTCGGCGCGGTCGCGCAGGATATAGCGGTGCGGTGTCCGTTAGTAACAAGAATTGGTTAAAATAGTGGCGCTGATGATGAAACGGCGGCTCGAATATTTGGCATTGGGGTCCGCGGTCGCGTTCGCTGCGGCTCTCTCCGTTTCGGGATGCGGAGGCACCCACAGGTTCCCGGATAAATTCCCGACCGGCGGCAACGGGGAGGGCACTTTTGCCATCCCCAACGGCGACAAATATGTCGGTGTGTTTCGTGATGGTAAGCTCAACGGAGAGGGCACGATTACGTATGGTGATGGCACCAAATATGCCGGTGAGTTTCTGGACAATAAGCTCAATGGCCAAGGTACCATCAGTTACCCCAATGGCGACAATTATGCCGGTGAGTTCAGCGACGGCAAACGCAGTGGACAAGGGACGCTTAAATCACCCAATGGCAGCAGCTATGTCGGTGAGTTCCACGACGACAAGCAAAACGGACACGGCAGGCTGACCTACGCCGATGGCGCCAGCTATGTTGGAGAGTTCCACGATGGAAAGCAGGCGGGGCAAGGCACAGCAACATATGCCGACGGCAGCAAATACGTCGGGGAGTTTCGCGGCGGCAAGAAAAATGGCCAGGGCACGCTTACGTCCGCTAATGGCAGCAAATATGCCGGCGGCTTCAACGACGACAAGCTCGATGGACAAGGCACGCTTACCGACGCCGACGGCGGCAAATATGTCGGCGAATTCCGGAACGGAAGGCAAAACGGACAAGGCACGGCATACGCGTCCGACGGATCGGTTGTAAGCTCCGGCCTATGGGAAAATGGCCGTTTCGTCAGGAAAATCAGGAGCGCTACACAGGGTTGATACATTGAGACGCCTAAGTCCCTCGCTGTAGAATACATCCGCGTCGCGATATTCGTATAAGCTTGCCCGTTACTCCTCTTGTGACGGCTTTTCGACCGTAATCGGAACCTTGAAAGCGGTGCGTCCCAGCCTTGTCATGGTTGCGAACTCCACGACATCGGACCCGACATAATTTTTATTCGGCGTGTACTCCACGGAAATCCCTGAAATCTTCTTATCGCCGCAGGTTACCGGCACGCCGTTCTGGGATAGCCTGGCAAAATCGATCCGCTGGCTCACCCGCACCGTCCCGTTCGCCGGTTGTTTATCGATCCGTACGGTCGGCATGCCGGTAAAGACGCAGTCGGCGTTCACGGAGATCGAGAAATTGATCGTCTCGGTGGTTCCCGGTGCCAGGCTTTTCGGCGTGATCTGAGACACGCCGCCGGGATGAGCGGGCGGCCGCAGCGGTTCCGCTGACAAGGGCAACGTTAGGGCGGGTTGTGCGACAGCGCCCACACCCCCATCCTGCTCCCGATCGGCCTCTCGTTTTACGGCGCAGTTGAAATTCGCGTCACTTCCGGGGCGCAAACCCTGGGCCTCGCAATAGAGCGCGTCCTGCTCGCTGAGCACGCGGGGGGTATGGCAACCGGTCAACCCCACCGGCAAAAACACCACTAGTCGCGCCCACCGACGCGCGAGGGCAATGCAGCCCCGCACCACGGCGCCCGGATTTTTTTCGACGCTCAAGCTGATACTCCGCCGGAGACTGTGGCCGGTGATTCTGTGTCAGATAGCCGGAGAGTTCCGGCGGCAACGCCCATTTAACGGAATGCCGGCAGGTTTCCGGCGTGTCGACGGCGGATGAAGCCTACCGCCAAGGCCGGCTGCGCAGGCTGGACTTGCGTGGCAAAACCGGGCAATCGAACCCGATGAGCCCTACACTGTCCGCACGATGACCACCCTCGAAGGTTTCACTCAGGCGACGCGCGCGCCGAATCAGATGGCGATTACGCTGATCGCGATGTCTGCGACGGTCATGCAGGTGTTGGACACGACCATCGCCAATGTCGCCCTACCCCATATGCAGGGCAGCCTGGGGGCGACGCAGGACCAGATTTCCTGGGTTCTGACCTCCTACATCGTGATCTCGGCTATCGCGACGCCGATCACCGGCTGGGTTGCCTCGCGCCTCGGGCGCACCCGCGCCTTCACCCTGTCGGTAGCCGGATTCACTCTGACCTCAATCGCCTGCGGGCTGGCAATGACGCTGCCTCAGATGGTGCTGTTCCGCCTGCTGCAGGGCGCATTCGGCGCGATTCTGACGCCCTTGTCGCAATCGATCCTACTCAGCGCCTACCCGCGCAGCCAGACCGCCAAGGCCATGGGCATATTCAGCATCGGCGTGATGGTCGGGCCGATATTGGGACCGATCCTGGGTGGTTATCTGACTGAGGAGTTCAGCTGGCGCTGGTGTTTCTACATCAACGTCCCGATCGGCGTCGCCTCGGTGCTGGGCGCCCTGTTCTTCGTGAAGGAAACCGAGCTCACGCCCGGACGCAAGCTGGATTGGCTGGGTTTCCTGTTCCTCAGCCTAGCCATCGCGGGCTTTCAACTGGTGCTGGATCGCGGCGAACAGAAAGGCTGGTTCCAGTCGCCGGAGATTCTGGTCGAAGCCGCGATGACCGTCTTCGGCCTCTACATGTTCATCGTCCACAGCATGACGACCTCCAACCCTTTCATCGATGTCCGCCTGTTCCGCGACCGCACCTACGTGATCGGCGTCGGCATCATGGCGCTGATCTTCATGGTCTATCTGGGCGCGCTCGTGCTGGTACCGCAACTACTCCAGCTCGAGATGAATTATCCGGTCTTCACTGCCGGGATCGCGACCTCGCCGCGCGGCCTCGGCATGGTCGTGACCTTCATCGTCATCGGCAGGCTAAAGGGACGAATCAACGCCCGTGTTCTGATCGCCTCGGGCATGCTGGTGAACGCCCTGTCGCTCTACCTCATGTCCCACTGGTCGCTGGCCGTCGGCATGGACCAGATTGTCTGGACCGGCGTACTACAAGGGATTGGCATGGGCTTGATTTCATTGCCTGTCTCGACCGTCGCCTTCTCCACCCTGACGGACGAGCTGCGCACCGACGGTTCGGCCTTCTTCAGCTTGATGCGCAATTTGGGCGGGGCGATCGGCGTCGCCATCGTGTCGTCGCGGATCGTCGAGCTGACCCAGATCCATCACGCTAACCTGGCACAGTTCCTGACGCCGTTCCGCCATATACCGATGCAGATCCAGGGCATGAGCGACGGCGCGGCGATGCGGGTGATGAATCTCGGCATCACACGGCAAGCCGGCATGATCGCCTATATCAACGGCTTCCTGCTCCTCGCAATCCTGAGCGTGGCGATGCTGCCGTTGGTGTTCTTTCTGCGGACACCGCGTATACCCCAGGCCGCGCCGATGGCGCCGCCTGCCGACTGACGCCGCGGAAACCCGCTTGAGAGGGCCCCGGCGCACTGTTAGCTTGGGGCACCGTGAGACAGTTAGTCTTACCGTTAGACAGTTAGTCTTATAATAAGACGACTGATATGGGAGGAAGCAGGTGGCGCAACGGGCCGTTTCTTCGCTTCAGACGCGCAAAGTGCATCCCGCAATCGGGTTGGAGATCACCGGGCTAAATTTGTCCGGTCCGCTCGATCGATCCACGATCGATGCGATCAAAGAACTTTGGCGCAACTATCTCGTTCTTGTTTTTCCAAACCAGTCGCTGACCGAAGCCCAGCAGATCGCTTTCAGCGAGCACTTCGGTAACCTCGATATCACCATTGAGGATGACAAGAAATCGTCGAAGAACCCTGAAGTGCTGCGCATCGCCAATGTGGACGAGCGTGGGCAAAAGCTGCATGTGAACCACCCTATCCAGCGTTATTTCTCAACCTTGACTGCGCTGTGGCATACGGACGGGTCGTATCGTGCGGTGCCAAGCTATGCCTCGATGCTCCATGCCCTTGAAGTGACGCCGGAGGGCGGTGAGACCTGCTTCGCCAACGCGATTGCCGCCTATGAAGCCCTCCCGGACGATATCAAGCGTCAGCTGGAGGGCAAGCATATGGTTCACGCATACGAGTTCACCCGGCATTTCGAAAACCGCCTGCCGCCTTTGTCCGAGGAGGAGCGCCACCAGTCTCCACCCGCTACTCATCCCGTAGTGCGGACACATGCCGACAGACGCAAGTCACTCTATATCAGTGGAAATGTCGCCTACTATGTCGGCGGGATGCCGCTTGAGGAGGGAAAGCAGCTTCACAAGTATCTTCTCGACTGGGTGACCCAACCGCAATTCGTCTACCAGCACCGCTGGTCGGTCGGGGACGTGGTGCTATGGGACAACCGGCCGACGCTGCATCGGGTTCTTCCCTACGACCCAAGCCACCGGCGCGCCCTGCAGCGCACCGAATTGAAGGGCACCGAAATCCCCCGTGCATGACGCGCCTTAGGCTGCGGTATGCTAAGCCGGCAGCCTGCGCATATAGCGCATGCGGGCGGTGACCGGCCCGAGGTCTGTCTGAATGCGAACTTCGCTGCTTGATTGCGGCTTGAGGCTGCACATCAGCGAGAATGAATAGGGCACCGGCTGCGGCGGGTAGGCCATCACCAGCTGCACGTTTGGCGGCACGCGCGCCGTCACGGAAAGATCGATCTCGCCTGCCACCGCGCTTGGCTGATAGGTGCCGTCATATTGCACGTCACCACTGTCAGAGCCGAAGACCAGCCCCTTATCGAGCACCAGCGAAGCGAAGCCGCTGCCGGTTTTGCCGGCGAATTCGACGGCGTACATGCCGTCGATACTCATGGTCTCGCCGCCCAGCCGGGAAATTTCCTTGGCCTGGAGCGCGGGGGGAAGCGTGAGGATAAGCCGCAGATAGGCGGCGACCGGGCCCGGCACCACCCGTTCGCCTGTCGCCCAAAGATTAACCGCGCGCGGACTGATCAAAATCAGACGCGCAAGATCGACCTGGGAAAGACCGAGGGTTGATAGGATCGAACGGAGTTCTGTTTTCCATTCATTACTCGGCCATAGCCGCTGACGGCTGAGCGATCGAAACGGCCAGGACTGGACTTGAGGATTCCCAATCTTTATAAGCACCAGCCTGCCTTCGGGCGGGGCGCGTAGCTCAGCGGGAGAGCACACCCTTCACACGGGTGGGGTCGTAGGTTCAATCCCTACCGCGCCCACCAGCTGACTTAACTCAGTTGTAAGGCACCGCTTTTAGTTCCCTCGCCTTGCGATGTAAGGCGCCCAGCCCTACGCGACACCCTCCGGTCATTCGTCGAAATCATCTTGTAATTTTCTACCGGATGCACAGTTTTCTCAACGATTGAAATAGCCGACAAGCCCACAGGGGCCCGGTTCGAAACCAGGGGAAGAAACACCGTGTTGAAACATCTGATGATGACGTCTGGGCTGGTCCTAACCATGACACTGGCGGCCGGCGGCGCCTATGCCGCTGATAAGATACCCGACAATATCGCCGCGGCCGTTACCGATCCCGGTCGTCCCGCAAATGACACAGCCCGCGACGCCGACCGCAAGCCCGGCGAATCGCTCACCTTCGCCGGTGTGAAGACCGGCGGCAATGTCGTCGACTTCGTTCCCGGCGGCGGATATTTCACCCGCATCCTCAGCAAGGCCGTCGGTCCCAAGGGTCATGTCACTGCATTGTCACTCCCCGGCTCGCCTGACAAATATGTCGCTCCTTCCCAGGCGATCGCCGCCGACCCGGCCTATTCCAACGTCACGGCGGCCGTGCAGAACGTCGGCGACCTGCCCGCCGGATCGGTCGACCTGTTCTGGACGGCGCAGAATTATCATGACCTGCACAATGTCACGGACGCCGACGTGGCCGCGCTCGACAAGGCGATCTTTGTGGCGTTGAAGCCGGGTGGCACCTTCCTGGTGATCGACCATGCCGATGCCGCCGGCACCGGCTTTAAGGATACCAATACGCTGCATCGCATCGATGTCGAGGCGGTGAAAAAGGAAGTTGAGAACGCGGGCTTCGTCTTGGCGGCGCAAAGCGACCTGCTGAAGAACCCGACCGACCCGCATACGGTCGTGGTCTTCGACCCCTCGATTAGAGGGAAAACCGATCAGTTCATGCTAAAGTTCGAGAAACCGAAGAAGTAAAAGACCTCAGGACGATTCGCCGTGGCTCACATGCCATCGGCGAAGCAGCCGGTGCTCTATACCGGCAATCGCCGCGTTCAGCGCCAGGCCGGTCAGTGACAGCAGCAGCAATGCCGCGAACATGCGCGGGATTTCGAGGCGGTTGCCGCTTTCCACGATGCGCCAGGCCAGCCCGGTCGCTTCGCCCGAGCCGGCGACGAATTCCGCGACTACCGCGCCGATCAGCGCCAGGCCGGCGCTGATCCGGGCCCCCGCCAACAAGGCGGGCAAGGCGCTGGGCAACTGCAGCAGCCACAGGCGCTGCCAGCCGGTTGCGCGATAAAGCCGGAACAAGTCCGCCAATCCCGGATCGACTGAGCGCAGGCCGAAGCTGGCGTTCGACAGGATTGGAAAGAAGGCGACGATCGTCGCGAGAATGAACACCGCACGTTCGACATGGTCGACACCGACCCAGATCACGATCAGCGGCGCGATCGCGACGATCGGCGTCACCTGCAGCACCACTGCATAGGGCAACAGGCTGCGCTCGATGAGCCGGCTTTGCACGAACAAGATGGCCAGGGCCAGCCCACCGATGAAGCTGGCGGCGAAAGCGGCCAAGGTCATCTCCAGCGTCTGCCTCAGCGCATCGAGTAGTTGCGGAAGATTGGCTACCAGCGCATCGGCGATCAGCGACGGCGGCGGAAGGACGAATTTCGGCACCTGCAGCACCCGGACAAACACCTCCCAGAACGCAAGAACGATCGCGCCGACCAGCAACGGCAGGAAGCGGCTCACGCGGTCACCGCCATTGCCTGCTCGAGATCATGCGACACAGCCCGGCAAGTATCGAGATAGACCTGGCTGATGCGGAAATCTCCGTCGCGCACCGCCGGGCCCGCCACGACATGGCGCGCCAATATCCGCCCCGGACGCGGCGTCATGACCGCGATCTCGGTCGATAGATAGACGGACTCGAAGACACTATGGGTCACGAAGATCGCGGTGAATCCCTGCTGCCGCCACAGCCTCAGCAGATCGTCGTTCAGCTTGTTGCGGGTGATCTCGTCCAAGGCCGCGAAGGGCTCGTCCATCAGCAGCAGGCGCGGCTGCGTCACCATGGCCCGGGCGATCGCCACACGCATGCGCATGCCGCCGGACAGAGCACGCGGATAGGCCTTGGCGAAATCCGCCAGCCCGACCAACGCCAGCGCCTCAACGATCCGCGGCGCTGCGTCTGCCCGAGCCATACCGGCCAGCCGCAGCGGCAAGTAGACATTGCTCTCCACATCCGCCCAAGGCATCAGTGTCGGGTCCTGGAAGACCAGACCGATTGTCCCAGGCTGGCCCTCAATGCGGCCCTGACTTGGGCTCGCCAGACCGGCGATCAGCCGCAGCAGCGTACTTTTTCCGCAACCCGACGGCCCGACAATACTGGTGAAGGACCCATCCGCGATCGTCAGATCGACACGGTCCAGCGCTGCCAGCCCATTCGGGTAATTCTTGCGGATGCCAGCGAGAGTCAGCATCGATCAGTGGGACGCCGCAAGTCCAAAACCCTTATTCACGAACTGCAGCGTATAGGCCTTTTTATAGTCCAGATCGACGGGATAGAGCCCCTGCCCCGACGCCATCTTGAAAAACTCGCCCCACCGAGCGTCGGTCATCGCGCCGATGCCCATCGTTTTGGTGTCGCCGGATTCCACAATGCCATATTCCCTCATGCGGTCGCGGGCATATTTCAGTATGTCGTCGGTCATGTCGGGATTGCCCTTCTTGATCAGCGCATCGGCCGGGGCCGAATCGCCATTCAGATAGGCCCTCCAACCCTCGATCGAGGCTTCGACGAAGGCCTGCACGATTTCCGGCTTCCGCACCACCCAATCGCTTTTCGCCAGCACCAGCGAGCCATAGGTCGAATAGCCGCTATCCGCGAGCAGGAACAGCTTGGGCTTGAAGCCGCCCGCCTGCTCGATGACCAACGGTTCGGAGGTCACATAGCCCTGCTGAATCGCCTGCTTGTCGACGATAAACGGCGCGGGATTGCCGGTATATTTGCGGATCTGCTTATCGTCGAAGCCGTACTTTCCCTTCAGCCACTCCCACATTGTGTCGATCGATGCGTCCGAGATCATGATCGAACGGCCCTTCAAGTCGGCAAGATTGTTCGCCGGGTCTTCCGGATGCAGAATCAGCACCTCCGGATCCTTCTGATAGCTGGCCATTACCGCCACCACCGGCGCGCCGGCCTTCACCAGGTTAAGGCCGAAGAAGCTGTTCGACCCGATCGCCATGTCCACCGCGCCGGCTGCCATTAATTGCTGCGGGTTAGCGCCGGCCCCGCCGGACCGGATTTGGACATCCAGCCCGTGCTTGGCATAAAGTCCGAGCGCGGCAGCCTCGTAGAAGCCCCCCTGCTCCGCCTCCGGTTTCCAGTCCGTCATGAAAATGACGCGTTCGGCTGCCAAACTCGGCGTTGCGATCCCGGCGAGCAGGAGCAACCCTGCCAAAGCCGACGTCATTCGATAGACCATTGGAAGAGACCCCATGGATTGGATATCAGATACCGGACTCACGCATGCCGACAATGCTTCTACCCATGCCATAACTTCGCGTATGCTCACAAACAAACAAAGAGTCGAATTGCTGCCGGCCGTCGAGGCTCTCGCCAGGCAAGCTGGCGCCGCCATCCTCAAGCTCTACCAGACCGGCACGCCGACCATCGTCAAAAGCGACGGCAGCCCGGTGACCGCGGCCGATCATGCGTCCGACGCCATACTGAGCCCCGGCTTGGCGGCATTGACCCCCGATATCCCCGTCGTCTCCGAAGAAGGCGTCGAGGCAGGTCAAGTGCCCGACATCTCCAGCGGCAGCTTCTGGCTTGTCGATCCGCTGGACGGCACCAAGGAATTTATCGGCCACACCGGTGAGTTTACCGTGCTGATCGGGCTGATCGAGGGCGGCAAACCGACATTGGGCGTTATGTATGCGCCGGTCGCCGACGAGCTCTATGCCGCGGCTGGCCCCGGAGAAGCCTGGAGCGAGACCAGGGCCGGGCGGGAAGCGGTCCATGTCCGGCAATTGCAGGCCGACTGCCGCCTGACTGTCACGAGCAGCTATCGCAAGACGAACGACCAGCTCGAACGCTATCTGGCGACCCTGCCGGTCGGCGAGCGCATCCGGCGTCGCAGCGCCTTTAAGTTCGGCGATGTCGCGCGCGGCGCGGCCGATCTCTATCCGGGATTCGGCACCAGCTATGAGTGGGATACGGCGGCTGGGCACGCGCTTGTATTGGCCGCTGGCGGCACGGTGACGACGGTAGACGGTTC
Organism: Rhodospirillales bacterium; assembly: GCA_028291345.1. GTDB lineage: Bacteria > Pseudomonadota > Alphaproteobacteria > BOG-932 > Roseiterribacteraceae > BOG-932. The sequence goes on along the minus strand of JAQGIF010000211.1, from coordinate 49 downwards.
GCCGCTGGAGTACGGCAAGCCCGGCTTCAAGAACCCGGATATATTGGTG
>JAQGIF010000368.1 GCA_028291345.1 Rhodospirillales bacterium | reverse complement strand
CGTTTGAACATCTTCACCGCCGCCGGCCGTAGCCGCGTTGACCCAGGTCAAGGCGCGCGGATCGATCAGGATCTCTAATCGACACTTACGACAAACCTGCAATCCGAGGTCGAGAGATGAGCACACGAAATCTGGAGATGTTTTTCTCCCCACGGTCCATCGCGTTGATTGGGGCCAGTCGTCGGCCTCGTGCCGTTGGCGCCGTCGTAGCCGAAAATCTGCTGTCGAGCGATTTCGACGGCATTGTTATGCCCGTCAACCCGCATGAGCCGGCGATCCGTGGCGTCCTTGCCTATAAGGACATCGAAAGCTTGCCGATGGCCCCAGACCTTGCGGTCATCGCAACGCCGGCCGTGTCGGTTCCCGGGCTTGTGGCCGACTTGGGGAGGCGCGGTTGCCGGGCCGCCATCATTCTCACCGCGGGGTTCGAGGCGGGTGATGCCGGTGGCCAAGGTCAGCGCGCGCTCGTCCGCAAGGCAGCGCGCGACAACGATGTACGGATCATCGGCCCCAACTGCTTAGGGATCATGGCGCCGCATCGAGGCATCAATGCCAGCTTCGCGCAAGTCGCGCCGCTTTCGGGTCGAATCGCCTGTGTGACGCAGTCGGGGGCACTCGCGACGGCGCTGCTCGAGAGGGCCAGCGGTCGGGGCATAGGCTTTAGCAAGATTGTTTCACTGGGCGATGCGATCGACGTGGATTTCGGTGACATGCTCGACTATCTGGCGCTCGATCCCGAAACAGATTCGATACTGCTCTACATCGAGGGGCTGAGCCATGCGCGCAAGTTCATGGCGGCCGCGCGGGCCGCGGCCCGCGTCAAGCCAATCCTTGCGATAAAAGCCGGTCGCAGCTCCAGCTCCGCACAGACGGTCAAATCGCATACCGGCGCACTAGCCGGTTCCGATCGCGTTTACGATGCCGCCTTTCGGCGCGCCGGCATCGTGCGGGTCGGCACACTCGAAAATCTGTTTGACGCGCTGGAAGTTCTCGCGAGCGGCCAATCAGCTGGCGGTCGGCGGCTCGCAATTATCACGAATGGCGGCGGCGTTGGCGTGCTGGCGGTCGATGCGTTGCTGGCGAAGGCGGGGATTGCGGCAAAGCTGTCGGTCGAAACTATTGCGACTTTGGACACCGTTCTTCCGCCGACCTGGTCTAAAGCCAACCCCATCGACGTCGTTGGCGATGCCGACGGCACTCGCTACGCAGCCGCGCTGCGGTCGGTTCTCGCGGATCCGGGGGTCGATGCCGCGCTGGTCATTAACTGCCCCACAGCGGTTTCGTCTTCAGCAGAGGCGGCGAGCGCAATGATCGATTGTATCGTCGGCGAGACGGAAAGCACGAAAGCAAAACCGGTGCTGGCGTGCTGGCTCGGCAGCGAAACAACAACCGGCGCCCGTCGGAAACTTTCCACCGCCGGGATTCCGACATTCGCGACACCGGAGCGGGCAATCGACGGTTTCACCTATCTCAATAAGTTCGGGCATCGCGCTGCACATCTGGACGAGGTCGGCGACCTTGCGGCTGCGGTATTTCGGCCCGACCATCCCGTTGCAAACGCGCTCTTGCGCGGCGCGCTTGAGGGCGGAAAGGAGTGGCTCGACGAGGCGGATGCGAAAGCGCTGCTGACGGCCTATGGGGTTCCCGTTGCACGGACGATAAAGGCAGCAACCCCCGACCAGGTCGCGCAGGCCGCTCGCACCCTAGGGGGAATGGTGGTCGTCAAGATCAAATCCCCGGACATTATTCATAAGTCCGACATTGGCGGCGTTGCACTCGATCTCGCGACGCCTGAAGCTGCACGCGCTTCGGCGCAAGCAATGTTGGATCGTATTCACGCGTCGCAGCCCGATGCGCGGCTCGACGGCTTTACCGTGGATGCGATGATTCATCGGCCCGATTCGATCGAGCTGATCGCTGGTTTGGCCGGCGATGCCACGTTTGGCCCGGTCATCTTATTCGGGCAGGGCGGGGTTGCGGTGGACATGATAGATGACACCGCTGTCGCGCTTCCTCCGCTTACGCCAGTGCTTGCCGCGGACCTGGTCGCGCGCACGCGTGTGTCTCGGCTCCTCGGCGGTTATCGAAGCCGGCCGCCGGCGAAATTGTCGGCTATCTACGATGTTTTGATGGCGTTGGCGCGAATTGCGACCGACCATCCCGAAATCGTCGAACTCGATATTAATCCTCTGCTGGCGGACGAGACCGGTGTTGTCGCGCTCGATGCGCGCGTGCGCCTTCGCGATCCGGCTCTTGCTGTTCCCGCAGCTCTGGTAAGCTATCCTCACGATCTCGAACATATCGTCGCGACGAACGATGGTTGCGAAGTGGTGATCCGCCCAATCCGTCCGGAAGACGCACCGGCGCTACAACGGTATATCGAAAATCTCGATCCCTCGACGGTGCGCGCCCGCTTCTTCGAGACGATGAAACGTCTCTCCCCCGCAATGCTCGCTCGGCTGACCCAGATCGACTACGCCCGCGAGATGGCCTTTGTCGCGATCGATAAAGAGAAAACGCCTATTGACGCGGACCCCCAGGAAGAAACCTTCTGCGGTGTCGGCCGCGTAATTATTCCCGCTTTTGGAACCAAGGGCATTTATGCTCTGACTGCCTGCCCGACCTCGGTCGGACGCGGAGTTGCGCATGCGCTGATGAATGATCTGATCGCTTACGGGCGCGGTCATGGATTTGAGGAGCTCTGCGGTGACGAGCTGGCGGACAGCACCGGGCTCATAAATGTCGCTCGCGATTTCGGCGCCACCATCAGCCATGACGATGCGGATATGACAAAGGTATGCATCGCCTTGTCTCTCTTGCCGATCGCGCAAGCGGCATGACCATCGCTCTGGTCTACCCGCTTTTTTACACGAGGGAGTGTTAACGCTCACGGGCGCTGAACTGCATCCGATTGCCTTCCGTTTCACGCAAGATTTTGCGAAGGCGATGTTAGATTGGTTATTTCCGTTTCTGGTTGTTTTCATTGCGCTGGTTTTCACTCCAGCCGTCAAAAGCATCAAGCTCCGGATGAACCGGTCGATATCAGCACGCGACAGTTCGAGGAATTGGCGATCGATGTCAGCAATTTCGTGTTCCGCGCCGAGCGGTTTCATGAATATATGGCAAATGTTGGATCCAATCATTGATGATTATCGTAGGGCGATCACGGACCTTCGTTCGAAGCAAATCGTATATCAGTATTGGTGCCAGAAATATCGGAAAGAGGGTCGGATAGGACTCTTTGAACCTGTATTAGGCGTTATCAGGGAAGTCGATCACGAGATACATAGTTTCGATGAGAACGTGTTCTCGTCTTCCTGCTTGGCGTCGGAATAACATCATTCGCTGTCGCGGCGCTTCAGCCCGCGCGTTGGAATTCCTGTCTGGGGCGGCTGGGATAACGCGAACCTGGCTCCAAGCTAATTTTCGGCCAGCGCATTCGGGGTCATTGCATGACCATCGCGCAAATGCGGTTCGACCCGGCAATGCGCAATGCCCTATCGCAGGCCGATCAGGCACTGACGATGCTCTGTTAGGCCGTCGTAGCGCCGCCGTACCCGTCCCCGATCAGCCTTAAATGCTCGGCGCTCACCTGTTGATCCACATCAATGCAGTCTTCTGGGCGATTTTGTCTTCTCAAATGCAGGTCGTGGATCGCACCCGGTTTTTTGAGGAGAGGAATGATGTCGCTCGGCGAGAAGATTTATCTGGCGTTGGTCGTCGTAATGTTTGTTTCGTTCGGAATTGTAATGGGAACTTTATCCTGGCTCGATGCCAGAAACGATAAGATCCGGCTGCGAAGCAAGGCAAACGAGCTGCGAGTAGCTCGGCGGAATCGCGACGTTTTGCAGCTTCCGCGTCCACATTTAGCGTCTGTTTCACACTAACAAGCTACCGCCAGCCATCGCGCGGAGACTATGAGCGGTTCCCACTGCGCGCCGGCGGGCGATCGATGTCGAGCGACACGCATCAACTCGTGCGCGGCTATTAATCCAAGACGATTGCTTTCGGCGTCCCATCTTGCGCAATCTTTCGGGAGATTGATTGTCAGGCAAGGACTTCCGCGAGCAGTATGCCCGAAAATAACGCCTGGCTCCGTGCCGTGATCGATACCGCAGCGGACGGCATCGTCATTATCGACGATCTAGGAACTGTTCGGCTGTTCAATCATGCCTGCGAACGCTTGTTCGGGTTCGAAGCTGCGGACGTTGTCGGCCATAACGTCAAGATGCTTATGCCCGCTCCCTACCACGCGGAACATGACGGCTATCTTTCGCACTACAATGAAACGGGCGAAAAACGGATCATCGGGACCGGTCGCAATGTCCAAGGGCGTCGTGCCGACGGTTCAATCTTCCCCATGTATCTGTCCGTGGGCGAAGTCCCCACGGAAGGGGGCGACCGGCTCTTCGTCGGGATCATTCGCGACACCACCGAGCAGCACGCGTTTGAGCAAGCGCTGCGCGAACAGTCAGAACGGCTTCGCTCGATTCTCGAAACGGTGCCTGATGCGATTATCGTAATCGATGAACAAGGCCTGATTGAGTCTTTCAGTCCAGCGGCAGAGCGGCTGTTCGGCTGGACTAGCGACGAGGTCGCCGGGCGCAACGTCAATACGTTGATGCCTGCGCCTTACCACGAACAGCACGATGGTTATCTCGGCCGATATCGCGCCACCGGCGAGCGGCGAATCATTGGAATCGGCCGCGTCGTCGTTGGACAGCGGCGGGATGGATCGACGTTCCCCATGGAGTTATCGGTGGGCGAAATGAAGCGTCCCTCGGGCCGTTTTTTCACCGGTTTCGTGCGTGACCTGACGGAGCGTCAGGATGCCGATAGACGCTTGCAAGAACTGCAGAGCGAATTGCTCCATGTCACGCGGTTGTCGGACATGGGACAGATGGCATCCGCGCTAGCCCACGAATTGAACCAGCCTTTAAGTGCCGTCATCAACTGGACCCAGGCGGCGCGGCGATTGATACAAACTCAAGCAGGCGCGGCATCGCCAAAGGTCCTGGAGTTCATGGACAACGCGATAACCCAAGCCGACAGGGCCGGTCAGATCATCCGCCGCTTACGAGATTTTATCGCAAGGGGGGAAACTGAGAGGCAGTTCGAAGACATCAATAGGGTCGTCGAGGAAGCCACAGCGCTTGCGCTTGTGGGCGCCAAGCAAAATGGCATTCGGGTGATACTCAATTTTGCTCCGGCGCTGCCGCCGGTCCTGACCGATAAAGTGCAGGTTCAGCAAGTCGTCATGAACCTGGTGCGCAACGCGATCGAAGCCATGGTCACAGTATCGCAACGGAGGCTCACGATTGCGACGGGTTGGAGCGAGGAGGGCATGATCGAAGTGTCGATTAGCGATACGGGCCCCGGTTTGCCCGCCGACGTGTCGGCAAAGCTCTTCCAACCTTTTGTTACGACCAAGGAAAAGGGGATGGGCCTGGGGCTTTCGATCAGCCGCTCGATCATCGACAATCTAGGAGGGCGGTTGGTGGCTCAGCCGAATCCCGACGGCGGGGTTAAATTCAGTTTCAGCATTCCAGTTGCACAAAGAGATGAGGACATCCCGGAAGATGAGCACTGAACCCAATGTGTTCATTGTCGATGACGACGATGCGGTTCGGGAGTCGCTCGGTGCGCTCCTCGAATCGCATGGCTTCACGGTTGTGACATTTCCCTCCGCCTTGCATTTCTTAGCTAGATGCGACCGAGCCGCTAGCGGCTGCCTAGTGGCAGATGTCCGCATGCCTGACATGGACGGCCTCGAGCTTCAGGAAAAAGTGGCAGCGGATTTTCCCGATCTGGGCGTTGTGATCATTACTGGCCATGGCGACGTTCCGATCGCCGTTCGCGCCATGAAAGCCGGCGCCGTCGATTTCGTCGAAAAGCCGTTTCTAGAAGACCTCATTCTCGAAACGGTGCGGCAAGCGATCGAGCATGCCGCGCGCTCCCGGCGGCATCACTTCGACATAACATTGGCGATGCCGCGGCTAGCGCTTCTGACTCCGCGCGAACGCGAGATATTGGACGCCCTGGTCGCGGGTATGCCCAACAAGACCATAGGTTACGATCTCGGTATCAGCGCTCGGACGGTCGAGATCCACCGTGCGAGGGTCATGGAAAAAATGCAGGTGCGGAGCCTGTCGGCGCTTGTACGGATCGCCATCGCCGCAGGCATCGTGCCGTCATAAAACGCTTATCCGAGCACTCACTTCCGACTGCGGTTGGACCGAAGCAGTTCCGCGGTTCGTCTTCGCAACGGGGGGCCAACGAAGCCGGGTGTTTTTCCAATCTTTGCCACTCGCAGAGGGCAGCGTGAGCTGAAAGCAAAGTCCGGTGCGAGTGGCCCTAAATGCGATCTGCGCGTCGAGCTTTTTTGCGAGAGCCCGGAGAAGGCAAAAGCCAAGGCCTCCATCGGTTTCGGGGTCGAACCCCTCGGGTAAGCCGGGCCCTTCATCGATTATCTCGATCACGAGCGCCCCCTCGACATCCTTTGTGCAATTGGCAACTATCGTCACAGGATCGCCGTCAGCTTGCGTATGTTTGATAGCGTTCACGAGTACTTCCGCGACGATCTGGGTCAGAGGCAGAACCTCTTCGGGTCGCACACGACAGCCGGGTGCAAAATTTTCGATAAGGTGGACCGCGCCGAGGAAACCAGAGGTAAATGACGTGCAAATCTCGTGCAGGTGTTCGCCCAGGTCGGACGAGATCTGGTGTTGTTCGACAGCCAGCGAGCGATGAAGATGTGCCACCGCCTCAATCTGAATACCGACACTCTTCAGGCTCAAGCCTACGGAAATACGGTTCGGCTCATCTGGTTGTTTAGCAATGCTGGCCGCCTGTAGCCGCACATAGCCGGCCAGCAGGGCAAGATGATTAGCGATACGGTGGTCAGCCTCCTGTGATGGACTGCATTCCGTGCATGTCGGATTGCCACGCATATCGTCTCCACTGGCTTGCAACCCACGGAGTGAGTTGCTGATTAACGATCATCGCCTTGTAGCGCCCGAGGCTCGTTGATCTAAATCAAGGGGTGTCTCCTTCATTCAGACGTATCTGCGTCCGATGGCGGTCGGTCCAAATATGCCGATGCCCCGCATATACGTAATGTCACCTAGGTTCCATTCCGAATATTCTCGGACTTCGCCCCGCTCTAAAGAATCACATCAACTCGAGCGAGAGGTCATGGCGATGCAAACCAATTTGGCGATTGTTCCCCCAATATCCGGCGCGCCGAACTTTGTCGGGCGTCTACAGGTCATCTCCACGGCCCGTGACGTCTCGGCGGATGCACTCGAAGCGATCGGCACGGTCCAGTCGGTGCGGGCTGGTTGCGGGCTCTACGCGGAGGGCGATGCCGCCGGATACTGGTACCGGGTGACCTCGGGCGTTTTGCGTACTTGCAAGCTGCTGCCCGACGGTCGGCGGCAAATCGATGATTTCCTTTTTCCAGGCGATTTTTTCGGCCTCGAGGCGCGGCCAGACCATAGCTTCGCGGCGGAAGCGGTAACCGGCGCCGCCGTCGTCCGCTACTCGCGGACTCGTCTTGACCTTCTGGCTGCGGACGATGTTTGCGTTAGCGCGCGCCTCCTTCAGCTGACACTTAAGCAGCTTGGCAAGGCGCATGAGCGACTGCTGCTGCTCGGACGCAAGACCGCCGGGGAAAAACTCGCCTCCTTCCTATTGGAGATGCTCGATCGATCCCCAGCCTTGGACTCGATTGATCTCCCAATGTCCCGGACTGATATCGCCGATTATCTCGGACTTACGATCGAGACAGTTTCACGGACGTTCTCGTCTCTGAAGCAGAATGAGGTAGTTGCGCTTCCGAATGCTCAGAGGGTGATTATCCTCGACCGCGACGCGCTGGAAGAACTCACTGGTGACGAATGAGTCATAACCAGGGTTGATGCGAGGTTCGCCATGTTGATCCAGGAGCCGACCGCTTGAGGGTTCAATCTTTGCCCAAGCAACACGAGCAACAGCAGATTGTCGAATTTTTGTCTCGCCCATCGACCTACGGTGTGGCGATCAAGAGTGTCGAGCATATCATCACGCACATCTCTCATATCTTTCTGGCCGGCGATCGCGCCTACAAGCTAAAGCGCGCAGTTCGTCTGCCCTATGTCGATTTCTCGACTTTAGCACTGCGGCGAACTGCATGCGAACGCGAATTGCAACTCAACCGCCGTATGGCGCCGGATCTTTACCAAGGGATCATGCCTGTCACCCGCACAGGCGAGGACGGATTCTCGTTCGAAGGGCCGGGTGAGGTGGCCGACTGGTTGGTGGTTATGCGCCGGTTCGACCAAGATCAGTTGCTCGATCGGGTGGCGGAGCAGGGTGCACTGGCGGCGCGGACGCTGCGCGCGCTTGGCGATGTCGTTGCGAAGTTTCATAGCGAAGCTGAACCGATACTGGACGGTGGCGGCGCATCAGCGATGGCGAGCACAATCGACGGCATCGCCGAAGCATTTGCCGCTTGTCCTCCTGGCATTTTTGAACCTGCCGAGATCGAGAGGCTGATCGACTCTAGTCATGCTTGCCTAAAAACGGTCGCGGCGCTGCTTAACTCCAGGTGTAAAGAAGGCAAGGTTCGGCGGTGTCACGGAGATCTGCATTTAAACAATATCTGCCTCATCAAGGGTCAGCCCGTTCTGTTCGATTGCATCGAATTCAGCGACACGCTGGGTACGATCGATGTGCTCTACGACCTCGCATTCCTGCTAATGGATTTCATACATCGCGGGCTGAATGCGGAGGCGAATGCCGTTTTCAATCGCTATCTCGACCGCGTTGACGAAGATAGCGGGATTGCAGCGCTGCCATTTTTTCTGGCTCTGCGCGCGGCAATTCGATCCCATGTGATTGCTTCGAGCGACGGGCCGGGTCGCCGGAATAAGGCGCGGTCTTATTTCCATCTGGCAAACCAACTCCTGAAGCCGCCACGGCCCCGCCTTATCGCAATCGGTGGACTGAGCGGTACGGGCAAATCGACCTTGGCTTATCATCTGGCGCCAAGTGTTGGAGACGGGGCGGGAGCTAGGGTTCTGCGCAGCGACGTCATTCGCAAACAAGTTTTTGGCCTAATGCCAGAAGAGCGGCTTGGCCCAGGCGGCTACAAGACCGAAGTGACGACCGATGTTTACGCACGAATAATGAAGACGGCGCGCGCGTTGCTTGAGGTCGGGCAGGCTGTAATCGTCGATGCAGTCTTTGCCCGGCCGGAGGAGCGCTCGGCGATCCGCTTGATTGCGGAGGCGGAAAATGTGCCCTTTGAAGGATTATGGCTGGAAGCTCCGGAGAAGGTTCTCCAGCAGCGAATATCAGCACGCCGTAATGATGCGTCGGATGCTGATATTTCGATCTTGCGAAAACAAATCAGCTTCGATGTCGGACTAATTGACTGGACCCGTGTTGAAGTATCCGATTCGGCGGAATGCGTGGCCTCCGCAGCTCAGCTTCGTATCGCCTAGAGCTTTTGCGGCTGCGGAATCATCCGATCGACCCGTTTGAAATATTTCCTGGCGGCGTCCATCAATTCCCCATCGGTTAGGCGGTCCATGGATTCGATCGCGCTCAGGCGCTCGACCAGACGTGGATCATACCGATGCAAATGCTTAACGAATTCAGTCTTCGCATTCGCCGGGCCAACCACCAAGAACCCTCGGATATGCGCCAAATCGTTGGCCACTTTTTGATAGAAGACATGGTCTTCGGTCGCGCGGCGACCTTCAGGACTCCCGGCTTTGGAGCGCAAGTGATGCTTGGCATGGCCGGGATGAAGAATCACTTCACCCGTTGCATCGTGGCTGACGAAGGCAATGCGCGCCTCGTGGTGGTCGATCCAAACTACCGCGTGTGTTCCCGTCGCCATAACCCGATCCTCGGTTGAATTGTTGAATTCAACTTTAGCGAGTCTCATGCTCCGTTCCTTTGATTTCGATCAACGTCAGTGATTGATGCTGGTCAATGAGACCGACGTTTGGAGCGGCGACTGTGATTCCTCGGATCATAATGATCGACATCTGAAGGTATCTGCAGCTATGCGCTTTTCACTGATTTATGACGCCCAGACGACCGATGCGTCCCGTGCCGGCGACCGGCGCGTCTTCGAAGATATGGTCGAGCAGTCTGTGTTGGCCGAGGAAATGGGCTTCGATGTGATCTGGGCAGTGGAGCACACCGG
>JAQGIF010000204.1 GCA_028291345.1 Rhodospirillales bacterium | reverse complement strand
GCTTCGCCCGGCAACCGGCCTTTGACCGCACGCTCGAACCAGAGGTCGAGCACGTAGTGTCCCAGGTTCCGACGCAATCCCTTCGTATGTGAGGCGTCTTTGACCACGGCAGAGCGTCAGCGCCTCGATGACGGCGCCGCCCATGTTGCCTTCGACATCTTCGAAAACCTCCGCCTCTGCGGTTTCGTGTAGTGCGCGGCTCAATAACCCACCCCGCGCGATTGCGGTGTACGCTTCGTCCCTGGATCCCTGGACCGGACTTGCACCGGCTGGATCACGCCAGCTTCGCCTGGTGCACCAAAGAACACGAAGGAAAAACAATTTTTACGTCTGATCTTCGTGTTCCTCCTGTCGTCAGTGGTGAATTTTCTTCGGGCCCAAAGCTCCTTTACCCACGGCGGGGAAGGCCATAAACGTTATCTCGCTGAATGCAGGGCCGGGATTTGGAGCAAAAGATGCCCAAAAATCCTCACATGGCTGGGTTGCTGCGCTGCAACCGTGACTTTTGCTCGCGATTCGTCTAGCAATTCGCCACGCCGCGCCCATGTGGAGCGTTGCCCCCCGATTCAGCCGAAAGCCGCCCGCCCGATGGAATTGCGTAACGTCGCCATCATCGCTCACGTCGATCATGGTAAAACCACTCTCGTCGATATGCTGCTCAAACAGTCCGGCGTCTTCCGTGAAAACGAAAAAGTCATGGACCGCGCGATGGACTCCAACGAGCTTGAGCGTGAGCGCGGCATCACCATCCTGGCCAAATGCACCTCGGTGCTGTGGCACGGCACCCGCATCAATATCGTCGACACGCCCGGACACGCCGATTTCGGCGGTGAGGTTGAGCGCATCCTATCGATGGTCGATGGCTGCGTCGTTCTAGTCGATGCGGCGGAAGGCGCCTTGCCTCAGACCAAATTTGTCGTCGGCAAGGCGCTGAAGCGCGGCCTGAAGCCAATCGTGGTCATTAACAAGATCGACCGGCCGGATGGGCAGCCGCATGTGGTGCATGATCAGGTGTTCGATTTGTTCGCCGCTCTGGATGCCACTGACGAGCAGCTCGACTTCCCGACGCTGTTCGCCTCGGGCCGCCAGGGCTGGGCGTCGGAAACGATCGATGGCGAGCACAAGGACTTGGCGCCTCTGTTCGACCTAATCGTCAAACACGTCCCGCCGCCGACCGTCGATCCCGACAAGCCCTTCGCCATGCTAAATGTGATCCTCGAAGCCAATCCCTATCTCGGCCAGCTGCTGACCGGGCGCATCCAGTCGGGCACGGTTCGCACCAACATGCAGGTCAAGGCGTTGGCACGGGACGGCTCGCTGGTCGAAAACGGGCGCATCACCAAAATCCTCGCCTTCCGTGGCCTGGAGCGTGTTCCGGTCGACGAAGCCCAGGCCGGCGATATCGTCGCGCTGGCCGGCCTGTCTAAGGCAACGGTCGCCGATACGATCACCGACCCTTCCGCAAACGAAGCTATCCCGGCCCAGCCGATCGATCCGCCGACTATCACCATGACTTTCTCGGTCAATGACAGTCCGCTGGCGGGTCGCGAAGGCGACAAAGTCACGAGCCGCATGATCCGCGACCGGTTGTTTCGCGAGGCCGAGGGCAATGTCGCACTGCGCATCAGCGAGACCGGCGGCAAGGACGCTTTCGAAGTCGCCGGCCGTGGCGAACTCCAGCTCGCGATCCTGATTGAGCAGATGCGCCGCGAAGGCTATGAGCTGTCGATCAGCCGTCCCCGCGTTGTCTATCAGAACGATCCCCTGACTGGTCAGCGGCTTGAGCCAATCGAGGAAGTCGTCATCGACGTCGATGAAGAATTCTCGGGCACGGTTGTCAACAAGCTATCCGAGCGCAAGGCCGACCTGGTCGAGATGAAGCCTTCGGGCGGCAACAAGCAGCGCCTGGTGTTCCATGCACCCTCGCGTGGGCTCATCGGCTATTACGGCGAGTTCCTGACAGACACGCGTGGTACCGGCGTCATGAACCGGCTCTTCCACTCCTATTCGCCCTATAAGGGGAATATTCCAGCGCGACGCACCGGCGTGTTGATCGCTAATGCCCCGGGCATTGCCGTCGCCTACGCGATGTGGAACCTCGAAGATCGCGGCCCTATGATGATCGAACCGCAGGTCGATGTTTACGAAGGAATGATCATCGGCGAACATACCCGCGAGAACGATCTCGAAGTGAACGTGATCAAGGGCAAGCAATTGACCAATATCCGCGCCGCCGGCAAGGACGAGGCCGTCAGGCTGACCCCGCCGATCCGCATGACCTTGGAAAAGGCTATTGCCTATATCGGCGACGACGAGCTGGTCGAGGTCACGCCGAAATCGATCCGTCTGCGCAAGCGTGAACTCGACCCTAACATGCGCAAGCGCGCGGCCAAGACCGCGGAGGCTTAAGGTCACCGCATCAGCCGATAGTGCGATCGCGGCCGATGGCCCGATCACCCTCGCCGATGTCGAACTGGCCGCCGCGGCGATCGAGGGGCAAGTCATGCGAACGCCGCTGCGGCATTCGCGGACCCTGTCCCAGATTGCAGGCTGCGATGTCTGGCTGAAGTTCGAGAATCTGCAATTCACCGCCTCGTTCAAGGAACGCGGCGCATTGAACAAGCTGCTGAGCCTGACCGGGGACGAACGGTCCAAGGGCGTGATCGCCATGTCGGCCGGCAACCATGCGCAGGGCGTTGCCTACCACGCCGAACGGCTGGGAATCCCGGCGACCATCGTGATGCCCGCGGGCACTCCCTTCACCAAGATCCAGCACACACGGGATTTTGGCGCGCGGGTGATCGTCGATGGTGACATGCTGGCCGATGCCCAGCGTTTCGCCGAAAGGCTCTGCGACGAGGAAGGGCTCACTTTCGTTCACCCGTATGACGACCCCAAGATCATCGCCGGTCAGGGCACCATCGGGCTCGAAATGCTCGACGACGTGCCGGAACTCGACACGCTGATCCTGCCGATCGGCGGCGGCGGATTGATCTCCGGTATCGCTACGGCCGCGAAGGCGATCAAGCCGGACATTGAAATTTTCGGTGTGCAGACCGCTTTGTACCCATCAATGTATCATGCGCTGCGCGGAGAGATTGGAACGTCCGGCGGAGCGACCGTCGCCGAGGGCATCGCGGTCCAGAATATCGCGGCGCGTACCAGATCGATCATCGGCACCCTGATCAGCGACGTGCTGCTGGTCGACGAGGCGGCGATCGAGCATGCTGTCGCCCTGTTGCTGGAGGTCGAGAAGACGGTCGTGGAAGGCGCCGGCGCCGTCGGCCTCGCCGCCTTGCTCCAAAACCGCGACCGCTTCCGGGAGCGCAAGGTCGGCCTCGTGCTGACCGCCGGGAATATCGACCCCCGCCTACTGGCCTCGGTCATCCTGCGCGAACTGTCGCGAGGCGGCCGGATCTCGATCTTCCATGTCGAATTAACCGACCGGCCCGGCTCACTCGCCAAGATCGCGACGGTGATTGGCGAAGCCGGCGGCAATATCATCGAGGTCTTGCATAACCGGCTGTCAACCGCCATTTCCGCCAAAAACGTGGCCGTCGATATCACCGTGGAAACCCGTGATTCGAATCACCGCGAACTGGTCGGCGAGAAGATCGGTGAGGCGGGATTTCTTTACACGATTATCGAGGCTTAGGGCCGGTTTCGTGGACCGATTCTTGATTTTCCGTGCTGACGCGTTGATAGTTCCTGTCCCAGCTCTCGACACGGACGCCGCCCATAATTCGCCACAAAGCGGCTGTAAATGTCGTGGCCTCGAAGTTCCGCGCTGGAGCGGAACCGTGTCACCGGTCTCGGGGTTAGAACGCTGATGCGTCTGAAAGCAATCATGGCTCTGGCGATCGTCGTCGCCATCAATTTCGCAGCCTGGTATTTGCTGAACCGTCCCGTCGCCCAGCGTTCGTGGGACGGGATGATCGCGAGCGTATCGGCCACGGCGTATCAGGCCGATCAGTCGCCGCACGACAAGAAATATCCCAGCGTCGAGCAACTCGACCACGATATCGGGCTGGTGTCGCGTATCGCCGACGGCGTTCGTACCTATGACGCGCTGAACGGTTTTGAGAAGATTCCGTCCATCGCGGCCAAATATGGCCTGACCACCGTCCTCGCCGGTGCCGCGGTCAATGGGGACAAGGACGGCCCGAATCATGACGAGATGGAGCTGTCCAGCCTAATTGACATGTGGAAGCACAATAAGAACGTCAAAGGTCTGATCGTTGGCAACGAGCAGATCCTGACCAACAGCATGACAGCCGATCAGCTGATCGCGATGATGAAGCGGGTGCGAGAGGCGACCCGCAAACGGCCAGTGCCGGTCTTCACCTGCGATACCAGCGAGCCCTGGTTCAAGCACCCCGAATTGGCCGCCGCCAGCGATTTCATCTGCGTCCACATCCTGCCGTATCACGACAGTATCCCGGTCGATCAAGCCATCGACCAGATCTTCAAGGTCCGCAAGATGCTGGCCGACAAGTATCCCGGTAAACCGATCATCTTGGGCGAGGTCGGCTGGCCGAGCGAAGGCCCCTGGAATGGCGGCGCGGAACCGTCACGCGTCAACCAGGCCGCTTTCATCCGCAGCTTCCTGAACCGGGCGCGCGAAGAGCTGCTCGACGAGTCGATCCAGGGCATCCCCGGCTATAATGTCATCGAAGCATTCGACCAGCCCTGGAAGCGGGCCGACGAATCCACCGGCGGCAGCTGGGGCCTGTTCGACGCGCAGCGCAATCCGAAGTTCCAAATGAGCGGATCTCTCGTCGAAATCCGCAATTGGAATGAATTGTGCGGCTATTCCTCGTTGCTGGCCTTACCGATCATGGGCTGGTTTCTGTGGCGCCGGCGCGATATCAACGCGGGCGGTCTGATCTTCTTTCCGCTGCTGATCCAGGCGACGGCATCCCTTCTGATCTGGACCTGGATGCAGGTCAACCATGCGTCCTACGATCCAGGCCTGCGCACCGTCTGGTATATCATGATTACCATGCAGGTCGTGCTGTTCGGCGTCATATTATCGGACGGTCTGGAGATCACCGAGCTGCTGTTCCGGTCGAGTTGGCGCCGGCTGATCAAGCCACGCCGGGGAACCGCCATGGCTGCGGGCGGACCGAAAGTCTCCATCCATGTGCCGTGCTATAACGAACCGCCGCATATGGTGATCGAAACGCTCGATTACCTGGCCCGGCTCAATTACGACAATTTCGAAGTCCTGGTGATCGATAACAACACCAAGGACGAGGCTGTCTGGCGGCCGCTCGAGGCTCACTGCGCGACCTTGGGTCCGCGCTTCCGCTTCTTCCATCTGGCGAACTGGCCCGGCTTCAAGGCCGGTGCGCTCAATTTCGCGCTCAGAGAAAGCGCGCCCGATACGGAGATCGTGGCGGTTATCGACAGCGACTATACGGTCGATCCCGACTGGCTATCCGCCATGGTGCCGCATTTCAATAATCCCAAGGTCGGGCTCGTTCAGTCGCCCCAGGATTACCGTGATTGGCGCGGCGATCTGTTCAAGACCATGTGTAATTGGGAATATGCCGGCTTCTTCAATATCGGCATGATCACCCGCAACGAGCGCAATGCCATCATCCAGCACGGGACGATGACGATGATGCGGCGCACTGCACTGGAACAGGCCGGTGGCTGGGCGGAATGGTGCATCACCGAGGACGCCGATCTGGGCCTGACCATGTTCGAGCAGGGCTGGGAGGCACTCTATGCGCCTGACAGCTTCGGCCGCGGTTTCATTCCGGACAGCTTCTCAGCCTATAAAACCCAGCGTCATCGCTGGGCCTATGGCGCGGTGCAGATCATGAAGCATCATTGGCGCAACTTCCTGCCGGGCAGCAAAGTGCTGACCGCCGGCCAGCGCTATCATTTTGTCGCCGGCTGGGTCCCCTGGTTCGCCGATGCGGCGCACCTGCTCTTTTCCGCCGCGTCGGTCGTCTGGTCCCTGGGCATGCTGACACTTCCCTTTATGGAATGGCTCGGCACAACGCTATGGGGCGCATCTTACGAGACCGATCATCCGATCTATTTTCGTGTGGAACACCTGATCGGAGAGCGGTTCGGCTTCCCGCCGATGGCATTCATGATCCCGACGATCCTGGCCTTCTCGTTCAAACTGATTGCGGGCTTCTGGGTCTATACCGTGCGCATCAAGTGCAGCCCGCTGCAAAAGGTCGGCGCGGCGATCGCCGGCATGGCCCTAACCCACACGGTTGGCCGGGCGATTTGGCAGGGCGTCTTCACCTCGGGACGGCCGTTCGTGCGGACGCCCAAATGCGCAAATCAGCCGGCTTTGATGCAGGGTTTCATCATGGCACGCGACGAGATCATCTGGCTGGTCCTGCTGGTATCGGTCGCGATCGCGGTACTGTGGCACTTCACCCCAAAGAACGAAGAGGCGTTGCTGTGGAGTACCGCGGTGTTCGTTCAGGCCCTGCCCTTCGCGGCCGCTTTGATCACCTCGATGTGCAACGCCTTGCCGATGCTGTTCAACCGGTCGCCGCTACACACTGAAGGGGCGCCATCAGCAGCGGAGTGACCGGTTAGCTGACGCTCCTCAGCGTCGCCCGGAAATAGCTCCAGCCGGTCACCAGCGTGATGATCGCGGCGACCCAAAGGATAGCCTCGCCCACCGGCTGCACCACCTCGACCGGGGCGATCAGCACGGACATCGCGATAAGCTGGCTCGCCGTCTTCCATTTGGCCAGGCGACTGACGGGGACGACGATACCCAGCGGCCCCAGATGCTCGCGAAATCCCGATACGGCAATCTCGCGCAGCAAAATGGCCAGCGCCGGCGCGATAGCCCAGCCAGCGATCTCGCCCGTGGCGACCAGCATCATGATTGCGCTGACGACCAGCAGCTTGTCGGCGATCGGATCCAGCATCCGGCCCAAAGCCGAGCCCTGATTGAGGCGGCGCGCCAAATAACCGTCGAACCAGTCGGTCGCGGCAGCGATGAGAAAAACCGCCAGCGATTCCCACCTCGCAATCGCCGAGCCATGGAAATAGAGCACCGCAAATGGCAGGATGAGCGCGATCCGTCCAAGCGTGAGTATATTGGGGAAGTTGATCGACATGGCGTTATCGTAGCGACATGGTTCGCGGGCTGCCAATTTTTAGCGTTGCGATAGGCAATAAAGGGTTCCGGGTTTCTTGCCTACTGCGATCACTGTCATTCGAAGGCCACGCCCATGGCTGACGGCGAACGGCGGTTCGGCGCCGACTATTCGCCCTGCGGCCTGTACCGCTACAGCCTCTGGCGCGACTGGTCAGGGGATGGTGAGGCAGCGCGCGCGATCCTCTGGATCATGCTGAACCCGTCCAAGGCCGACCATCTGGGAAATAACGACCCGACGATCGAGCGCTGTGAGCGGCGATCGGCCGCTTGGGGGTTCCAGCGCATGGAGGTGGTCAATCTGTTCGCGCTAAGCTCACCCTATCCCAAGGCGTTGCGGATCGCAGCCGATCCGGTTGGCCCGCTGAACGATGCCGGCATCGCCAGCAGAGCGGCAATGGCGGCGATGATCCTGTGTGCCTGGGGCATGCATGGAGGCTTGAAAGGACGTGCCCACGCAGTGCGCACTCTGCTGGCTGGACGTTCGCTGCACTGCCTCGGTGTGACACAGTCGGGCGAGCCGACCCACCCGCTCTACCTTCCCTATGACCGGAAGCCCGTCCCTTACGGCCGGGAGTGAAAGTGATCGTAGATTTTTTGGGCGACTGACTTCGATATGCCCTTCACGGCCGATATATCCTCGACTCCCGCATTGCCGACAGCCCGCGCCGAGCCGAAATGATGCAGCAAAGCGCGCTTGCGCGATGGGCCGATACCGGCGATCTCATCAAGCGGCGATATGCCGATCGCTTTTTGCCGCTTAGCACGGTGGGTGCCGATGGCGAAGCGGTGCGACTCGTCGCGCAGCCTTTGCAGGAAGAACAGCACGGGATCGTTGGGCGGCATGGTGAAGGGGGGGCGGATATTGCCCTCGCCGCCGACCATGAAGAACTTCTCGCGGCCTGCGTGGCGGTCCGGCCCTTTGGCGATGCCGACGATCGGAGGCGGGGCGGCGATGGCGAGTTCTGCAATGACGTCGAGCGCGACCTGCAGCTGACCCTGGCCGCCGTCGATCAGCACAAGATCCGGCCAGCCTGAGCCACTGCTTTCCGATGCGTTCTCGCCCTCCCCCTTGTCCTCGCGTACGGCGCGGGCGAAGCGGCGGGTCAGCACCTCATGCATCATCGCGTAGTCGTCGCCGGGTGTGAGAGGGGCCTTCATGTTGAACTTGCGATAGGCGTTCTTGATGAAGCCTTCCGGCCCAGCCACGATCATTGCACCAACGGCATGAGCGCCCTGGATATGGCTGTTGTCATAGACCTCGATGCGCTCGGGCGGCGCATCGAGGCCGAACGCCTCCCCGACCTTCTTTAACAATTCGCGCTGGGACACGCTCTCGACCATGTGGCGGCCATGCGCCTCGCGGGCGTTGGAGCGCGCATGTTCGATCAGCCGCTTCTTGTCGCCGCGCTGCGGCGCCGCCAGTTCGACCTTGCGGCCCGCCCGCACGGCCAAGGCTTCGCAGATTAAGTCCTGCTCCGCTATCGGGTGGCTGAGCAGCACAAGGGGCGGCGGCGCCTTATCCTCATAAAATTGCGCGATGAAGGCGGCCAGAACCTCCTCCACCGGCACGCTCTGGTCGTGGGAGGGGAAATAAGGTCGGTTGCCGTAATTGCGGCCGCCGCGGAAGAAGAACACCTGGACGCAGGTCTGGCCGCCATCCTGATAGGCAGCGATCACGTCGGCGTCGCCGAGGTCGGCGCTGTTGATATCCTGGTGGGCCTGGATCGAGGCCAGCGCGCGAATGCGATCGCGAAAACGGGCCGCGCGCTCGAAGTCCATCGCGTCGGACGCCTCATTCATCTCCCGCACGAAGCTATCCTGCACCGCGCGGCTGTTGCCGGCGAGGAAGCCCTTCACCTCCTCGATCTGCTGGGCATAGTCGGCGGTCGAAACCAGTCCGACGCAGGGCGCGGTGCAGCGCTTGATCTGATATTGCAGGCACGGGCGCGACCGGGTGGAGAAGACCGTGTCGGCGCAGCTGCGAATCAAGAAGGCACGCTGAAGCGCCACGATCGTCCGATCGACCGCCCCCGCCGAGGCGAAGGGGCCATAATAGGTTCCCTCCGACCTGCTACCACGATGCTTGGCCAGGCGAGGAAATTCATGCGCAGTAGTTAGCTCTATGTACGGAAACGATTTATCGTCGCGCAACGACACGTTATAGCGCGGCTTAAGCCGTTTGATCAGGTTGGATTCCAGCAGCAAGGCCTCGACCTCGCTGCGGGTGCGGACGAACTCCATGGCGCGGGTTTCGTGCACCATTCGCTGGATGCGGATCGGCAGCTTCGCCGGCTGTGTATAGGCCGCAACTCGCTTCTTTAGACTTCGCGCCTTGCCGACATAGAGCACATCGCCGGCGGCGTTCATCATGCGGTATACACCGGGCGCGTTTGGCAGCGGCTTAGCGAAGTCGCGAATAATCTGGACGCCGCTCAACGTCGCCCCTGTCGATTCCTTGTTCGATGACATGTGCGTTTTTCGCTCTAAAAGCCGGGCCGCGCAACCCGACGCCAAAAGGGGCAAGCCATTTGGATTAACTATCCACCAAATCTGTGGATAAGTGTGTGTGTAATATATCTCCTTCAAACCGCAAGTCGCAGTGAATCAAGCGATTTGCAGTTTTGCCTATTTTTTAGGCAATAAATGTAAGCATCTGAAATATTTAAGCCTTTAAAAGCCGATTGCGAAAACAACCTTAAAGAGATAAATTTTTATTGACCTAGAGAGGCGTTTGAAGTTTCCGGAACGTCTGTGCACAACTTTCGCAGTGCGGTATTTGCCGGCCCATCAGAAGTACCGGCGCTATCCCATTGCGGTGGCTAATTAACCATTGATTGGAACAAATTACGCTTTTGGCGTGTTTACACTGACTACTCAGACGGCACGACACCGCGTTTTGGTTGTGCCCAGGCCAAGTGTTCCCCGCCGTCCACCGCAATCATCTGACCCGTCAATGCGGGCGATTCGAGAAGGAATTGCACCGTTCGCGCGACATCAGCCGAATGGATTTTCCGCTGGAGTGGCAGGCTGGACCAATGGGTCTGAAACTGTTCCGGGCTTTGATTGTCGTTCGGCAGTATCGGCCCAGGCCCGACCGCATTGACCCGGATGCGCGGCGCCAGCGCCAACGCCATAGTCTGCGTCAGGGTCCACAAGCCGCTTTTCGAAATCGTGTAGCTGACGAAATGGGGCGTCAGGTTCCATACGCGCTGGTCCAGCAAGTTAACGATCGCACCTGCCCCATCCGCCGGCAGCAGTCGGGCGAATTGTTGCATCAGGACAAAGGGCGCGCGCAGATTGACCGCCAGTTGTCGATCCCATCCGGTCCGCGTGGCGTCGAGCGCCTCGTCGCGTTCGAACAGGCTGGCATTATTGACCAGCGCGGTCACCGGCCCGAGTTGTTCGATCGCGGCGGGCAGGATCGCTTCGACGGCCGTCTCGTCCTCCAGGTCCGCCTGAACCAGAGCCGTCCGGCGCCCGAGATTTTCAATCTCGCGCGCAAGTGCTTCTGCATGCTTTCGCGACTCACGAAAATGAATAGCGATGTCGTAGCCGGCTCCGGCGAGTTCAAGGGCAATCGCGCGCCCCACCCGCTTCGCCGCCCCTGTAATCAAAACTGTGTTGGTCATGATTCAAGTTTAGTGCTGTTACGGCGGGCCGCAAGCGGGTGTTCGGCGAATAGGTTCATTGGCTTCTTCTTTATGCGATGGCCGTTGGTAGCGCCGCCGGTGGCGTGCGAAGCCAAACGACAAGGTCCGATGCACGGGCCCCCTTCAACGCGGACACGCGCCGGCCTCGCCATTTCGTGAGGAAAGCCGCGACACCCGACGCAAAACTGAAGTGGAGAGAGAGCCCTTAAGAAAACCGTCAGGTCTCGGTGGGCGGTCCCTGGGTCTTGGGCGGGAGGTTCGGACGGAGCCTCGTTGGACCTGGCCGGGTTGGCCGCGTCGCATCTGGCGATCCAGTCACATTGGGCCAGTTGCGACAGGCCTGTTTCCGCGCGGCCGGGGCCGCGTCGGGATCGGCGGCGAGCTCGGCGCAGAAGCTGGCGACCGTATCGAGCGGGTCGCCGCTCCAGTCGCCATATTCGGCGAAGTCCGCCATCAGTCGTTCAGCGCATCATCCCGCTCCCAGCAGGTGAGCTCGAAGAGGACCGCGCGGTGGGCGAGCCCGACGGCGCGGCGGACGCGCTGTTTCTTGTCGGCCAGCGGCTGACTCTTGCGCCGGTCCCGGGCTCGCGCCACCGCCTTGTCCCCCGCCGCCTGCTCGGCGGCACATTGGGCGGCCTATCGGCCAGCCCGGGTTTCATCCTCCTCGTCGACGCTGTCTCCCCCTGTGGCGAGGCGTTCCACCGCCAGCGACAGGCGGCCCATGGCGAGATAGGGATCCTTGGCCCGCTCAAACGCCTCCTGCTCGTCATCGGGGAGGGTGCAGGCGGTGCCGTCATTCAGCCGCGTCACCGCCGCCGCAGCGTTCGCCCACGGCCTCCAGCCTCAAGATGCGCCGTCCCCGCCGCGCCGCCCGCTGCGCGGCATCGGGCGCAGCTTTGCCGTCGGGCCGCAGCCCGGGCGTAAAGCGCGTCGAAAGCCGTCGCTATGGGGGTGGCTGACGCGGTGTGTCCCTGAACGGGAAGAGAATATTACCGGACACAATGTCAAGTAGAATTCACAATTGCGGGTGAAAGTCGCCCAGGGTCGCCCAAGCGGCGCCGTGCGCGGCGGCGGAAGGCGCTGCGCTCTTCCCCTTCGGATTATCTTTCAAAATCCCGTTCGGAATTTTCCGATTCGGCTATTATGGCGATGAAACTAGCGAGGTATCATGAGCAGCATTCCCTCATCGGCCCGCGTCGTCGCGGATGGGATATCCTTCCCGGAAAGCCCGCGCTGGCGGGACGGCGCACTCTATTTCTCGGATATTCATGGACATACGGTCTACCGGCTGGGACCGGAGGGCAAGGAGGTCGTCGCGCGGATCGACGATCGCGTGTCCGGGCTAGGTTTCATGCCCGACGGCAGCCTGCTAGCGGTCTCGATGCTCGACCGGCGGCTGATCGCGGTGGCGCCCGACGGTACGCAGCGCGTTCACGCCGACTTATTAGCGTTCAGCCACCAATTCATCAACGACATGGTGGTAGACAACAAAGGCCGGGCCTATGTGGGCAGCCGCAATGGCGGCGGCCCGGCGTCGAAAAGCGACAGCCTGCTGTTGGTTGACACGGATGGCAGCGTCAGCGTGATGGCGGACGACATGGTGAGCCCGAACGGGACGGTGATAACCCCGGACGGAAAAACACTGATCATTGCCGAGACGGCGGCCGGCCGCCTGACGAGCTTTGCCATACACGCCGACGGCACGCTGCACGATCGCGGCATCTTCGCCGACCTGCCCGGCCTGCACATGGACGGCACCTGCCTGGACCGCGACGGCGGGATCTGGGCGGGCGGCGGCGGTCACGGATTGCTGCATATCGCGCCGGACGGGTCGCTGATAGAGGTCATCGAATTCCCCGGCCGCATGGCGCTTGCCTGCTCGCTAGGCGGAGCGGACGGCAGGACGCTGTTCGTGGCCACCGTCGGCATGTCGCTGATCGACAATCTGGCCTTCATCGGGTTCGACCGGACGCGGGATGCGCAAGTGAATTCCGAGGGGCGGATCGAGGCGATGACCGTGGCGGTACCGGGGAGCGAGACAATTTAGCGCCTCGCGCCCATCGAATTCGAACACGCGATGCAGGAATCATAGAAGCAAAGCGAACCGTCAGGGCGCAACGATGCGGGTCAGGCGGCGGCGACAATTTTTCGCAGTCGCGGCGAACGATTGGGCACGATCCATCTGAACCGATATTGCCAATGCGTTATGGCAAATTTATGGTAAATTTCTATAATAATCGTTATTTGGAATGATGTTCCACTCACCTCTCCCGTCCAGCGGGGAGGTTTCGAGAGATGTGGTCCGCAACGACTTTCTGACCTTTCGGCATGCTTTTCTTGGGGGTTTCACCATATGAGTGACGGGCCGCGGCGAAATCCACCGGCAACGGCAGTCTGCATTTTTTGCGGACGCGCGGGCATGGGCAAAGGACTTTTCTGGCGTGACTGGACCTTACGCGCCGCGAAGATTAAGAGCGGGGAAATCGCTTATCCCCCGCTGGTCTGCAAAAAATGTCACGGCGAATGGATGGGGGCTATCGAAGCAAAAGCCGAAAAAGCCGCGACGCCCCTTATTCTGGGAGAGTCCACGACCCTGACGCCCGACACGCAAACAGCCCTTGCCCAATGGATCATGCTGAAGGTGATGGCCGGCGAACAGGGCCAGACCGACGAGGCGGTCATTCCACAGCACGACCGAAGCGCCTTCAGGCTTGAGGGAACGATCCCCCCTTATGTGACCATCTGGATCACACGCTGCCTTTCGACGAAATGGCGCAACGCTTATGCGAAACCCTCTGCGCTGCTAAGCTCGGCCGCAGAGCCTGCTCCCGAGGGCGGATGCAAAAACGCGCAGACAGTCGCGTTCGGTATCGGCGAACTGTTCGCCTATACGGTGATTTGCCGAGCGGAAAATATTAACCTGAACAACTTCATCATGTTCGAGGACCCGATTGTCCGGCTTTGGCCGCTGCCAGGCAACGACCTGGCCTGGCCGACGAACGCAACCATCGAGGACAAAGAAGCCGACGCCATCGCGACGGCGCTGGAAACCCTCGTTCGGCACCCGAGCGTGCATTTGAGGGCGAGGACCTAACCGTTAATCAAAGTTTCTAGCGCTCGAGGGTAGACTGCTCGTCATACGCGTTGGCTCGCTTGTCCCACTTTTCCGCGATGCGTAGCGTACTGGCCTGGATATCAGAACGTTCCAACCGCGCGGCCAACGCGCGGAACGCCACCGCCCGCGCCCGACAGGCCGCTGCCGTATTGAATTTATCTTTCCATTTTCCGCGCGCCATATGGAGTAATTGCCAAAGCGGCGAAAAAGTTCACGGAAAACTTGTGGTAGCGGCGTTTAGATGTTGGTTTTCCGCTAACGGCATAATCTCGCGGAATGTTCCATCAAAGTTCTTGAGTATTGCCGATTCCTAGCGTGATAGAACGAACATGATTCTCGCAGTTCATAAGACCGCCCGAGCGACTTGCCGGCGGCCGATCATTTTTAGCTGCTAAAGGAAATTGCTTTGAAATGGCCCATCCGCGTTGTTCGATTCACTTCTAATCCAAAGGAAAACGGCCCCTACCAGAGGGGCTTGGGCGGGCTGTCATATCGAAAACTGCACCCAATTCCGGCGCCGGGAAAGCCGGATCACGCTGATCCGTCCAACCCAAGCCGTTCTAAATTGGATGTGAGATCATCCGCGCGGCGGTTCCGGCTATCAGACGCATCGCTGACATCGCCACGTCCCATTCCCACCAGAGAATAGCGCATATGATATCGAGCCTTACACAGCGCAGGGCCTGGGCTGTATTAGCTTCCGTGCCCTTGATGGTTATCGCGGCCTGCCAGACACCCCAGCAGGCGGGCGCGCCGACAGCGACAAACTCAGCACAGACGCGCCCTGCCGAAACGCAACCCGAGGTCGCGTTTCCAGTTTGGCTCGACGCCGCGCGCAAGGAGGCGCGGCAGCGAGGCATCAGCCAGGCGACGGTGGCCCACGCCTTGGACGACCTGACTCTCAATCCGCGCGTCGTTGAACTCGATGGCCGCCAGCCGGAATTCAGCCAGACCTTCTGGCGCTATCTGGACGGGGCGGTCAGCGAAGCGCGCATCAACAAAGGGCGCGCCTTGATGCAGCAAAATGCCGAGCTGCTGGCCAGCCTGGAAAGGACTTATGCCGTGCCCGGGCGCTATCTACTCGCGTTCTGGGGGGTGGAAACGGATTTCGGGCACAATACCGGCGACTTTTCCGTTGTCCGCTCGCTGGCGACCCTGGCGTACGACGGCCGGCGCGGCCCCTATTTCCGGGGCGAGATGTTCGACGCGCTCACGATTCTCGATCATCGGGATATCGACAACGTCCATATGACGGGGTCATGGGCCGGCGCGATGGGCCAGACGCAGTTCATGCCGTCGGCCTTTTTAAAATACGCGGTGGATCAGGATCGCGACGGCCGCAAGGATATCTGGACCAGCGTGCCCGATGCCCTTGGCTCCGTGGCGAATTATCTGAAAACGCTAGGCTGGGATGGGTCGCGCGGCTGGGCCAGCGAAGTCCGCCTACCGCCGCATTTCGATGCATCGCTCGCCAGCCTCGACACAGATGCGACCGAGACGGTGAAAAGCCTCGCGCAGTGGAGCGCGCTGGGTGTCAGGCATGCGGATGGCGGTGCCTTGCTCAACAATGACGGCTCGGCGGCGCTGATCCTGCCGGCCGGCATCAGCGGGCCGGCGTTCCTCGTCTATGGTAACTACCGGACTATCCTGAAATATAATCGCTCGGCCTTCTATGCCATCGCGGTCGGCTACCTCGCCGAGCGGCTCGGCGGTGGTTTGCCGCTGAGAGCGCAACATCGACCCGGCGAACCGCTCAGGCGCGACGACATCATGGTTCTGCAGCAAGGCCTCTCCGCGCTCGGCCTGTTGCCCGGCACGCCCGACGGCGTCGCCGGGGCCGCGACGCGCCAAGCGGTAAGGGCGTTTCAAAAGGTCAACGGCCTGCCGCCGGATGGGTATATCGACCTGGAGTTGATCGCAGCTGTAAGAGCGCGGAGCGGAAATGCCTAGGCGTTACGTACTTGTAAAAGTAATGGGTATCCTCGGAATTCCTTGCGCAAAGTTCACTTTATCGCTTCCACCCAGCCGACGCCGGATCAAAATCTAAGTCCAGAATGAGGATTTCGCCATCATCGGCGGCTCTTTCGACTGCTACACGACCAATGCACAATCCTTTGCGGGCATTTACGCAGCGAATCGCTACAGGAAATTTTCTGAGCCAGACAATTCACCACGAGCCACACGGCACTTACCTCGTGACCTTCCTGGCCCCTGTCAGCGGCCCCTGTAATAAAAGGGGGGAGTATTTCGAGATCGCGCGCCGCTAACCTGGATGCTAAACGACTCTGAACCTTTGGGCGTGTAGAGCGAGCCGATGGGTTAGGTTTCGCTAACCCATCCTACAAATCCCAATATCAGCGGCGCTTTCCGCGCCACTGCTTCTTCGGCTGCTGAGCGATCCGGTCCGCCAGCGGTAAATCGCGGCGGTTGCTGATGCCCACCGGCGCGGGGTTTCCGGCAATGTCCAGTTCGGAAGCTTCAAGGCGTTTGATTTCGTCACGCAGGCGCGCGGCTTCCTCGAATTCCAGGTCGGCGGCGGCGGCGCGCATGCGCTTTTCCAAATCGGCGATGTGGGCCTTCAGATTATGGCCGACAAGATGGCCGCCGTCAGCGCCAACGGCCACCGTTACTCGGTCGGCGCGTTCATAGACACTGTTGAGGATGTCGGCGATGTCCTTGCGCACGCTTTCAGGCGTGATGCCGTGGGCGGCGTTGTAGATCTGCTGTTTCTCGCGCCGGCGTTCGGTCTCGTCGATGGCCGCCTTCATACTTGCGGTGATGCTGTCGGCATAGAGGATGGCGCGGCCGTCGATGTTGCGCGCTGCTCTACCAATCGTCTGGATCAGCGAGGTGCGGCTGCGCAGGAAGCCTTCCTTGTCGGCGTCCAGCACGGCAACCAGCGCGCATTCGGGTATATCCAGCCCCTCACGCAGCAGGTTGATGCCGATCAGCACGTCGAAGACGCCGAGGCGCAGGTCGCGGATGATCTCGATCCGCTCCAATGTGTCGACGTCGGAATGGACATAGCGCACGCGCACGCCGTGCTCGTGCAGATATTCGGTCAGCGCCTCGGCCATGCGCTTGGTCAAGGTGGTGATCAGCACGCGCTGGCCCTTGGCCGCCAGATCGCGGCATTCGGCCATCACGTCGTCGACCTGAGTCGCGGTTGGGCGGATGATGATCAGCGGGTCGATGAGCCCGGTCGGGCGCACCAGCTGTTCGACGAAAGCACCGCCAGTACGCTCCATCTCCCATGGGCCGGGGGTCGCTGAGACGAAGACCGATTGCGGGCGCATTGCGTCCCATTCTTCGAATTTCAGCGGCCGGTTGTCGATACAGGACGGCAGGCGGAAGCCGTAATCGGACAGCACCGTTTTTCGCTTGAAGTCGCCCCAATACATGCCGCCGATCTGGGGCACGGTGACGTGGCCTTCATCGACCACCAGCAGGGCGTCCTTGGGCAGATATTCGAACAGAGTAGGTGGCGGCTCGCCCGGTTTGCGGCCGGAGAGATAGCGCGAATAATTCTCGATGCCGGCGCATGAGCCGGTGGCGGAAATCATCTCAAGGTCGAACTGGGTGCGCTGTTCCAGCCGCTGGGCCTCCAGCAGCTTGCCCTCGGCATAGAGTTCCTCAAGCCGGATCTTGAGGTCGGCCGATATCTGCTTCACCGCCTGCTGCAGGGTTGGCTTAGGCGTCACATAGTGGCTGTTGGCATAGATATGGACCTCGCCCAGGTTGGCGAATTTCTCGCCCGTCAGCGGGTCGAACTCATGGATCGATTCGATCTCGTCGCCGAACATGGTGATGCGCCAGGCGCGATCGTCCAGATGAGCGGGGAAGAGTTCCACCGTGTCGCCACGCACCCTGAAGGCGCCCCGAGCGAAGCCCATGTCGTTGCGGCGATATTGCAGCTCGACCAGCCGGGCCAGCAGGTCGGTGCGCGAAACCATTTGACCGGCCATCAAGCGCAGGGTCATCGCCGAATAGGTCTCGACCGAGCCGATGCCATAGATGCAGGACACCGAGGCGACGATGATGACGTCTCGGCGTTCGAGCAAAGCGCGGGTGGCCGAATGGCGCATCCGGTCGATCTGCTCGTTGATAGAGCTTTCCTTTTCGATATACGTGTCGGTCCGCGGCACATAGGCCTCGGGCTGATAATAATCGTAATAGGACACAAAATATTCGACGGCGTTGGCCGGAAACAGCGCCCTCATTTCCTGATACAGCTGGGCCGCCAAGGTCTTGTTAGGTGCCAGAATAAGAGTCGGCTTCTGAGTGTTCTGGATGACATGGGCCATGGTGAAAGTCTTGCCCGAGCCGGTGACGCCGAGCAGCACCTGATCGCGCTCGCCGCGCATCACTGCCTCGGTGATCTCGGCGATGGCCGCCGGCTGGTCGCCGGCCGGAACGAAGTCCGAGGCCAGCACGATGGGCGCGCATTGGCCCCCGGCAAGGGGCGGCGCGGGGATCGGCTGTAGCATTGGCATTGTCATGGTCCGGAATATGGGCATTTTTGCCGCCGCGCACCAGCGACAATTTTTCGCAGTTTGGCCTTGATCCGTCGCTAAATAGTACATACTGTTAAGGCATTATCGTTAGCGATGCCGAGCGGATGAACGCGAACGGTGACCCACATCAATTGCGCTCCACTCAAAAACGGGGAGGTTGACCATGGGACAAAAAATTATTGTCGCCCTATACGACCATTTCAGCGACGCACGAGCGGCAGTGTCCGACATCATGCAGGCGGGTGTTCCGGGCGACGCGATCGCGATGCTGGCGAACGATTCCAACGGCGACCATCCCGGCCTGACGATCAACCCTGCCTACGCCCGCGAACAGTTCGATGAGGATTCGACCAAGCAGTCGCGCTTTGTCACTCTGGGCGAGGTCGGAATCGGGCTGGGCGGCATATTGGGTTTCCTCGCCAATATCAGCCCCATTGCAATCCCCGGCATCGCCGGCCACCCCTTTTGGATGCCGATCGTCGGTGGTGCGGTGATCTGCGGAATTATCGGTGTCATCATTGGCCTGGTGACCGACCACGGCGTGTCCGGTGCGGATACCGAACTCTATTCCGAAGGGCTGAAGCGCGGCGGCACGCTGGTGAGGGCGAGGGTCGATGAGAGCATGGCGGGCAAGGCGGCGGAGCTTTTGAAGAGGCACAATGCCGTTAAGGTCGAGGATCGTGCGCCGGACTGGACTGCCGAGGGCTGGGTCAGCCTGGATGTCGGGCATGCGGAGATGCCGGCGGGGCTGGCGACGGCGTGATCGGTCACAGACGCTTTTTGGCAAAGGCTCTGACGGACGCGGACTTCGGATACCGTTTGAACTCTAAAACCAGGGTTGCGTCTGAGAACGCGGCGTAGGTTTTTAGGCGCCCAAGGCTTCGAGTTGGCTGTGTGAAGGATGTCCCGGCGTTATGTTTTGCCAGCCGCGCATTCAAGTCACCGCTAATGCCGATAGAAATGCGCTAATCCAGGCGCTCAAGGATGTAGACGTATTTCGTCGTTGCTTCCCAGTAAGCGCCGAGGAGTCCCGGCTTCGCTCGGTGGGCTACGCTGCGGCAGCCTCGCGCGTGGTTAGATTTGGCGTGCCGAGCCGTAGCGGGCAGCGCGAAGGCTGGTGGGAGCGGCAGGACTTGAACCTGCAACCAGACCGTTATGAGCGGCCGGCTCTAACCAATTGAGCTACGCTCCCCGCCGGCGGTGGTTGTAGCGGATGATTGGGCTGGGACCAAATGCCCAAGATGTTTTGGGAAGGGTGGGTTATGCTTCGAGACAGGCGCAGTTGGTGGGTTACGCCTTCGCTAACCCACCCTACGTCTGACCTCAAGTATCCAGGAAGCTCTTGAGCTTCCGCGACCGCGAGGGGTGCTTCAGCTTGCGTAGGGCCTTGGCCTCGATCTGGCGGATACGTTCGCGGGTGACCGAGAATTGCTGGCCGACCTCTTCCAAGGTGTGATCGGTGTTCATGCCGATGCCGAAGCGCATGCGCAGCACACGTTCCTCACGCGGAGTCAGTGACGACAGCACGCGGGTGGTGGTTTCGCGCAGGTTCGCCTGGATCGCCGCCTCAAGCGGCAGGACCGCGAACTTGTCCTCGATGAAATCGCCTAGATGGCTGTCTTCCTCGTCGCCGATCGGGGTTTCGAGGCTGATCGGCTCTTTGGCGATCTTCAAGACCTTGTGGACCTTTTCCAGCGGCATGGCCAAACGCTCGGCCAGTTCCTCCGGCGTCGGCTCGCGGCCGATCTCGTGCAGCATCTGGCGCGAGGTGCGGACCAGCTTGTTGATCGTTTCGATCATGTGCACGGGAATGCGGATCGTGCGGGCCTGGTCGGCGATCGAACGGGTGATCGCCTGGCGAATCCACCAAGTGGCATAGGTCGAGAATTTATAGCCGCGGCGATATTCGAACTTATCCACCGCCTTCATCAGGCCGATATTGCCTTCCTGGATCAGATCGAGAAATTGCAGCCCGCGATTGGTGTATTTCTTGGCGATCGAGATCACGAGGCGCAGATTGGCCTCGACCATTTCCTTCTTCGCCTTGGCGGCTTCCTTTTCGCCCTTCTGGACAGTCTGGACGATGCGGCGGAACTCGGGAACCGGCAGGCCGGACTCACCGGCCAGCGCGCCGATCTGACGGCGGATCTCAGCAACCTCGGAACCGCGCGCGGTGGCGAGCTTCTGCCAACCCGGACCGGTCTCGACCAGCGTTTCGAGCCAGGTCGGGTTCTGCTCGTGGCCATAATAATGCTTGAGGAACAGTTCGCGCTTCACGCCGTAATCGCCCGCGAGGCGCATCAGGCGTCCCTCGAGCGCGATCAACCGGCGGTTGAGAGCATAAAGCTGCTCGACGAGCTGCTCGATGCGGGCTGGGTTGAGGCGGACCTTCTCGACCAATGTGATGAGCTCGAGGCGAAGCGCGATATAGAGCGTCTCGTCGTCAGGCGACAGTTTCTCGCCATTGGCGTGCGCTTGGATACGACGCTCCTGCCGCTTGGACAGCGCTTCATGCGTCTCGCTGATGCCCTGGAAGATTTCCAGGACCTGGGGCTTCAGCGCCAGTTCCATGGCCGACAGCGAAATCGCCGCGTCGTCGCCTTCGTCGTCCTCGATCGCCGCGCGGATCGCGGGCTCGACATCGGGCTCGTCGCCCTCGCTCTCCGCCTCACCATCGGCGCCCTCCTCCGCTACGGCTTCAGCAGCCGCGTCGGGTCCGCCGCCATAGGTGGCGTCGAGATCGATGATCTCCCGCAGCAGAATCTCGCCGCGTTCGATCTTGCTGTGCCAGTCGACCAGCGCCTTGATCGTCAGCGGGCTTTCGCAGATGCCGCCGATCATCTGTTCGCGGCCGGCCTCGATCCGCTTGGCGATGGCGATTTCGCCCTCGCGCGACAGCAGTTCGACCGAGCCCATCTCACGCAGATACATCCGCACGGGGTCGTCGGTGCGGCCGATATCATCATCGTCGATATTGCCCCGCGCGTCGGCCGATTCCTCGTCGACGGCCGGACGCTCGGCAGGCTCCTCACCCTCTTCCGATTCGACCAGGTTGACGCCCTTCTCCGACAGCATGGACATCGTGTCCTCGATCTGTTCGGAAGTATATTCCTCAGCTGGCATCGCCGCGTTCAGCTCGTCATACGTGACGTAGCCGCGTTCCTGGCCGCGCGCGATCATCTTTTTGATCGCTGCCGCGAGGCCGTCCGCCAGCGGACTTTCCGCGGCGTCGTCCCTACCTGTCGTCGTTTCCGCTGTACTGGTTGCCTTGCTGGCCATGCGTTCCGATGCCCTTCGAAGTCTTCAATCCCACGACCGCCCAGTGCTTGATAGCGACTCGGCGGTAAAGGTCAATATTTCCAAACTCATTCGACCCTAAGGGTCGCTCTCGCCACTTGTCCCATCGTCGCGGCGCACGTCCTTCGACGGCGCGTTCAACGCAGAGGCGATCTTGCGCGCGACGACGGCTTCATGGTCGATAAACACCGGCGAACCGTCCTGGTTCTCCGCGGCCTCGTTGCCGTAATACTTGCGCTCCCCCAGCTTGCTGATTCGCTCCAGCGCCTGGTCTTCCACACGACTCGGGTTGGAGCGGGCGATTGCCAGCTCCCGATCGAGGCTGCGGCTGTGCGATCTGCTCGATATGTCGAACCAACCGGCCCGAACCTGATCCTTCGGCGTTCCCGCTTTCACGAACCTGGCGCGCTCCGTCGTCGCGGGTCCCAGCACGTCATCCAAAACGGACGCATGCCCGGATGCTCTCAAGTGGACACACAGCGCCTCAGCGTCAAGTGGCTGGTCGGCCAGTTGGGCGAAAAGCGCCTGCCGTAGTGGCTCCCATGCAACAGGTAAAGCGAGTTCAGCGAAGGTTTCGCTTAGCTCCTCGAACAGGAACGGATGATTGATCATCATCGCCAGCATGATGCGCGCCTCGACCACCGCACTGGAACGCACAGCGGCGGGGCGCGGGCCAGGAGCGAAGGATTTTTTGCCGTCCCATTTCCTCCCCTCTCGCTTTTTCCCGCCCTCCCAGTTGTTCCCGAAAGTCCGCGCCTGGATGAACATTGCATCGAAGCGCTGCTTGAGTTCAGCCCGATAAAGCGTCTGAACCTGCTTGTCGGTGATGGCGCGGACCTGGCCCTCAAGCTCGGCCCACAGACCGGCGCGCTGTTCCGGCGTGGTCAGCGCCCGGTCCACGGTCCCGAACTGCCAGATGGCGTCGATCAGCGGCAGGGCGTCGTCCAGGATTTGACGAACCGCCGCCGCACCGCCATTGCGCACCAGGCTGTCGGGATCCTCACCCTGTGGCAGGAAGGCAACGGATACCGAGCGGGCGGGACCCAGCACCGGCAGGATGCGCTCGACCGCCCGCACCGCCGCGCGGCGGCCGGCGCCATCGCCGTCGAAGCAGAGAATCGGCGGATAGTCACGCTGGATCTTGGGATCCTGCGCTTTCCAGAGCTCGGCCAGTTGCCCCTCGGCCAGGGCAGTGCCGAGCGGTGCGACCGCGCCGCCGATGCCCGCGGCCTGAAGCGCGATTACATCCATATAACCCTCGACCACGACCGGCGGCTCGCCCTTGGCGATGGCGGTGCGGGCGCGGGCGAGGCCGTAAAGGACGGCGCCCTTGTGGAACAGCGCATGTTCGGGCGAGTTGACGTACTTCGGCCCCTCACCCTCCAAGATTCGGCCGCCAAAGGCGATGATGCGACCGCGCTTGTCGGCAACCGGGAAGATCGCGCGGTTGCGGAAGAAGCCATAGGGCGAACGCCCATCATCCGGCCGGCGGATGAGCCCAACCTCCTCAAGCACCGCCTCGTCATGCCCCTGCCCTACCAGCGCGGCGCGTAGAGCGTCGGATGCAGGCGGGGCATATCCCAGCCGGAATTCGGCGATCGTCTGGTCGTCAAGCCCACGACGGATCAGGTAGGTTAGGGCATTGCGGCCGGCGGGGGCGCGCAATTGGGCCTCGAAATATTTGCATGCCGCCTCCAGCGCGTCGGCCAGTCGCTTCAGCCGGTCGTACTTCTGCGCCTCCGCCGGTTCGGACTTCGGCATTTCCATGCCGGCGAGGCCGGCGAGCTGCTCGACCGCCTCGGGGAAGGCGAGCCCGTCATGGCGCATGAGAAAGCCGAGCGCGTCGCCATGCGCGCCGCAGCCGAAGCAGTGGAAGAAGGATTTCTGGTCGTTGATATAGAAGGACGGCGTCTTTTCCGCGTGGAACGGACACGGCGCCTTATATTCACGGCCCGCGCGTTGAAGCGCGATCCGCCGCCCGACAATGTCCGACAGCGGAACCCGCGCCCGAAGCTCGTCAAGGAAGGCTGGCGGGATCGTCAAATTCTATCCCCCCAGCTTTGCCTTGACGGCGGGGCCGACCGTACTGAAATCCATTTGGCCTGAATATCTGGCCTTCAGCGCCGCCATCACCTTGCCCATATCCTTGATCGAGGCGGCGCCCGACTCGGCGATGACGGCGGTGATGGCAGCGTCGGTTTCCGCAGAGTCCATTTGCCTAGGCAGGAAGCGCTCGATGACGGCGATCTCGCTTTCTTCCTTGGCGACCAGATCCGCGCGATTGCCCTGGCGATAGAGCGCCACCGATTCGCGGCGCTGCTTGACCATCGTTTGCAGTAGCAACAGGATCTCGGGATCGCCGATGCCGCTTGCGTTGCCCGATGGGCGGGCGGCGATGTCCTTGTCCTTGATGCCGGCCAGGATCATGCGCACGGTCGAAAGAGTTTCCGGCTCGCGGGCACGCATCGCGTCCTTCATGGCTTCGGTGATTTGCTCGCGAAGCATTTGCTCTGATCCGTCTGATTATAGAGTGTCGATCATAATAGCTGCCACCCCTCCTTGACGGCAAGCCGCAGGCTTCTTTATTTCTAATCATCTACCCCGTTTCCCAGAGATGTGTGATGAGCGACGTGCCGAAACCGCCGCCAGGCGCGAATGCCGCGCTGGTCCTTGCCGACGGTTCGGTATTTTGGGGCCATGGCGTGGGCGCCAGCGGCAGCGCGCTGGGCGAGCTGTGCTTCAACACTGCGATGACCGGCTATCAGGAAATCCTGAGCGACCCGTCCTATGCCGGACAGATCATCACCTTCACCTTCCCCCATATCGGCAATGTGGGCGCCAACCCCGAAGATACCGAGACGCTGACCCCGGTCGCGCGCGGCCTGGTTTTGGCGGCGTCGATCACCGAGCCGCAGAACTGGCGGGCCACCCAGGGCTTCAACGACTGGCTGAAGCGCAACAATCTGGTCGGCATCTCCGGCATCGACACGCGCGCTCTGACCCGTCGGCTGCGCGACCTAGGCGCGGCGAATGCTGCGATCTCCCATGTGCCGGACAGCCATCTCGATATTGCCAAGCTGAAGGCCGAGGCGGCCGGCTGGCCGGGCCTGGACGGGATGGATCTGGCAATTCAGGTGACCGGCAGACAGACCCGCACATGGAACGAGACGCTCTGGACGCTGGATGGCGGCCATGGGGTGCAAGAGTTGCCGCACCATCATGTCGTTGCGATCGATTACGGCGCCAAGAATAACATCCTACGGGCGCTGGCATCGGCCGGCTGCAAGGTGACGGTCGTACCGGCCGATGCTACGGCGGAGGATGTTCTGCGCCATCAGCCGGACGGGATTTTCTTGTCGAACGGTCCGGGCGACCCGGCGGCGACCGGCGTATATGCCGTGCCGGTGATCCGCGAACTGATCGAGACCGGGAAGCCGATCTTCGGTATTTGCCTCGGACATCAGCTGCTGTCACTGGCGGTGGGCGGCCGGACCGAGAAGATGCATCACGGCCATCGCGGCGCGAATCATCCGGTGAAGGAGCTGGCGACGGGCAAGGTGGAGATCACCAGCCAGAACCATGGCTTCATGGTGGTGACCGAGAGCCTGCCGGCCAATTGCGAGGCGACTCATGTGTCGCTGTTCGACGGCAGCAATGAGGGCTTCCGCATGACGGACAGGCCGGTCTTTGCCGTGCAGTATCACCCCGAAGCGTCGCCCGGGCCGAAGGATTCGCACCATCTGTTCGATCGCTTCGTCGGGATGATGGACAAGAGGTGACCAGTATTCCCTCGCCGGGGCGTCCGCCACGGCGGCTCGCCTCCATCGCGGGATTGATCCTTGCGCTCGTCGTTCCGGCAATCCTGTCCGCGGGCGGCCCCGGCGAATTGCCGGCGGCAACCGACGCGACTCTCTCTGTCATAATCAACGAGGTTGTGATCTGGGCGCTGACCCTCGCGCTACTGGGCATAGTGGTCTTTTGGGAAAGACGCTCCCTGCTGTCGATCGGGCTGGGCCGGCCGAGCTGGTCCGCCATCCGCGCCGGCGCTAGGATGACCACCGCGCTGGTCGTGCTGGCGATGGCCGCCGGCGCGATTGTCCAGATGATAGGACTTCCGATCCAGGACGAGAGTCAGGCCGCTTTGGTAATGGGCATGCCGATTTGGCTGCAGCTTATCGTGGCGCTAAGCGCTGGCTTCACCGAGGAAACCCTGTTTCGCGGCTATGCCATCGAACGCATGACGGAGTTGACGCGCAGCCGATGGCTGGGGGCGATCATCCCGATCGTCGTGTTCGGTGCCGTGCATGCGCCATTCTGGGGCGTGGGCCATGCGCTGGTCGCCGGCATGAGCGGATTGTGGCTGACCGTGATCTATCTCTGGCGGCGAAATCTGTGGACCAATATTACCGCCCACGCCCTGCTGGACGGTTTTGTTTTCGTCGTCATGGACATTGCGAGCGCCACCGGCACCTTGGACATTTAGAATATTAGGGACCTTTAGAAGGGCTGGGACCTTGCGCAGCCGCCGCTGGATGACAGGCCCCGATCCATGTAGTCTTACCATATGACCTGCACGTCCCTTTCCGGCGCAATTGTGGAATCTCAGCCCTGCGGCGACGACTCCGCCGAGATGACCGCCCGCGCCTTGCAGTTGCGCCTGCGGCAACAGGAAATACTGGCGGAACTGGGGGTGCTTGCCCTCCAGGGCACGCCCTTTGCAGAGCTGATCGAACACACCGTCGTCCTGACCGCCGAGGGATTGCAGGCTGATTTCTGCAAGACACTGGAATATCTGCCGCAGCAAAACCGTTTGCTGGTGCGGGCCGGCGTCGGCTGGGGTGCGGATGTGGTCGGCACCGCGACGGTCGGTGCCGATTTCGAATCGCCTGCCGGATTCGCGTTGCGTACGGGCAAGCCGGTGATTTCGAACCATCTGGGAAAAGAAGACCGGTTCCGAACACCGGAACTCTTGCTCGAACATGGCATCCACCGGGCCATGAACGTCATCCTGCAAGGCGACGGGCAGCCTTATGGCGTGCTGGAAGTCGACAGCCGGTCCGAAGGCGAATTCACCGAGCATGACATCGCCTTCCTGCAGGGCGCGGCCAATCTTCTGGGAATGGCGATCGAACGGCAACGTTTCGAGCGGGACCTGAAAGCCGCGCTCGAGCGGCAGGAGGTCTTGCTCCAGGAAGGCAATCACCGCGTTACCAACAGCCTGCAACTTGTGTCGAGTATGCTAAGCCTTCAGGCCGCCTCCGCCGATTCCGCCATGCGTGAGCAATTGCAGGAGGCAGTGGCCCGCATCTCAGCCATCGCCCGCGCCCATCAGCGCCTGTACCGGACGCGGCAAATCCGCAGCCTGGATATGGGCGAATACCTGACCGATGTCTGCCGCGACCTTGACGATGCGGCCGCCCACTGCGACGTTCAGGTTGCGATCGCGAAAGGTATCCAGATTGCAACCGACCGCGCTATCCCGATCTCACTTCTTGTGACTGAGCTGATTACCAATGCCGCGAAGCACGCTTATCAGGCAGGGACCCCCTGCCCCATCAGGATCACAATGGTCCGCGATGGCGATAACGGCATTGTCATCACGGTGCGCGACGAAGGGCGCGGCCTGCCGGAAGGGTTCGATTACAAGAAAAGCACCGGCTTAGGCATGCGGATCGTTTCCGCATTCCTGACGCAGCTTCAAGCGACTTTGAGGATCGAGCGGCGCACGCCGGGAACAGAGTTCATGCTGAATATCCCACTAGCAGCGCCGGCCTGAGCACCCCTATTTCGCCGCGAAATACCGTTCCAGCACGCTGCGATAGATTTCAGTCAGGGCCGTGACGTCGGCGACGGCGACGTTCTCGTCCACTTTATGCATCGTCTCTCCGACCAGGCCGAATTCGACCACCGGGCAATGATGGTGGATGAAGCGAGCATCCGAGGTGCCGCCGGTGGTGGAATAGGATGGGGTGAGGCCAATAGCCGCGGCGACCGCGTCTTTTACGATTTGCGCCAGCGAGCCGGGCGGTGTCAGGAAGCTTTCGCCGGTGATTTCAAAGTCGAGCTGGTATCGGCCGCCGGCCGCGTCCAGGGCCTTGCGAATCAGGCTCTCAAGCGACCGGCTGTCGTAGGTGTCGTTGAAGCGAATATTGAAAACCGCCTCGCCCTTGGCCGGGATGACATTGGTAGCGCCGTTGCCGACGTCGATGGTCACGATTTCCAGATTCGACGGGTCGAAATGCGCGGTGCCGCTGTCGAGCTTGAGTTCAGCCAGCGTGGTCAGCAGCCGCACCAGCCGAGGCAGGGGATTGTCGGCCAGATGCGGATAGGCGATATGGCCTTGGACGCCGCGCACCGACAAGCGACCCGTCATGCTGCCGCGCCGGCCGACCTTGATCGTGGTGCCGAGCCGGTCGGGATTGGTCGGCTCACCCAGTACGCAGGCATCGACGGTTTCGCTATGCGCCTCCATCCACTCCAGGATCGAGCGCGTGCCGTTGAGGCTCTTGCCCTCCTCATCGCCGGTGATCAGCAGGCTGATCGAGCCTGCCGGCTTGCCGTTCTTGTCCAGATAGCGCGAGATCGCCGCGACCATGGCCGCCAATGCGCCCTTCATATCGGCCGCGCCGCGCCCGTGAAGCCGGCCATCCTTGACATGACCAGAGAAGGGATCGTCGCTCCAGGCGGCGGCATCGCCGACTGGCACGACGTCGGTATGGCCCGCAAAGGCGAAATTCGGCTTTGCGTCGCCAAGCCTTGCATAGAGATTGGCTATGGCGGGCCCGCCGCGTTCATCCGAGCTCATCCGGTGGCAGATGAAGCCCAGCGATTCCAGCGCGTCGGCCATAACGCCGATCGCGCCCGCGTCAGCGGGAGTGACGCTGGGGCAGCGGATGAGCGATTGGGCGAGCTGGATTGGGTCTATGGTCATGGCTCTAATTAAGCCGTCAGTCCCGTAGCAAAGCGTTGATGGACGTCGACGCCCGAGTCTTTACATCCACGCGCTTCACGATCACCGCGCAGGCGAGCGACGGGCCCACCGAGCCGTCGGCCAGGGGTTTGCCCGGCAGCGCGCCCGGCACGACCACCGAATAAGCCGGCACGCGGCCATAGATAACTTCGCCGGTCGCGCGATCCACGATCTTGGTCGATTTGCCGAGGAACACCCCCATCGACAGGACCGATCCCTGCTCGACGATCACACCCTCGGCGACTTCCGAGCGGGCGCCGATGAAGCAATCGTCCTCGATGATCACCGGCTCGGCCTGCAACGGCTCCAGCACGCCGCCGATACCGGCGCCGCCCGAGATATGGCAGTTCGCACCAATCTGAGCGCAGGAGCCGACAGTGGCCCAAGTGTCAATCATCGTGCCCTTGCCGACATAGGCACCGACATTGACGAAGCTGGGCATCAGCACGACGCCCGGCGCGATATAGGCGGAGCGGCGCACGACAGCGCCCGGAACGGCACGGAAGCCGGCGGCGGCGAACTGTTCGGCATCCCAGCCGGCCCATTTCAGCGGAACCTTGTCGTAGCCGCCGGCCATCGGCGCGGAATCGTTGAGGCGGAAGGACAGCAGTACCGCCTTTTTCAGCCATTGATTGACGACCCAGCCTTCGGCGTGTTTCTCGGCAATGCGGTATTCGCCACGATCGAGCCCGCCCAACGCCGCCTCGACGGCGACGCGCGCCGGGCCAGTGGTCTTAGATGAAAGATGCTCCCGCTGTTCCCAGGAATCTTCGATGATCTGTGCAAAATCGGGCGTCGTCATTGGAACTCACGGCTGATTGTGTAGCGATTTAGAGCGCGCGGACCATGCGAGGCGCGCCAGGACCTGTCAACGTGGAAGCGCGCAGACGATCTATTCCCTCTTATCATTCTTGCGCCGCGACCAGCGCTTTTTCGCCGCCGCCTTGCTCCAGTAACCTTCGCGCGCGATGGCGAAGTTGAGGCCCTCCGCGTCTTCGATCTTGAAGCTGGTGATGCCGAGAAGATTGCCACGCTCGTCAAACAGCCCACCGCCGGACGGGCCGGCGGAGATCGGCGCCGAGGTCTGCACATAGCGGATATTGGCGACCGCCGATCCCTCATAAATGCTTTTAGCACGCTTCAACATCGCGTCCTTGGCGGCGACGATCAGATAGATCGACGGCGATGTGTCTGCTTGAAAATATCGACGGCTTGCAGCACGGGGCGCTTTCAGGACACGGGCATGACCGTTTCCAGCGCGCAGGACAAACGGCGTTACGAGAGGCAGCGCCGGCAGCGCCGGCGAAGGCCGGAACCTATATGATCAGCCCGATGAAAACCCCAAAACCGAACCTCCAAGAGGTTAGGTTTTTCACTTGGCATTAGTGGCATTTTCGCGCCGCTCGATGACCCCATCCAGCCACGACCCCAGATCGTCGGCGACGAAATCGATATAGGGCGGTATCCCCCCACCCTTGGGCCGCGCCCACGCGATCTCGCCCTTCAGCCAGACGGTCGACATGCCCAGCCCCTTGGCCGGTTCCAGGTTGGCGGCGATATCCTCGATCATGCAGGCCGTATCAGGGGCCACACCGTGGCGGCGCAGCATCATGGCGTAGGATGTGCGGTCGGGCTTAGGAATGTAATCGGCGGCCGCAATATCGAAAATCTCTTCGAAATGATGGTCGATACCGATTCGCGCCATCACCCGTTCGGCATGGATGCGCGAGGCGTTGGTGAAGATTAGCTTACGGCCCGGCAGACGGCCCAGCTTGAGCGCCAGTTCTGGATTGGCTGCCACCGACCCGACATCGATCTTATGCACGTAATCCAGGAAGGGGCCGGGCTTGAGGCCATGCTCGCTCATCAGGCCACGCAAGGTGGTGCCATAGCGCATGAAGAAATCGCGCTGCTTCGCCATGGCCGCGTCCGGGGCGATATCGAAATGCTCGGCGATGAACCCGGTCATCCGGCGGCTGATCTGGTCGAATACCTTCGACGCCGCCGGGTACAGCGTATTGTCCAGGTCGAACACCCAGGTTTCGACCCGGT
Source organism: Rhodospirillales bacterium (assembly GCA_028291345.1). GTDB lineage: Bacteria > Pseudomonadota > Alphaproteobacteria > BOG-932 > Roseiterribacteraceae > BOG-932. Next base: position 34,363 of record JAQGIF010000204.1, on the reverse strand, counting down.
CGAAAATGTCGGGGAACGTCATCGCCGGGCTTTCAGGGCCGCGGTCAACGTGCCGTCATCGAGATAATCGAGTTCGCCGCCCATCGGCACGCCATGCGCCAGATAGGTGACCTTCACCTCGGCATCAATGAGTTGCTCGGCGATGAAATGGCCGGTGGTCTGGCCTTCGACCGTAGCGTTAAGTGCCAGGATCACCTCCGTCACTTGCGCCTCGCGGGCGCGGGAGACCAGCGCATCGATCGACAGATCTTGCGGCCCGACACCCTGGAACGGCGACAGCGTGCCGCCCAGCACGTGATAGCGGCCGCGAAACGCGCCGCTGCGCTCAAGCGCCCATAGATCCGCCACCTCCTCCACCACGCAGATGATCTGCGAGTCGCGGTGGGGTTCGCGGCAGATATTACAGGGCTCCTCGGTATCCAAATTGCCGCAGATCGTGCAGTTCCGCACCGCCTGGGCCGCGGTTTCGATTGCTTCGGCAAGTGGGATCATGATCGTGTCGCGCCGTTTCAGCATCGTCAGTGCCGCCCGCCTGGCCGAGCGCGGCCCCAGGCCCGGAAGCTTTGCCAGAAGCTGGACCAGCTTCTCGATTTCAACGCCCGCCATACTCAGACTTTTCCCCTGCGCCATTCGGCCCGCTTCAGAACCGCCGCGCGAAATGCCGCGAAAATCGCCCGCGAGACCGGATTCTCGGCCGGACGATGCTCCGGATGCCACTGAACCGCCAGCGCAAATTCGGCAGCATCGGCAATGCGCACCCCCTCGATCGTGCCGTCGGACGCCACCGCCTCGACGATCAGGCCATCGGCGAGGCGGTCGACACCTTGCCAATGCACGGAATTGACCATCGCGCTTTCGGTCCCAAGCAGGTGGCGCAGCAGGCTGCCCGGCGGAAACTCGACCGGATGTGCCATATCGAACTGGATATCGACCGGCTGGCCGAAGGGGGCCCGGTGATCGAGCCGGCCGGGCTGTTCGTGCAGCTTCTGATGCAGGCTGCCGCCATAGGCGACATTCACCTCCTGGAAGCCCCGGCAGATGGCCAGTAGAGGAATACGAGCCGATACGGCGGCTTTGATCAGTGGCAGGTTCTGCGCATCGCGCTCGGCGTCATGCATCGCGCCGGGGTCGCTGATCTCGCCGCCGTAGCGCGCTGGCGCGACATTCGATTGGCTCCCGGTCAGCAGGACGCCGTCGAGCCCGGACAGCAGCGACGTCAGATCGAGGGTTTCGCCCAGGACCGGCAGGATTAGTGGAATTGCACCGACCTGCTCGGCAACCGCGCGGATATAGGTCTCGTCGGCAATGTGGACGCCGGCGCCGGCCAAGACCCGATAATCGGCCGGAATGCCGATGAGCGGCATCGACTCAGCCATTCGTGGCGGGGTGAACGCCGTCGGGCGCGGCGGCCAATTGCCGTTCCCATGCCAGCGCAGACATCACCATCGCGTCGAGGTCGTGACGGGGCTGCCAACCCAGGAGGGCTTTGATCCGATCAGCGGCGGCGATCAAGGTCGGCGGGTCACCGGGCCGGCGCGGCGCGCTTTTCACCGGCAGCGGCCTGCCTGTCGCCCGCTCGACCGCCCGAACGACCTCGCGGATCGAGATACCCTCGCCGTGACCGCAATTAAGCGTGAGGCTTTTGCCGCCGCCCTCAAGATGCTTGAGCGCCAACAGATGGGCGTCCACCAGATCGCTGACATGGATATAATCCCGCACGCAGGTGCCATCGCGTGTCGGGTAATCTTCGCCGTAGATACCGAGCTCGGGCAGCACGCCGACCGCGACCTGGACCGCGCGCTTGATCAGATGGCTCGGCTTTTTGATGCTTTCGCCGGCCCGGCCCTTTGGATCGGCCCCCGACACATTGAAATAGCGCAGGACAACATAGTTGAGCCCATGAGCGGCGGATACATCACGCAGCATCTGTTCGGTCATCAGTTTGGTCCATCCATAGGGATTGATCGGCTTGGTCGCCGCATCCTCCAGGATCGGCTGAACCTCAGGCTCTCCATAGACCGCGGCGGTCGAAGAAAAGACCATGCGCTCGATTCCGGCGGCTATGGCGGCTTCGATCAGAGTGAGGCTGCCGCCGGTATTATTGCGGTAATAAGCCAGAGGATGGCTGACGGATTCGCCGACCTCGATGCTGCCGGCGAAATGCATCACAGCGTCGATCGGGAGTTTCGCAAAGATGTCACGCATCAGCGCCGCATCGCCGACATCGCCCTGGATGAAGGTGATCTCCGGCGGGACGGCCCAGCGCTGGCCGGTCGAAAGATCGTCGATTGCAATGACGGTATATCCGGCTTCCAACAGAGCGAGGATGGCGTGGCTGCCGATAAATCCAGCCGCACCGGTAACGAGGATTGTGTTCATCGACCGTTTGTTGTCCGTATATTTGGGGGTTGACCGGAATTTGCGACTGCAACGTACATTAAATACTGGTTACACGATCGCGATAAAAGCCTATGAATCGTGACAACAAAATGATCAGGAGGACCTTGTGAGCGAGCACTTTAAGGGGAAGGTAGCGATCGTTACCGGCGGCGGCAGCGGTATCGGCTTGGCAACTGCGAAGGCATTCGCGAAAGCGGGCACGCGTGTCGTGATCGCCGAGATCAACGACGTCGTCGGCGAAGAGGCCGCGCGGGAAATTCATGAGCTTCACGGCAAATGCATCTTCGTTCATACCGATGTCAGCAACACAAACTCGGTCGCCACGCTGGTCGCGCGCACGGTGTCGGCGTTCGGTCGGCTGGACTATGCCATCAACAATGCCGGCATCGATCCCGAACTGGTGCCGGAGGCGACCTGGGACGAACAGATGTTCGACCGCATCATCGGCGTTAATCTGAAAGGTGTCTTCCTGTGCATGAAGCATGAACTCGCGCAGATGGAGAAACAAGGCCACGGTATCATTGTCAATGTCTCCTCGATCGCCGGCCTGACGGCGGTGGGCAACAAGCCGTCCTATACCGCCAGCAAACACGGCGTCGTCGGCATGACCAAGGCGGCGGCGCTGCAATATGCGCGTAGGGGGATCCGCATCAACGCGCTGTGTCCCGGCGGCGTCGACACGCCGATCGCCGAGGACAACCATGGCGGCGACCCGGCCTTCATCGCGTCGATGAGCAATGCCCACCCTATCGGCCGCATCGCCGACCCGGCCGAAATCGCAGCCGGCGCCCTGTTCCTCTGCTCCGACGCAGCATCCTTCATGATCGGGCATTCGCTTGTGCTCGATGGCGGGTTGATCGCGGGGTAGGCCGCCGTCATCGACGCGCATTTGAGTCCGGATGGGTAGGGCGCAGCGAAACCCATCATTGCCGAATAATTCCGCACGATGGTTTTCGCTCCGCTCTACCCATCCTACGGTTTTGCCTTGGCTGGGTCATATCGTGCAGCCGGCTCGACAGACTAAAGCGGAATGACCCAGGTGGCCTCGCGGCCTTTTTCGACGTCCTGGACGCGCATCTGGACGCGCTGGCCGGCCTCAAGCACGTTCAGGCCCGAGCGTCTGAGGACGCTCTTATGGACGAAGACGTCCTTGCCCGAATCGTCGGCGGTAATGAAGCCGAAGCCTTTATCGGGTTTGAACCATTTGACGATGCCCGCCATTGCCTCTTCGGGACCGGACGGCGCCATGCCGCGCGCTTGCGGCGCGGTGGCCCCGCTGCTGAGCGTTTCTATGATGCGCATGACCTGGGGGCCCTTGGGGCCATGGCCGATTTCGCAAATCAACTCGGCTTGCTCGCCCAATTCCTGAAGGCCGGCGCGATGCAAGACGGAGACATGAAGGAAGGCATCGGGCGCGCCATCGGTCGGTGACACAAAGCCAAACCCCTTCGCGGCATTGAACCACTTGAGGCGCGTGCGAACCGAGAGGCTGCTCTCGGTATCAAATTCGTGACCGAACCGCGACAATGAACTAACCTTCGTCAGAGGATAGTCCAACTCCACTAGGAACTGGTACTGTACATTATCCCTGGGAACGCGCTAATGCCAACCGGTTTTTTAAGTCTGGGCGCGATATTTTAAGGCCGCGCGCCGCGATGCGGCATCGAACAGTGGCTCCTCCGCTAGGGACATCTGAACTGACGGAATGGGGAAGATTCACAAGATGACAGCGGTTCTCGAGACCGACGATGCATCATGGCCGTGGCTTGCTCACTACCCCGATGCAATGGACTGGCATGCCGATATCCCGGTGAAGCCGCTTTACGCGCTGCTGGACGACACCACGGCCCGGCACGCCCACCAGCCAGCGTTCGATTTTATGGGAAAGAAATGGACCTATGGCGAGCTCTCCGCCTTAGTCGACCGCTTCGCCTGCGGGCTCAAAAAGCTGATCACGCCGGGGGACCGCGTCGGGCTGCTGCTGCCCAATTGCGTCTATTACCCGATCGCCTATTTCGCGATCCTGAAATGCGGCGGGACGGTCGTCAACTGCAACCCGCTCTACACCGATACCGAACTCCGCCATCAAATATTGGACAGCGGCACGCGGGTGATGGTGACTATCGACGTCACGCAGGTCGCCAACAAGCTGATCGGCCTCGCCGACGCCTGCAAGTTGAACAGCGTAATCATCTGCCCGATGGCGGATATCCTGCCCTTCCCGACGAATTTCCTCTATCGCATCGCCAAGCGGAAGGATATCGCCAGCATCCCCGCCGACCCGCGCTTCAAGCGGTACAATGACATCGTGGCGAATGATGGCAAGATCGCGCTGCACCCGGTCGACCCGCTGAAGGATATCGCCGTGCTGCAATATACCGGTGGCACGACTGGCACGCCGAAGGGCGCGATGCTGACCCACGCGAACCTGTATGCCAACGCGTACCAGATGAAGATGTTCGCGCTGGAGATGACGCCCGGCAAGGACAAGATGCTGGCGGTCATACCGTTCTTCCACGTCTTCGCCATGACCGCGGCGATGAACAACCCGATCTTGTGCGGGATCGAAATCATCGCCCTGCCCCGGTTCGATGTTCGTCAGGTGCTGAAGACCATCGACAAGACCAAGCCGACCCTGTTCCCGGCCGTGCCGACTATCTACACCGCGATCAGTAACTATCCGGAACTGAAGAGATACGACATCTCGTCGATCCGGTTGTGCATATCGGGCGGCGCGCCTTTGCCGCTGGACGTGCAGGAGACGTTCGAGCGGCTGACCGGCTGCTCGCTGGTCGAGGGATACGGCCTGTCGGAAACTTCGCCCGTCGCCTGCTGCAACCCGCCCAAGGGCGTCAGCAAGATCGGCTCGATCGGCATCCCGGCGCCGCAGACGATCGTCGAGATGATCTCGATGGACGACCGCATCACCCCAGTGAAGCCGGGTGAAGCCGGCGAGGTGTGCATCCGTGGCCCGCAGGTTATGACCGGCTATTGGGAGAAGCCCGAGGAGACCGAATTCGCGATGGTCGGCGGCCGCTTCCACACCGGCGACATCGGCACGATGGACGAGGACGGGTATGTCTTCATCGTCGACCGGCTGAAGGATATCGTCATCGCCTCAGGCTATAAGATCTATCCGCGCAAGATCGAGGAAGAGATCTATCGTCACCCGGCGGTCGAAGAGGCGGTGGCCGGTGGTGTTCCCGACGCCTATCGCGGGGAGACGCTGAAGGTCTGGATCAAGCTGCGGGTGGAGCAGACGCTGACGGCGGATGAGTTGCGCGCCTTTCTGAAGGACAAGATTTCGCCGATCGAGATGCCGAAATTGATCGAGTTCCGCAACAAGCCGCTGCCCAAGACATTGATCGGAAAACTGTCCCGCAAGGACCTGATCGCCGAAGACGCGGCCAAGGCCAAGAAGGATGGCGCCTGACGGCAATACAATCGCTTGCGCGGCGTGCATTCCGGCACTATTTGCGCGATACCACAGGTTCCTTACCGGGCTTTCCACCAGCGCAGCACGGTGGCACATCACTGACAATTTCAATGCGACATCGAAGTCGGAGACACTCACCTCATGACAAACGCCGTCATCACCCATTTCCGCCGCTCGCCGTTTCACTTTGCCGATAAAGGCGCATTGGCGCGGACCCGTCCCGACGACATCGCCGCTCAAGTCATTTCCAAGCTGGTTGTCGATAGCGGCGTCGATGCCGCCGATATCGAGGATCTGATCCTGGGCTGCACCTTTCCCGAGGGCGAGCAAGGTCTCAATCTCGGCCGCATATTGGGCTTCATGACCCATCTGCCGCTGTCGGTGGCGGGCACGACGGTCAACCGCTTCTGTGGTTCCTCGATGACCTCGATCCATATGGCAGTCGGCGCGATCGCGGCGGGCGCCGGAGACGTGTTCATCTGCGCCGGTGTCGAATCGATGACGCGCGTGCCGATCCCAGGCTTCAATCCCTCCCCTAATCCGGCCCTCTATAAGGAATATCCGCAAGCCTATATCTCGATGGGCGAAACCGCGGAAAACCTCGCCAAGCAATATCAGATCGGCCGGGTCGCCCAGGAAGAACTGGCGGTCACCTCGCATCGGCGGGCCGCGGCAGCCGCGCAGGCCGGCAAGTTTGCCGAGGAGATCGTGCCGATCGAGACTAAGAGCGGCATCGTCTCCACGGACGGCACGATCCGTCCCGACACCAGCCTGGAGGGGCTGGCCGGGCTAAAGCCGGCATTCGACGCCAAGGGATCGGTGACCGCAGGCACGTCCTCGCCGCTTACCGACGGGGCCGCCGCGGTTCTCGTGATGTCCGAGACCTACGCCAAGGCGCATGGCTTCACGCCGTTGGCCCGCATCAAGGCGATGGCGGTCGCGGGCTGCGCGCCTGAGATCATGGGCGTCGGCCCGGTTCCGGCGACGCACAAAGTGTTGAAGCGCGGCGGCCTGACTCTGGCCGATATCGACATCATTGAATTAAACGAGGCCTTCGCGGCGCAGTCGCTGTCGGTGATCCACGATCTGGGCATCGACATCGCCAAGATGAATATCGATGGCGGCGCGCTGGCGTTGGGCCACCCGCTGGGCGCGTCAGGCGCGCGCATCGCCGGGAAGGCGGCAACCTTGCTGAAGCGCGAGGGCAAGCAGTTCGCGTTGGCGACTATGTGCATCGGCGGCGGTCAGGGCATCGCCACCATCCTCGAGGCCATCTGATGCCCGGCATGCCTCGCGAAATCAAAAAGGTCGCGGTCATCGGCTCTGGCGTCATGGGCGCCGCGATCGCTGCCCATATGACCAATGCCGGCCTGCCGGTTGTGCTGCTGGACATTGTGGCGAAAGACGCTAATGACCGCAGCGCCATAGCCAAGGGTGCGGTGGCCAAACTGCTGAAGACCGAGCCCGCGCCATTCATGAGCCCGCGCAACGCCAAGCTCGTGACGCCGGGCAATCTGGAAGACGATCTGAACCTGTTGGCCGATTGCGACTGGATCGTCGAGGCGATCATCGAGAATGTGAAGATCAAGCACGATCTCTACGCCAGGCTGGAAACCGTCCGCAAAGCAGGTTCGATCGTCACCTCTAACACATCGACAATCCCGCTGAAGAACCTGATCGAAGGCCGGTCGGAGGCTTTCCGCCGCGATTTCGCGATCACCCATTTCTTCAACCCGCCGCGCTATATGCGTCTACTGGAGCTGGTGTCGGGCGAGGAAACCGCGGCCTACGTCACCGAGACGCTGGCCCGCTTCTGCGACGTGCAGCTAGGCAAGGGGGTCGTGCGCTGCCACGACACTCCCGGCTTCATCGCCAACCGTATCGGCATGATGTGGATGCAGGCCGGGCTCAATACCGCCGAGGAATCTGGCCTGACGGTCGAAGAGGCCGACGCCGTGGCCGGCAAGGTGATGGGATTTCCCTCCACAGGGTTGTTCGGGCTGTTCGACCTGGTTGGGATCGATCTGATGCCGCATGTCTCGTCGAGCATGGCGAGCTCCCTGCCTGAGACCGACCCCTATCGCGGCCAATTGCGCGATTCGCCGATCATCACGAAGCTGATCGAGACCGGCTATACCGGCCGCAAGGGCAAGGGCGGCTTCTATCGCATGACCAAGAACGGCGCGGCCCGACTGAAGGAAGCGGTGGACCTGAAGACCGGCGAGTATCACGCGGTCAAACAGGTGAGCATCGCAAGCCTGGATGCTGCGTTGGCCGACCGCAAGACCGGACTGAAAACCTTGCTGTCTGGCACCGACGCGGGCGCGCGGTTCGCCTGGGGCATGCTGGCCCCGACCTTCGCCTATGCCGCCGATCTGGTGGGTGAGATCGCCGACACTCTGGTCGAGGTCGATGAGGCGATGAAGTTCGGCTATGGCTGGAAGTTCGGGCCGTTCGAACTCATGGACCAGATCGGCACGGCCTGGCTGGCCGAGCAATATCGGGCCAGGGGCTTGGCCATACCCAAGCTGTTGGGCAGTGCCGCCGGGCGAAACTTCTACCGAGTGGAAAACGGCCAGCTTCAATTCCTGGGGCTGGACGGCGGCTATCACGATGTCGTGCGCGCCGAGGGCGTCCTGCTGCTCGCCGACATCAAGCGCCGTTCCCAGCCGTTGGCGAAAAATGGATCGGCCAGCCTGTGGGATATCGGCGACGGCGTGGTGTGCCTGGAGTTCCAGTCCAAGGCTAATTCGCTGGATCCTGACATCATGGACATGATCGGCAAGGCGCTGGCGCTGATCGGCGTTGGCAAGGGCGATTGGAAGGCCCTGGTCATCGGCAACGACGCGGACAATTTCTCGGTCGGGGCCAATCTGGGGCTGGTCATGTTCGCCGTGAACATCGCTGGCTATGGCCAATTGGAGGAAATGATCGGCACCGGCCAGCAAATCTACAAAGCGCTGAAATACGCCCCCTTCCCCGTCGTTAGCGCGCCGGCGGGCCGTGCGCTGGGCGGCGGGTGCGAGATTACACTTCATAGTGCGGCGGTGCAGGCCCATGCCGAAACCTATTTGGGGCTCGTCGAGGTCGGGGTCGGCGTCATTCCGGGCTGGGGGGGCTGCAAGGAGCTGCTAGCCCGGCAACTGGTAAATCCCAAGCTGCCCAAGGGTCCGATTCCCGCTGTCGCCGCGACGTTCCAGACGATCTCTACCGCGCAGGTCTCGAAATCGGCAGCCGAGGCCAAGGACCTGATGTACCTGCGGGAAACCGACGGCATAAGCATGAATCGCGACCGGCTTCTGGCCGACGCCAAGGGTCGGGCGCTTACCCTGGCCCAGGACTACACCCCACCCAAGCCAACCGAGTTCCATCTGCCTGGCGCGACGGGCAAGACGGCACTGAACATGGCGGTGCATGATTTCGTAACGGCGGGCAAGGCGACGCAGTATGACGTCGTGGTGGCCGACGCGCTGGCGACAGTGTTGACGGGCGGCGATATCGATTACGCCGATACGCTGAGCGAAGACGACATCAGCGCGCTGGAGCGCAAGGCTTTCATTGCGCTTCTCAAAAACGACGGAACCATCGCCCGGATCGAGCAGATGCTCACCACGGGCAAACCGCTGAGAAATTGAGACGATGACCAAACCCCATCGTCATTCCCGCGCAGGCGGGAATCCAGTCAGAGCCGCGTCCGCGGCGATACGAGTCTTGTCCGCGCTATCGCGCGTAACGCTGGATTCCCGCTCGGCGGGAATGACGGCCCTGGTTAAACGAGGACGCATTTAGGTTATGCCGACATATACCGCCCCGCTCGATAATTTTCGCTTTGTCCTCAACGACGTGCTCCAGGTCGGTGACGTCTTCGCCAGGCTGGGGCTGACCGAGGCGACGCCGGACCTGCTGGATGCCGTGATCGAGGAGGCGGGGAAGTTCTGCGAGAACGAAATCCAGCCGCTGAACCTGTCGGGCGACACGGACGGCTGCACGTTCGAAAACGGTGTGGTACGGACGCCGAAAGGGTTCAAGGAAGCCTACGACAAGTTCCGCGAGGGCGGGTGGATCGGACTGACCGCCGATCCCGCCTATGGCGGTCAGGGCCTGCCGCACACGGTGAGTTCTGTGCTGGACGAGATGGTGTCAGCGGCCAACACATCGTTCGGCATGTATCCCGGTCTGTCCGGCGGGGCCTATCGCGCGATTTCGCAGCACGGATCGCAGGAACAGAAGGACCTATACCTGCCCCAGCTAACAGATGGGATCTGGTCCGGCACGATGTGCCTGACAGAGCCGCAATGCGGCACCGACCTGGGGCTGATCCGCACAAAGGCGGTCCCGGACGGCGACGGCACCTATAAAGTTACCGGCACCAAGATTTTCATCTCGGCCGGCGAGCACGATCTGACCGAGAACATCATTCATCTGGTGCTGGCGCGGCTGCCGGAGGCGCCGGCCGGGATACGGGGGATAAGCCTGTTCATCGTGCCGAAATTCCTGCCCAGGGCGGAAAACGGCGCGACTGTCGCCGGGCCGCGCAACGCGATCGCCTGCGGCTCGATAGAGCATAAGATGGGCATTCGCGCCTCATCGACTTGCGTGATGAATCTGGACGACGCGACCGGCTGGCTGATCGGCGAGCCCAATAAGGGAATGCGGGCGATGTTCACCATGATGAACGCCGCGCGGCTGGGCGTCGCCATCCAGGGACTGGGGCTGGCCGAGGTCGCCTATCAAAACGCACTGGCCTATGCGAAGGACCGAATCCAGGGCCGGGCGCTGACCGGAGCGCAGGCCTTAGATAAGGCGGCCGATCCGATCATTGTTCATCCCGATGTCCGCAAGAATTTGCTGACGGTGAAGTCTTTTGTCGAGGGTGCCCGTGCGCTGGGCCTGTGGGTCAGCCTACAGCTCGACATCGAGGAGCACGCGACCGACCCAAAGGAGCGCGAAGCCGCGAACGACCTGCTGGCGCTGATGACGCCGATCCTCAAATCCTATTTCACCGATGCCGGTTTCGAGGCGACCAACACCAGCATGCAGGTGTGGGGCGGCCATGGCTATATCCACGAGAACGGCGTCGAGCAGTTCGTGCGCGATGCTCGCATCACCCAGATTTATGAGGGCGCCAACGGAGTCCAAGCGCTGGATTTGGTCGGCCGCAAGCTGCCGGCCAATATGGGCCGGTCGCTCCGCCGCTTTTTCCACCCGGTCGCGCATTTCCTGGAAGAGAACCAGACCGATGCTGAATTGGGCGAGTTCGTTTCGCCGCTAGCCAAGGCGTTCGGCAAGTTGCAGCAGGCGACGGGGTTCATCGCGCAGAAGGGCCTGGTGAACCCGAACGAAGCCGCCGCAGCGTCATCGTCATATCTACGTATGTTCGCGCTGGTCGCGATCGGTTTCATGTGGGCGAGGATGGCCAAGGTGGCGAAGGCCAGGGCGGCGGAGAGCGGCGTCCGGGCTGCGTTCTATGACTCCAAGGTCAAGACTGCCCGCTTCTTCATGACCAAGATCCTGCCCGAAACCGAGCAGCATTTCAGGGCCATCATGGCGGGGGCGAAGCCGCTGATGGATTTCGGGGTGGAGGAGTTCTGAGAGGCTCATAATCTCTATCCACGGGGACAAGGTAGCCCCGCTACGAAACGCTTGTCAGCGCGGTTGGTTTAGGAAAGGTTGATGCAACCCCGCAATCGATCGAGCCGATAGTGTCAGAAAGCCGCGCCTCATCGATCCTGTCGTCAAGTTCGACCCGCGCCTATTGCAAGATCGTCGGTGTGGCGATCGCCCTGGGCGTGGTGCTCGGCGCGCTGATTACCTTTGTCGATCGGGAGACGGTTAACGGCCTACGCCATCACCTCACATTGTGGCTGGTCATCGCCATCGTGGCGATCATCAATATCGTGTCGTTCCTGCTCTTCGCTTTGTTCTGGATCATCTATCGCTGGATCAAGCGCGACCTGGATCCCTTCGACGAGGATCAGGGCTAGAACAGCGACCGGCCGAGCCTAGCGCCGTCCAAGGTGGAGTGGAGCATGCGGCGTGGCGAGAGCGCATCTCCGATGATATGCACCGGAATTCCCAATGGCTTCAGGATTTCGGCCAGCCCATCATTGGGAATACGCGGCCCGAGCGTGACCACGGTATTGACGCCGGCGATCCGTCCGGGCCTATGGGTCAGGCTGTTGCGGATAGTAAGTTGGTCGCCGTGCAACGCAACGGCGGCGGTCGTTGATTGAATCGCCACGTCTTTTTCAAGCAGGCGTTTCATCAGAATAACGAGGCTGGCGACTTCGAGCGCGGGGGCCGGGGAGATATTCTCGGTCAGCAAGGTGACGGTTCGGCCCGCGCGGGCAAAGAAATCGGCAAGAATGAGCGGCGGAAGGTGATCGTCGAGGCCACCGTCAATGACCACATGAAGCCCAACCGCCGACGGTTCGGCGAGCGCTTGTGCAGCATCGATGACATGTCCCGAGGTTTCACAGGCAACTCTCGAGCGATAGGCGGCGCCGGTCGCGAGCACGATCGCGTCGGGTCCGATGTTACCGATCAGGGCGGTGTCGGCTTCCGTGCCGAGCCGAAGCTCAATGGCGAGCCCGCCGATCCGCCGGCGCATATAGTCGAGATATTTGCCGTGATCCGCCTGCTGCGAAGCCTCGGCCACGGAAATCAACAATCCACCCAAGGCAAGCCGGCGGTCGACCACTACGACATGGTGACCGCGTTCCGCCGCGGCGGCGGCACACTCAAGACCGGCGGGTCCGCCCCCGACGACCAGGACGCGTTTGGGTTCGGCCGCTGGAACGATCTCCATCTCAGCTTCGCGGCCGGCGGCGGGATTCGTGGCGCAGGCCACGGCGCGACCGTAATGGCATTCATTGCCACCGATGCAGGGTATCACTGAGGCGCCGTGCCCGGCAAAGGATTTGACTATCGCCCGCGGGTCGGCGATCAGCGCCCGGACCATGCCGACTAAATCGGTCTGGCCTTCAGCGATCGCCTTTTCCGCCAAGTCGAAATCCGCCATCCGTCCGGCGACGATTACCGGGATATTCACCGCGCGTTTGACCGCGGCGGACACGCCCAAGTTCGGACCCTGGGCAATGAAAGCCGGGGCGACATAGGGAAGATTCGCTCCGCCGCGCAGGCCGGCATAAGAGCCGCCGGAGAAGCTGACATAGCCGGCGCCCTCTGCCTGTAGCCGGCGCGACACGCCGATGATGTCGTCGAGCGTCAGCCCGCCATCGGCATCGTCCGGCGTCGTCAGGCGCACTCCGACAAGGAATCCGTGGCCGACCATGGTCCTGACGGCGCGGAAAATCTCGACCAGGAAGCGCATGCGGTTTTCGAGGGGGCCGCCATAAGCGTCGGTGCGGCGGTTGAACAGAGGCGACAGGAACTGGTGCGGCAGGTAGCCGTGCGCGGCGTGAAGCTCGATACCGTCGTAGCCCGCCGCGATTGCTCGTCCGGCGCAGAGCGCATAGGCCTGGACCAAATCGGCGATCTCGTCGCCCGTCAGGGGATGGGGATTGTGGCGCTCATATTCGTCGGCGACCGCCGACGGCGCTACCGTCGGCTGGAAATTGTCGGAATGCTGCGCGGCGCCAGCGTGATAAAGCTGGCCGACGCATTTCGCGCCATGCGCATGGATGGTGTCGGCCCAGATGCGATAGGACGGGATCAGCGAATCGTAATAGGCGCGTCCCTCGGCCGTCAGCGGGTGGGGCGGGATAGCGTCCAGGTCGGCGGCATGCGCCAAATACGCCCGCCCCGGACCGAACGGAAACTGCATCAGGCCGAGAGGTCCGAGATTGAACCCCATTAGGCCGACGCCGCCCTTCGCCCGCTCTTCGAGGTAACGCAGATACCGCGACGGAGAGAGGCGTGGACCATGCGTCGTGAACATGATCCGATTCGGGATGGTAAGCGGGCCGAGCGCGATCGGCTGCCGCAGATGTGGGAAGGGGTCCAATTCTTCTATTTCGGCTGGTGTGCCGCCGCCAGTTCTGCGTCCCTTGCCGTGACCTTGACGACCGATGGGCGCCCTTTCATGCGGCCGATATAATCCATGATCTCGGTGAGTTCGGGCACCAACTTGAAGGCGGTGATCCAGGTGAGCGAGGTCATCCACAACACGTCGGCGGCGGAGAAGCGGTCGCCCAGCAGGTAGGGTCCTTTCTTCAACTGGTCTACCAAAGTTTTCAGCATCGTGTCGAAATCGCCATAGGGGCACATCTGCGGCGGCGCCGGATCGCGCTTCAGCGCGCGGTCGACCACTGCGGGCTCGAAGCAGGAGCCATAATAAGCCAGCCAGCGCAGGTAGGGCCCACGAAGGGGGTCGTTCAGCGCCGGGGCCAGGCCGGCCTCGGAAAAAAGGTCGGCCAGATAGACGAAGATCGCCACCTGCTCGGTTACCAGGGCGTCGCCATGCAGGATGGCGGGCACCTTGCCCATCGGGTTGATCTTGAGATAATCCGCCCCGCGCTGCTCCCCCGCCTTCATATTCAGGACATGGAGTTCATGGGGTGCTCCTAGTTCCTCCAGCAGAATCGCCGCGCCAGCGGAGCGGGTGTTCGGTGAGTGGAAGAAGATCAGTTTGCGGTCGTTGTTCATGCTCGCTTCCCGTCGGATCGTGATTTCAGATATCGGACGATATAGAACATAATAAGAACAATAACAACCGCCTCATGACGTTTCGTCCGATCTGATCAGACGGCTGCGCAGCGCCGGGTCGGCGACGAAGACCGGCAGATTATCGCCGTCGGTATAGGGTGCGCGGGCGAGTGCGCCGCCATCGATGGCGATGGTCTGGCCGCTGACATATTCGGAGAGGTCGGACAGCAGATAGAGCACGCCGCCGGCCACGTCCTCCGCCGCGCCGCGCCGGCCAAGCGGGATCACGTCACGGGTGCGCTGGAGCATCTCGTCGGTCTCGCCGCTATCGAAGCGGGCGCGCCCGATCTTTTGCGTGCGGATGGTACCGGGCGCCACGGCATTGACCCGCAGCCGATAGCGGCCCCATTCGACGGCCATCGTCCGCGTCAGATTGATCAGCGCCGCCTTGGCCGCGCCATAGCCCGCGCCGTAAGCCATCGATACAAGGCCAGCCGCCGAGGCGATATTGACGATACTGCCGCCCAGGCCGTGGGCGGCAATGGCGCGCGCCAGGGCCGTCGAGGCGATCAAGGTTGGGCGCAGGTTGAAGCGCATGACATCGTCGAAGGCCTCAGGCGCCAGTGGATCGGTGAGCGCCGTCCAATGATGCGGCAGCATTCCGCCGACGACATTCACGCCGCCGCGAATAGGGCCCCCCCGAGCGGACGCCTGGGCCAACATCTTATCCACCGCAGCCACGTCGGTCAGCTCGGCATCGAGCACCAAGTGATGGTCGCCGAACGCGGCCAACGCCTTGGCGGCGATCTCGCGGCCGAGCTCGGTCTTGTCGACCGCGATCACGGTCGCGCCGGCCTCGGCCAGCATGGTGCAGATCGCCGTGCCGATACCGCCGCCACCGGCACCGGCGACGAGATAGGCGCGTCGGTTCAGATCGATGAGCTTGCCGGCCATCAGTCAAACCGACATGAAGTTGCCGCCATCAAGCATCATCGTTGTGCCGGTGACGATGGCGGGTCCAACCGCGAGCGTGGCGATGAACGAGGCGACGTCGTTCTCGAGGTCGGGGGTTTTGAGCGCCGCCGGTACGCGGGTTTCGGTGACCTGCCCCTGGATTCCCGGCGCGAGCTGTTCCTGGGTCAGAGCGAGGCAGTTCACAGTGATATTCTGGCTGCCCCAGCCACGCGCCGCAGCCTTGGCCAACGACCGCGCGCCCTCGCCGACCGCGCTGTAAGCCGCGAAATCTGCCGCGCCGATCATGGAAATCGTCGGCACCAGCAGAATGACCTGGCCACCGCGATCATTGAGCAGCGCATGAGCCTCCCGCATCGCGACACGAACGGCGCCAAGCGGCGCTTCGCAGCGGCGGATCCATTCCGCCTCGTCCATTTCGGCGAGCGGCGCCGGGGTCAGGCCGCCCGGATCGGTCACGGGGATCACCACCAGATCGACAGCCCCTGGCGTTTCCGCAGGAAGCCGAGATACCGAGGCGCCTAATTTGGCGAGTCCGCGCGCGATCGCCGCCCCGGCCTCGCCGCCGCCTAGAACAAGTGCATCCTTGCCGGCCAATAAAGCGTTCATGACGTCCCCTAAATCATCGTTGCGCCGCCATTCACCAGGAGCGTCTGTCCCGTGATGAAGGCGCTGTTCGGACCGACCAGAAAATTCAGTACCGGACCGATATCGGCCTCGGGCTCGCCGATACGGCGAAGCGAGGCGCCGGTCGCGATATAGTCTTTCATCTCGGGCTGGTCGTCGAAGAACTTGCCCATCGCCGGCGTCATCGCGACCGGCGCGATGGCGTTCACGCGCACGCCAACCGGCCCCCATTCGCGCGCCAGGCTTTTGACCAGCCCGCGCTGCGCGCCCTTGATCGCGGAATAAACCACGAGCGGCAGGCTGCCCTCGATGCCCGCGTTCGAGACCAGCACGATCAACGTGCCGGATGTCTCGCGCAAAGCCGGAAGCGCGGCCTGGCCACAATGGAACGTCGCCCTGAGACCGACCGCGACCTGATCGTTCCAATCCTCGTCAGTGATATCCTGCGCCAGCGCCTTCTTGCCGGAAAAACGGCTGGTCGCATTATGAACCAGCGCGTCGAGCCGCCCGAACTCGGCGAGCGCCACGGCAACGGCGGCCTCAACCTCGGCGCGATCCGTCGCGTCGCAGCGGCAGGCGGCGGCGCGCCCGCCCCGCGCTTGAATCTCCTCGACGACGCTTTCAGCGGCGGCCAGATTGCGGGCTGTAATGACGACCGAAGCACCCGCCGACGCGGCAGCGAGCGCCAAGCCTCTCCCCACACCTTGGGATGCCCCGGTCAATAAGACCGCTTTGCCGCTCAGCATGACGGATCATCCTCTTCATCGATGTTTGAGCCGAACTTACAGCCAAGCGCTTGTTTGGCAAACACGCGTTGCAACATGCAAAGGCGGAGCACACGATATATGTGCAACATGCCGGGGTTTTCGCGGCCCGCCTTTGAGGATGGCGAGGGACGACAGGTATTCGGCAGCAATGTAACTGTCCGCCAGCGATGAAGATGATTGCGAATGATTCGCAGTTCGGATAACCTGCCATCCGTTAATAACAGCGGCTCGCAGCGCTCTGCCCAAGCCAACCCTGAAGCTCAACCTACAGGGCGAGCTGCTGGTAGGGGCGATCCTCGATTGCAACAGCGATCCGCGGACGGTGGAGGTCACGCGCGGGTCGACGAGATCGCCGTGGGCGCGTCGGTGCCGGTTCACGTCAGTTTTCACATCCAATAAACAGGATCCAAAATGCTCGATCGTTCCGCCGCCAGTACCGGCAATCCGCGCCGCCGATGGCCGCAGGCCGCCTTGTGCCTTGCCCTGATGGCCGCCCTGCCGGCCTGCATAACGCCGATGCAGTCCAGCGGCACGCGGACAAGCTCTGCCCATTTCGAGCAGGACCGGCAGGCGATCTTGGCGATGGCCGGCACGTTCGACGTGACTTTCGATTTCCGGGAAACCACGCCATTCGTCGCCGACTACAAGCCGATCCCGGCCAAGATCAGCCAAGGCCATGAGGTGGTGCGCGTAGTGGACGATACCGGCAAAATCATCCGGCTGCAGCATCTGCTGGTCGTCCAGGAAAAGGCCGATAAGCCGCCGATCGTCGTCAAGCATTGGCGTCAGGATTGGGAATATGAGCCCAGCCAAATCCTGGCCTATGTGACATCAGGCCATTGGGCGATGCAGCCGGTCGCTGCCTCCGACCGCAAGAACAGCTGGTCCCAGATCGTGTACCAGACCGACGATTCGCCGCGCTATGGCGCGGTTGGCTGGTGGACATATGACAACAACGTCGCCGAATGGACCAGCCAGTCGACCCTACGCCCGCTCGCCCGGCGCGACGCCGTGCGCCATCCGCCATACGATCGGTATGTGGCAGTCAACCGTCATGCGATCACGCCCAAGGGCTGGGTGCAGGAGGAAGACAACGCCAAGGTAGGGGTCAAGGAGGGCAAGACCGTGACCTTCACCCACGAATATGTCGTCAATTCCTATGACCGCGTCACGGGTTTCCCGATCAAGATGGCGGACGATTACTGGGCGAAGACCGAGGATTACTGGGCTGCGGTGCGCGCCGAATGGGCCGCACGCCTGGCAGCCGACAAGCAGCTCGTCGTCCCGGAAGTGGCCGAGGACGGATCATCGACCGGCGCCAGGCTCGGCGATATCGCCGACGACATACTGGGCGGCACGAAGAAGACCGACACCGCCGTCGCGGCGGCAAAGGCGGTGATCGCGACGACGCCGCGGTCCTGATCAGCGGCCGCTAAGCTGCCCCGCCATGTTCGTCGACAACGAACATGCGGGTCATGGCCGCGTCGAGGAACAGCGCCGCGTCTTCCGCCAGCAATGCGCCTTTTACCGGATCGGCGTTGAGCGCCGTCAGTTCTTCATAGCCGGCGCGGTCGCGGAACCACATTTCGGTTACGGCATCGAAATCCGGCGTAGCGGCGCCTGGCATCACGACAATCTCAGCTGGGTCGAGATAGTTACGCCGATACTCGACCAGTTGTGGGACCAGGCTGCGCACCAGCGGGACATGGACCGTTTCGTAATGGCGCATGAAGTCTTCGCGCGACAGCCCGGCCTTGCGTGCGATCAGGACAATGACCTTGAACATTAGGCCGCCGCTGCTTTCGCGCGGAAATGCGGAATGACGTGCTTGCCGATATTGCGGATCGTCTCCATCGAGATCTCATGTGGGATGGTGCCCATCTGGACGAGGAAAAGGATTTCGTCAGCGCCCGCCGCGATGAGCTTTTCGACCTGGCGAATCGCATCGGCCGGCGTACCGTAGGCATCTTCGTCGATATTGTAATTGCCAGTGGCATCGGACAGGACCGGGATATGATGATCGCCCAAAAAGGCGACCATTCTGTTCTCGGCCTGTTTCATCTCGGCCAATTGCGCAGTTTCATCGAGATCGTCAACCTGTGGCTTGGCGCCGCCAGCATACCAATAGGCGATCGATTCGGCAAAGAAACGCTGACCCCGAATACCGATGCGGCGGGCTTTCGCGCGGTCATCGAGGATCACCGTCGCGCACAGTGCCGCCAGATGCTCGTTCGGGCGGAAGCCGACCTGATCCTCGGCCTTACGCTCACGGAAGGCCTTGCGATAGGCCGCATTCCGCTCGGCAACCTCCTTCGCGCCGTTGAAGCCCATGACCAGCGCGCCCAGTCCGCGCGAACCGGCGGTGTAGAGGGAGTCATTGCGGGTGCAGGCCATGTACATCAGCGGGTGCGGATCCTGGTAGGGCTTCGGATGGATCGGGCGCGGCGGGATGTCGATCAGGCCGTGATGTTCGAACTCACCCTCCAGCCACATCTTGGGAATCATATACATCGACTCGTCGACCTGAGCGGTCACCTCGTCGAGGCGCGTGTCGAACGCGCCGGTTTCCTGCGGCGTCCCGCCTTTGCCAACACCGAAATGCAGCCGGCCGCGCGACAGCAGATCCAACGTCGCGACGCGCTCGGCAACTTTGATCGGATGGTTCATCTTGAAGGGCAGGCAGATAACGCCATGGCCGACATGGATGCGGGTCGTGCGCCCGGCGATGAAGGCGAGGAAGCTCTCCGGCGCCGACAGGTGCGCATACTGGGTCAGGCAGTGATGCTCGACGGACCAGATGCAATCGAATCCCATCTCCTCGGCGAGCACCGACTGCTCGACCATATCTTGGAAGACCTGGGCCTCGTTGGCGCGCGAGGTGTCCACCATCTGCGCTTCGTAAATGATCGAAAATTTCATGTGATGCAGTATCCGTTAGGCTGCTATCGCCGGGCCGAAAATCTGAGCCGCGTGCAGCGAATCATTATATTCCTTCACCTGACATATCTTCCCATCGCGGAAGAGAAACAGGAAGTGATAGGTGTTGTTATAGGTTTTGCCGTTGGTCAGCGGCGCCAGCGATTCCGCCTCAACCGCGACGCGGTCGCCATCGGCGGTGACCCCGAGAACCTTCAAGCTGAATTTGCCCGCCAGCATAGGCTGGAAGCCGGCGGCCAACGCCTGGAATGTGACCTTGCTGATCGCACCCTGACCGGGCACCCACCAAGAAACATCATCGGTCAGGATCGCGTCGTCGAGGTGAAACGCCTCCATATCCGCCATCATCTTGAGTGCGGTCTTGCGGTTCGCTTCGCTGCTCATAGGTTTCCCTTCCCCCGTTCTGACGCGTTTGCCGCGGCCCAGACATGACTTCGGCGCGTGATCACTCACCCGCCGAAGTTGACTGTAGCAGAATAGGTTAGTGCGCGAACACCTTATTCGGTCACGAGCTTGCGTCGCCTCCATAGACGATCTGGACACGCCGGTTCTGCGGTTCCTTCACGCCGTCGGCGGTCGGGACCAGCAGGTCGCGCTTGCCCTTGGCGATGATCTCGATCTCGGAAGAAGGAATGCCGTCCTTCTCCAGCTCAGCCGCGACCGATTCCGCGCGACGGCGGGACAGGCGCATATTGTACGCGTCCGAACCGACAGTGTCCGTATGGCCGGTGACCTCAAGCTTGGTCACATGGGCCGGGCCGGCATTCTGCGCGGCCTGGTCGACGATCGTCAGCGCCTGGGGCGTCAGGTCAGACTTGTTGAAGTCGAAGAAAACCAGATAGCTCTTCGGCACAGACGGTGCCGGAGCTACGGCCGGCGGCGGGGTGTAGGCGGCTGTCGTTGCCGCGGCTTCCTCTTCTCCGCCGAAAGCATAGCGGACCGTTACGCCATACATGCGCGGCTGGGCGGGCTGGTAGCCCAGAATGCCAATAACCTTGTATGCCGCGAGAACGCCAGCCGCGACCTTGTTCTCCAGCAGGTTGGTGACGAACAGGCGGGCATCCAGCCCATGGTCGCCCATCACGCTTTTCCAATCCAGCGTCATATCCAGATTGTCATAGGCTTCGAGATAATCTTGCGGCGACAGGCTTGCCGCATCGGTCAGAATTTGACGGTCAGTCCAGGAATAGGCCGCCGTCAGGCTGAGATCGCCGTAAGTCGGATCGATCGGGAGGTGATAGGCACCATGGATGTTGAATTTCCAAAGCGGCGTGATTTCAAAGTTGACGCCGGGAATCAGCACTTGGCCGTTACCGGCGGCGTTCGGTCCCTGGAAGGCATTATAGCGGCCGCGCGTATAAGCGAAGTTCGCGCTGAGTTCGACCGAGGAATCGGGCACGATCGTGATTTCACCGTCATAACCATAAATGTCGCCGTCGCCGACATTGATGATGGGCGTACCGAGCTGCGGCACCGGGGATCCGAGAATTGCATAAGCACCGGTCGTCTGGACGGCGATGCTCTGATAAACCCCGTAATAAGCGCTGAGATTGATGCGGCCCTTCACGGTGGACATGTCGAATGCGCCCAGATCGAAGTCGGTTTTGACACCACCTTCGAAATTGTTCAGATGCTCGGGCTTATAGAGCGCGAAGTTCGTGAAAATCTGGGTCGGCGTATTGTTGAAACCGCCAGTCTTATAACCGCGGCTGTTCGTGATGTAGAACAGGGTCTGCGGGCGCCACTGATAATCGATGCTGAACGTGTAGCTGGGGGACCGGAAGTTTGCCGCTTGCGAAACGGTCGAAGGAACCAAGACCGCGAGACCAGATATCGGGTCGATGACCGTAACATTCGGCGCATGCTGTCCGTTGGGCAGATAGGCGTCGCCACGCGTATAGAATTTATCCCAGCTATAACGGCCACCGGCTGTGACGCTGAGCCCTTCGACATAATCTGACAGGCTGTAAGTGCCTTGCAGGTAGACCGCGTCGGTACGCGCCCGGCTGACGCTGGTCGATCCCTTGGTCTGACCGAAGGAGTTCTGGTAGCCGATCCCATAGGGCGTCCGCGTATCGGACGAGCTGTAACCGCCAAGCTGGTTGAAGGTGCCGACAACGAAGGTCAGCTTGTCGTCGAACGCCTTGCCAAGCAGCTGAATTTCCTCGTTGTACTGCACGGATGGCCCCGAGGACTGGCTCGGCAGCTGTGTCGCCCCCTGCACCAGAGCAAGCGACGAACCGTCAATGTCCTGAACGAAGGCGCTGTTCTGCGTTTCCTGATATCCGAAGATATTCTTGAGGGTCAGGCTATCGTTGATATCGAAAGACGCCGTATCCACGATGTTCCATTGCGACACCTGCATGCTGGGCGGCAGGCTGAGTGCATCGACAGTATAGACGCCGAGTTGCTTCTGCCGCGCCAGAACCTGATCCAAGGTGGGGGATCCAGGCGGATTGGTGAACAGGGCGATCACGGAGACCGGTAAGCCGACGCCGGGTCCGCCCGCATTCGCAAAGGCCACCGGAATGCCCGGATTGACCTGGTTGAGCACGAACGTGCCCGGCCGGCTGCGGCTATGAAAATAATTGACCATCAGGTCGTTCTGAAAATTGTCGGTCGGCCGGAACGTTGCCGAGAAGCGCGTGGCCCAATAGTTCTGATCGAGCAGATCGATGTCGGGATGCAGGACGTGGATATATCCATCCTGATGCTGGAACTGACCGCCGACGCGGATCGACAATTTGTCGTCGATCGGCAAATTCAGCACGCCTTCGACGGTTCCGCGATTATAATTGCCGATCGTCCCCTGGACGTAGCCTTCGTAACTGTTCGTCGGCTTGTTCGGCTCATATAGAATCGCGCCCGCATCGTTGCTGAGGCCGAACAAGGTGCCCTGCGGGCCTTTCAGGACCTGCACGTTCGAGACATCGAAGAAATAGGACTGGTTGACCCCGCTCACCGCGGTTGGAATCTGATCGAAATAGGAAACGACGCCGGGAACGCCACGGATGAAAGTAAAGGACACGCCGAGCGACGCGCCGGTCGTGCCATTGAGGCCAGGGACGTCGCGCAAAAGATCGAGATTGCTGCGTATGTCCTGTTTCTGGAGCCGTTCGGTGGTCAGGCTGGTGAGCGCGATCGGAACAGTCTGAGCCTTTTCCTCGCGGCGGCGAGCGGTCACCAGCACTTCCTCGATACCCGTTCCATCAGACGCTGCGGGCTGGTCGGATGTTTGCGCAACCACCGGTTGAGCAAACGCCAGTACAGACGTGCTTACCGTTGCAAAAAGCATAGACAAAGACAGATTACGCATGATTCCTCCCAAGAACCGCCATAGGGAAATGGCGGGCCCGCTTTGGTGCAGACGATAAAGAAGTTGAATTAGATTGTGACTGATAGGCTGAACGACACGTTCGGGCGCAATCTAGAGAGCGGCTCGAAGGTCCGTCAACGGTATATCAGCATGTTATATGTTTTAACGCGGACCGCGTGACTTAAGCGCCACAGGCCGCGCGAAGCGGGCGGCTTGCCGTCGATGGCAAGCCGCCAAAATCAATCTCAGCTCTTGTAAGCCTGCGATACGTCCGGAGAGAACAGGTCCATTCCCTCGGGTTTCGACACGCTGGTCTCGTCCCAGAAGGCGCGCAGGCTCTTGATCTTGCCGGCATCATCGATGATGACATATTCCACGATCGAGAGGTCGAGGCCCTGATTGGCCGCCGGGACGCGGACCTGCATGGTGAAGCGCAGAATGCCTTCATTGCCGCAGGCTCGGATTTCTTCCAGCACCGGCGTCAATTCGCGCGCCGTACCCTGATGTGAGAAGTCCCAGAACCGACCAATACCTTCATGACCCTTGAATTCCGGCGTGCCGACCGGATCGCAGAAAATGGCGTCCTCTGCCAGAATCGACATGAGCAGAGCTTTGTCATTGGTGCCCCAGGCCTTGATATAAGTCTCGAGGGCGTGACGTACGTCTTTCGGTGTCGCGGTCATTCCAAATCCCTTCAGTTGATCAGTCGTTGCTTTGATGCGCTGGAAGCCTGACCACCAAGCCGTCAAGCATTTCCGTCACGGCGATCTGGCAGCCCAGCCGGCTGTTCGGCCGGCGATCGTAGGCACGCTCGAGCATCGTGAGTTCGCCCTCAGACGGCGTCGGCAGTTTGGCTGCCCATTCGTCATCGATATAGCAGTGGCAGGTGGCGCAAGAACAGATGCCGCCGCAGAGGCCGACAATGCCCTCCACATCGTTCAGCACCGCACCCTCCATCAAGCTGAGCTGCTCGCCGACATCGACGATATGTTGGACCCCGCTCGCTTCGATATAAGAGACTTTAGGCAAGACGGCCTCCTTCTGATGGGTGTGCTGCCCGGGCGGATGGCGTGAACTGCACCGGGACGTGGGTGTAGCCGCGCACTGACGGTGAGTGCATGCGCGACAGACCGCCTTCATCGACTGCGAAGTCCGGCATCGCGTCGAGAATTTCTTCCATCGCGACCTTAGCTTCTAGCCTGGCAAGCGCAGCGCCGAGGCAGGCATGCAGACCGCCGCCGAAGCCTAGATGATCGCGCGGATTGCGCCTTATATCGTACCGGTCAGGATCGGCATAATGGCGATCGTCGCGATTGGCCGACATGAAGAGCAGAATCGCCCGATCGCCGGCCTTGAGCGTCTGGCCGTGAAATTCGACATCTCGCGCCAAGCTCCGCCCCATCAGCTGGGTCGGCCCGTCATAGCGCATTGTCTCCTCCACCGCCGATGGCAGCAGCGACCGGTCCTTGAGCAGGAGGTCGAGCTCACTGCGATTCTTGTTCAGCTGATAGGTCATATTGCCGATCAGCTTGGTCGTCGTCTCGTTGCCGGCGATAGACAGGATATAGAGATACCCCAACACCTCGGCATGGGAGAGCTTGCCCTCCTTTTCCGACGCCATCAGATGGGCGACCAGATCGTCCTTGACCGGATGGCGCGCACGCTCCGCCATGTCCTTTTCAAAATATTCGTACAGCGCCAAGGTCGCGGTGATGGCATGTTGCGGCATCTCGGTCGCGGCCTCGTCGCGTTGCACCACCAAGTCGGTCCAGTGGCGGAGCTTATCTTCGTCTTCGCGCTGGAACCCCAGCAGCCGGCAGATGATCGCCATCGGCAGCCGCGCGGCGAAATCGCCGATGACATCCATCCGGCCGGATTCCAGATGAGGCGCCAGCAACTCGCGCGCCATGACGCGGACCGAGTCCTCCAGGGGCTTGACCGCGTCTGGCGTGAACATGCCGGCGATGAGATGGCGCAGCCGCGTGTGATCGGGCGGATCCACGGTCAGCACCGTCGGCATCTGTTCCTTCGCTTCGTCGATGGCGACACCGTATTTGTTACAGAAGGATTTGAAGTCGCGCACCGCGCGGCTGCAATCGTCGTACCGCGACAGCACCCACAATTTGTAGGTCTCGGAATAATAAACTGGCGCCTTGTCCCGAAGCTCCCGATAGATCGGATAGGGATCGTCGTGGGTCGCGTGATCGTAGGGGTCGAAATGCACCATGGCTTAACCTCGCCTTTCAGGGGTTATCGCGCCGGGCGGCGTAGAGGGTTTCGGCATAAACCTGCCGCGACATCGGCTTGTTGGGCCTGATTTCGACGAAATCGAAAGCGGAACCGGCGGGCAATTCGAAGCAGGCGGCAATCGCCTCACCCACCGTGTCGGCGGCCATCGTGCCGTCGAAGGTCGGCGAGCGCCTAAGCCATTCACCGAAGGCCTCGGCCGCGACTTCAGGTTCCCAGCCAGAGCCGAAGGCAGTTTCCGTGCCGCCGGGGCTGAACAACGTGACGCCGATGTTCTCGGCCTTCACCTCGTCGCGCAGATCGATGGTGAAGCGTTCCAGTGCCGCCTTGGTCGCCGAATAGATCGAGATATAGGCGAACTCGTCGAGGTGGCGCACGGAAGCCGAGCCCACATTGACGATCCGGCCGCCACCGCGCTTGCGGAAATGCGGGATGACCGCCTGGCAGCCATAGACCGCGCCCAGGAAATTGACATTGACCTGCGTCGCGACATCCTGCGGCCGCAGCGCCTCGATGCGGCTGGCGAGCGACAGGCCGGCATTATTGACGATCCCATCGAGCCCGCCGAACGTCTCGCCCGACCAATCGATCGCCGCTATCAGTGCCTTGCGGTCGGCAACATCGACCGGAACCGGCAACGCTCCATTGCCGATCGCGTTGGCCGCCTGTGCCAACGCAATCTCATCACGTCCAAACAACGCTACGCGACCACCGCGCTTGCCGAGCGACTTAGCCGAGGCCAGCCCGATGCCGCGCGAGGCGCCGGTTACGATGAAGGTCTGCCCTGCCAGCGAGCCGTTCATGCCTGGGCCCATCTCATGCGGGAATCGCCACCGATTTGGTTTCGAGATATTCCTCGAAGCCTTCGCGTCCCATCTCACGGCCGATGCCGCTCTGCTTGTAGCCGCCGAACGGCGTGTCGGCGGCGAAATAATTGGCGCCATTGACAGAAAAAGTGCCGGTGCGGATGCGCCGCGCCACGGCGAGCGCCCGCTCGGTGGAAGCGGAGGCGACGCCGCCGGACAGGCCAAAAATGGAGTCGTTGGCTATCCTCACCGCATCCTCGTCGCCGTCATGCGGGATGACGACCAGCACCGGGCCGAAGATTTCCTCCTGCGCGATCCGCATGGAGTTATCGACATCGGCGAAGACTGTCGGCTGTACGTAAAAGCCCTTTTTGCCGTGCGGCATATCGCCGCCGGTAACCAGCCGTGCGCCCTCATCGAGGCCGATCTTCACGTACTCCAGCACGCGCTGGCGCTGCCGCTCGGAAATCAACGGCCCCATGATCTGATTTTCGGCGGTCGGGTCTGTATAGGGCATTGCCTCGAACGCGGTCTTCAGCATGCCGATCGCCTCGTCATAGCGATTGCGCGGCACCAGCAGGCGAGTGAGCGAGGCGCAGCCCTGGCCGGCATGGTATAAAACGAAGAAGGCCGAGGTCGGGATCACCAGTTCGAAGTCCGCATCGTCGAGAACGACGAAAGCCGACTTGCCGCCCAATTCCAGGAAGACTTTTTTGATCTGCTCCGACGCCGCCGCCATGATCAGCCGGCCGGTCGCGGTCGAGCCGGTGAAGGAGATCATATCCACGCGTGGATCGGTGACCAGCTGCTCACCGACCAAGGCGGGTTGCGCGCTGGTGATCACATTAAAGACGCCGGGCGGCATGTCCGTCTTATCGGCGATCTCTGCCAGGATCGTCGCCAACCACGGCGTTTCCGGCGCGGGCTTGAGCACGACCGTGCAACCGGCGGCGAGCGCGGGGAAGCATTTGGCCAGATTGATCTGGAGCGGCACGTTCCACGGCGTTATGGCGCCAACGACGCCTGCCGCTTCTTTCCAGATCAGGCGGCGGCTGGGAACGCCCATCGTGTTGGCGACCGGCAATTCCCGCTCGAACACATAGCTCTTGAGCATCTCCAGGCCAAAATCGACGAAGCTGATCGGTGCGTCGCGTTGCGGGCCGGCGATGCAGCCCAGGGGCGAACCGGCTTCGGCAACGGCGAGCGCCTTGATCCGTTCGCGGCTGGCATGAAGCCCATCACGAAACTGAGTTAGAACGCGCAGCCGCAAGTCCCGGTCCGTCGACCAGTCGCGCCCATCGAAAGCTCGTCGAGCGGCGGCAATGGCGGTGTCCATGTCCTCGGTCGAACCGTCGGCGGCATAGCCTATGATCTCGCCGGTCGCTGGGGCGACATTGGGATATGTCTTGCCGTTTTTGGCCGGCGCGAACTTCCCGTCGATATAGAGAAGCGAGTCTTCGAACTTTGTCATACGTCTACCTGCTCTTCAGGCCGGTGCGGATCACCTGTCGGATCGCCTCGGTCCCCTTGATCGGGAAACCGACGTCCTCGGCAAAGGCCAAGGCGAAATCGAGATCCTTCTCGGCCAAGCCGGCCGTGGCGTCCTTGAACGCCCAATAGCCGTCCTCGCCCAACTGCTTCGCGCCGTTATTGCAAAAATCGAGATACTGCCCCATCGCGGTGGTCAGGTTGCCGTTGGCAGCCATCACATCACGCAGCACCTTTCCATCCAGGCCGCCCGCCGCGGCGAGGCCGAAGCCCTCGATCGCTGCCTGAAGCTGCATATAGGTGACGAGATTATTGCAGAGCTTGAGCGCCATCCCGGTGCCGATGCCGCCGGCGTGGATGATGGTACCGGAAAACGCCTCGAGCATCGGCTTCAGCCGCGCCACCGGCTCGGCCTCACCGCCGACCATCGCGACCAGCTTGCGCGCGACCGCGCCTGCCGGGCCGCCCGATACTGCCGCGTCGAGCACATGCACGTCTTTGGCCATACCCGCCTCCGCCAGGGTTCGCACAGTCGCCGGGCGGACCGTGCTGTGGATGGCAATGATGGCGCCGGGCTGAAGCGTCTCCAGCAGGCCGTTTTTGGCGGTCACGACGGCGGTTACGTCCGCGTCATGCCGCACGCAAATACCCACGACATCGGCATGTCGGCCAAGTTCCGCGGGCGACCCCGCGATGCGGGCACTTCCTGCAAACGGCGCTGTCGCCGCGGCCGAGACGTCGAAGACCGTCAGGTCGAACGGCGGCTTGGCAAGCTGCTCCGCCATCGGTTTCCCGATATTGCCGACACCGATGAATCCGACCTTCATGGCGCAGGCTTCTTCTCGATTTCGGCCAGCACCCGCTGGGTCACGGCGCGCATCCGGCTGCCGCGCGGATAACCGACATAATAGGGCAAAATAACCGCCAGCTCCCGGATTTCGTCGGGCGTCAGTTCGCCCTTATGAAGCGCGGCGCGGATTTGGATTTCGAATGTATCGGCCTCGGCCTGGGCTGCGATCATGCCCATCACGAACAGGCGCCGGTCCCGGATCGACATGGTCGGGCGCGACCAGACCTCGGAGAATAGCTGATCGACGGTGTTGAAGAGGAAATCGTCGTGGAGCTCCTTGGCCGGAAAGGGAACAATCCCGCCATAGACCTCGTCGAAATATTCCATCCCCTTCTTGCGGCGTTCGTCGTCGGCCATCGCGCTTCCCCGTCTCGGTCCCACTGCGTGCATGCGGACCATTGCTATTGAGGATAGGAAGTACCCCGCCACTCCGGCCTTTAAAACCCGCACGATGCAATGGATGTGGACAAAGTTGATATTTGTGACCAAAAGCGGGGCGTGGCGAAAGATGACGATACCGTCGGAGAGTTGAGCACTGTTGAAGACCCGTGGGCGATCGAGGCGGAACTCCGCGTTCCGGGGATGATCGTGCAAGTCGGAAGCTTTGACTGGGCGCAATCCGCAGAATCGACCCAAAGCATGGACGAGTACACGCTGGCCATGCTGATGTCGCCGCGTCACCGCTATTCGCAGGGGCTGTTCGAAACCGACGGCAATGACGCGACATTTGTCGATATTGGCGACATGATACTGGTGCCGGCGGGAATTCCGTTGCGATCGCGCGCATCGGGCGGCCCAATCCGCTTCGTGCGCTGTCGCTATGAGCCCACGCGCTTCAAGGCGCTGACCGGGATCGGCGACATGCTGACGCCCGATATCTTGAAGCATTGCCTGGATATACGTGACGCGCGTCTGCACGAAGCCATGATGCGTCTGGCCCACGAGGTTCTGGCCCCCGGGTTTGGCGTCGAGGCGCTAGCCGAGGGGCTGGGCATCGCCATCGCCATCGATCTGGCCCGCCATCTGCGCGCAATCGATCCCGAGCCGGAGATGATCGCCGGGGGGCTGGCGCCGTGGCAGCTGCGGCGTATCCTCGGCTATATCGATAGCCATCCGGGCGCGACCGGCAACGTAACAGAGTTGGCTGCTTTGTGCGGCATCAGCTGCCGCCATCTGCGCCGCCTGTTCAAGCAGACCACCAAGCAGACACTGCACGAATATGTTCGCGACGCGTGGGTGGCGAAGGCGAAATCCCTGCTGTGCGATACCGAATTGCCGCTGAAGGAAATCTCCTCGCAGATCGGCTTCACCGATCCCAGCAGCTTTTCCATGGCCTTCCACCGCGCGACCGGCGCCGCACCCCGGACGTTCCGGCAGCAATTCGCCAAGGGTGGGTTCGTGGCTCGGAGCTCAACACGACCGCGCAATTGACAAAATAGGTGCCGTCTATTTCCCCAGCCAGAACTGCCGGGAATGATGGGAATCCACCACCTCAGTCACGTGGTGGATCATCCCGTCGCGGATGACGAAGAGGAAGAAGATGTTGTTGCGATAGATCCGCCCGTCCTTGAGCTTGCCGTTGACGACGGTCAGCACCGCGACCCGGTCATCCTCGGCGGTGATCGAGTGGTGCTCGAAATTGAGCCCGCCATCGAACATGTTGAGGCCTTCCATCATCTTGGCCATCTGCGGCTTGGTGAAGGTGCCGGCCATTTCCCAGTTGCCGGGAACCGACCAAGTGGCGTCGTCCGCCAGCAGCGCCAGCCCCTTGAACAAATCACCTGAACGCTGGGCGGTGAAATAGGCTTCGACAATCTTCTTGTTGGCTTCGATACTCATGGACGATTCCTCCTATTGATCATTGCTCGTCGATGGTGAATGCGATCAGTGCGTCTCCGGGCTCGACCCCCAGCGCACCGTGGCCGCCGGCTGCGACGACCAGATATTGTTTGCCGTCGGCCTTCAGCTTGTAGGTCATCGGCGTACTTTGCGCCGCAAAAGGCAGTTCGTAGCGCCATAGTTCGTCGCCGGTGTCGCTATCGATGGCGCGGAGATATTTATCCATCGTCGCACCGATGAACAGCAGGCCACTGGCGGTCTGCAGCGACCCGCCAAGATTGGGCGTGCCCCATTTGAAGAAGTCGCCGACCAGCGGGGCTTTCGGGTTTGCATTGAGCGTACCCAGCGTCTTTTCCCAAATCCGCTCACCTGTATCGAGATCAATCGCCACCAGTTTGCCCCAGGGCGGCGGCACGCAGGGCGTATTGTAGGGCGACAGGAACGGACCTCGCGCGACCGCATAGGGCGTTCCGGCCTGGGGCCCCAGGCCAACCAGATCGCTGGCGGCACGCTTGTCGTCCTTGAGCTGCTCGCGCGGCACCAGCTTAATATAGAAGGGCAGCATTTGGACATTGACGATCATGCGGTGGCGCGCGGGATCGACCGAGACGGAGCCCCAATTAACGCCGCCGCCCAGGCCGGGATATTCGAGGATGCCCTTAAGTGAGGGCGGGGTGAAAGGCCCGTCATAATCCAGCGCGTCGAAAGCTTCGCGGCATTTTCCCCGATCCCAGAATGTCACGCCCCAGGCGCTGTCATGGGTTAGCTTCTCCGGCAGGATCGGCGCGGGCTTGGTCGGAAAAGGCTGGGTCGGCGAACTGCGCTCACCGGGGGTGGTCGATCGCGGGACTAGTCTTTCCTCGACTGGAAAGATCGGCTTGCCGTCCTGCCCGTTCAGCAGGAACAGGAAGCCAAGCTTGGTCGCGCCAATCACCGCCGGGAAGGTGCCACCCGCGCCATGGTGCTGGTAAAAGACAGGCTGGGCCGCGACATCATAGTCCCACAGATCGTGATGCACTGTCTGGAAATGCCACCGTATTGCCCCGGTTGCGGCATCCAGCGCCACGATTGAGGAGCCGAAATAATCCATATTGCCGCGCTCGATGCCGCCATAATGGTCGGGCGAGCCATTGCCGGTGCCGATATAGACGACGCCCTGGGCCGGGTCGGCCGACATCACACCCCAGCTGTTGGGCGTGCCGCGGGTGATCACGGTTCCCTGCTTCACCTGATCCGCCGTAACCGGAGTCTTTTCCGGCGGCACGGGGTCCCAAACCCATTTGAGCTCCCCCGTTCGCGCATCGAAGGCACGCACCGCGCCGCTGGGCGCATCGACCCGTTGAACGTCCTTAACGAAGGCACTGGTGACGGCAAGGTCGCCAACGATCAGCGGCGGCGAGGTCATGTAATATTCGCCGGGCCGTACATCGCCGAGGCCGGTCTTGAGATCGACAGTTCCGCCGGTTCCGAAATCCTGGCAGGGCTTTCCGGTCCCGGCGTCGAGCCCGATCAGACGGCCGTCGATCGTGCCGACATAGATGCGGTCGCGGCACACCACGCCTGACGCCGCCGCCTGGTCGCGCCAATGGCTGACGCCACGGCACACAGCCTCATAGACTCCATCCTGGTTGACGGTCGGCACGAACTTCCACTTTTCCCTGCCGGTTTCGGGATCGAGCGCAATGACCCGATCATTGGGCGTGCAGAGATAGAGCGTGCCGTCCACCTCGATCGGCGAGGCCTCGAAGGCGGTGGTCGAATGGGTGGCGTCACCGACCGAGAAATCGCCGGTGTGATAGGTCCAGGCGACCTTCAGGCTGCGGACATTGTTCTTGCCGATCTGGTTCAGCGGTGAGTAACGCTGGCCGCCGATATCACCGCCGACGAACGGCCAGTCGGCCGTTGCCGGGGCAACCGTCGTCGTGCCGGCGGCAATTGCGGGGGGAGCGAACGCCAGCCGACTCTCGGCATAGGCCGCCACAACGACTAGCAGTGCGAAAACCGCCAGCCCTATCGGCTTGATCCGCTTCATCCCCGATCCGCCGCCCTTCGCGCGTTTTATTTCCCTGAAACCATAAAGCCACAAAAAAAATTTCAGGAGAATTGTTTTTTAACGCCCCTTGCGGTGTTAGCCGAAATTGGCCTGCCCGCCATCGAGCGGCAAGGTAACGCCGGTGACGTAGCGGGAATCCGGGCCGCAGAGGAAAACCACCGCGCGGCCGATATCGAGTTCCGGATCGCCGATATGGCGCGAGGGCACGGTATCCAGGAACGCCTTGGTGCCGACCGGGTCGGCAGCCATCCAGCCCTCCAGCGCAGGCGACATCGAGAGCGGTGCGACGGAGTTCACGCGGATATTGTCCAGCGCCCACTCATGCGCCGCCGTGCGCGATAGGATGCGAATGGCCTGCTTGGCGGCGGCATAGACACCGTAACCCTTGGCGTCCCAGCGCTGCGCCGCCGAGGTCGCCAGATTGACGATATGGCCGCCGCCGCGCGCCTTCAGATGCGGATAGACCGCCTTCATGAAGCGGAAGGTGGCGAAGGGGCCGGAATCGAAGGTCTCGGTGAATTGTCGGTCGTCGAGATTGTTCAGCAAGTCGTTATGCACGATCTGCGCATTGTTCACGAGGATGTCGATGCCGCCGAAGGTCTTCAGCGTCAGTTCGATAGTGCTGGCGATATCCTCCGGCCTGCAAACGTCGCAGCCGACGGCGAGCGCCTTGCCACCGAAGTCCTGAATCTTTTTCGCCGTGCGCTCCACTTTTGAAGCGGTGCGCCCCGCGACGACGAGGGTTGCGCCCTCCTTCGCCAGCGCGACTGCGATGCCCTCGCCCACGCCCTGGCCCGCGCCGGTCACGATCGCGACTTTACCGTCAAGAATTCCCATGAGTATCCTCCCGTGATTTCAGATGTGCCGGCATTGCGGCGGCGACTGTGCTGTGCTGTCTTTCACTATGCTTTCGAACATACGCGGTGTTCGCACGCAAGCACCATTCCTTACGGAGCATGGGGAATTGACCGACAGTGACGTGGCACTGGGCCGGCAGGCCCAGAAATCCAAGAACACCCGCGAGAAGATATTGAATTCCGCGATATCGCTGATCAAGGAGGGCGGGTTTTCCGCAGCAAGCGCCAGCAGGATCGCCGAGCGGGCGGGGATCACCTGGGGCGCGGCGCAACATCATTTCGGCTCGAAGGAGGACATCCTCGAAGCCGTTATGACGATCTCGCACGAGAAATTCATCGCCCGGGTTTCGGCCCCGCATCTGCGCACCGGCACCTTAGCCGACCGTGCCGACGCCTTCGTCGATTGCATGTGGGAGCATTACCAGGACGACGTTTATCTGGCCGGGCTGGAAATCCTGCTGGCCGGGCGCGAAATCAACGGCCATTCGCCAGGCATGGCGACGTTCGACCAGCGCGCCCGCGAGCACATCAAGACGCTGCATGAGATTTTCCACGACAGCGAACTGACTGACGATCAGCTTCAGGAGGTGCTGATCTTCGTGCACTGCCTGCTGACCGGGCTGACGATCGAGAAGGTGCTGGAAAAATCGCTGCGCGGCGAACAGCGGCATCTGCGGCGCTGCAAGTTGATGCTACTGACCGCCATCAACAACATTTAGCAGGGTCAACTCTCGAACTGTGCCGTGCCGTAGCTGGCCATATAGCGACCAAGTGCCGGGCAGATGATTGCCATATAGGCGTTATGCACCGAAAAAGGGCTCGAACGCAGCTGCGCTTTCAAACAACGCATAGAGGGCATAATCGGCATTGTCTTTGAGCAGCGCGAGGTCGCGGCCCGCTTGCATTGACAGGATGCCTGGGATCAGAGACGGCAGCTTTCGGTAGGCGGCATCTATTGCTTGCCGTGCATCTTATCGACGGCATCGGGATTGGTGCAGGTTATCAGGCAGAGATGGTGGATCACGGCCGTCAGTCTCATAGACGATGGTGATGACCCCGTTCGGGCAATATTCCGCCGCGGCCTCAGCCTTTGACAGCAGTTCGGGGGGCGGCTTTTCGAGAATGACATCGACCAACGGATAGGCATTGTCGCTGCCGACC
>JAQGIF010000188.1 GCA_028291345.1 Rhodospirillales bacterium | reverse complement strand
GTCCGGTCCGGCTTCTCCGTTCGTTTGATCGCGCCGCCGACGGATTCGACCACGCTGCTCGGGCCGATGCCAGCGGATGTGGTCGTTCAATCCAGCGGGCACAGGCCGTTTGATGCTGTGATACTGGTCGTGCCGACAACGGAAACGCTTACAGCTCGCACCGCTGAAGCCGCCGGTGCATTCAAACCCGGCGGCCTTTTGTGGCTCGCCTGTCCAAAGACGACCGGCGCCGGCGCCAGCGACATGTCGCGCGAATGCGCCTGGGAAGCATTCGCAGCCCAGAATTATCGTCCGGTTAGCCAGCTCGCCATCGACAACACCTGGTCGGCGCTGCAATTCCGGCCGAGCGCAGATGTAAAATCGGGCCGGGCGATCTGATGCGCCGCCATATCGCCTTCGCCTATGCCGCACTGACCGCCGGATGCGCAACTCATCCACAGCTCGGAACGACGATCGACACGCCGATCGAGACGTCCATCCAGGCCGTAAGAAGCAACCCATCGCAATTTGACGGCAAGTATATCCTGGTGCGCGGCATCCTGGATGAATGCACGTCGTTTGCCTGCGACATCCGGCAAGTTAAGCCCGGCGCCTCCCCAAAAGACAGCAATGCGCCCTCTCTGTCGGTAACCTTTAAAATGGGCCCAAACGCCACGGCAGCGCCGGCCGATAATCAGGTCATGAGCCTATCCGGCGAACTGGCGAATCGCCTCTACCGGTTCTCGGAAGTCACTGCGGTCGGGCAATATGCCGCCAAGTGCGACCTTGGTCCGGCGCCGGCTAAGGCCGCGGCAGACGGCGACCGGGAAGAAATCACCATCTGCAACGATCGGGGTTTCAATATCTCCCGGATCATGGCCGTCCATAAACGCTGGCCCGCCACCGCTTTCGGATCGAAGGATGAATCGCTCTCGGTAATGTCGCCGACCGCTGCGAAGGGGGTCTTCACGTCATACATAAAGGCGATATTGGCCGTGAATCCGGAAGCGGACATCGCCGAATGGAAACCGCCCTATCGGGCTTTCGCGTCGAAGGACGAGCCCGACACGGCCATCCTGTGCATTTGCAGGGGAAAACAATGCGACGGCGGCTGGCCATCCTCGTTGATCGAAATGATTTCCGCTCCGTCGAACCCTTACGGCTGCGTCGAAGCCTCCCGCGCAAATGGAACTTGGCGCTTTCCGCCGCCGTCGATCGAATATTGAAGCCGCCGATTTTTGCGGGCTGAGCCGTCTTCGGCTATGCACGAGCCCATAAAACTGTCGGGGTCGCGTCATGCGTGGTTATTTCGCCATTGGGGTTGAGGATATCAGCAAGCCGCATAATGCCGGCAATCTGATGCGATCCGCCCATGCCTTCGGCGCCAGCTTCTTTTTCGCGGTAAAGCCGGACATCGATTTCCAGGGTCTGCGCCAGTCGGACACGTCGGAGGCGGCGTTCCACATGCCATTCTATGAATACGACAGCCCCGCGGCGCTGACCCTGCCGCGCGGCTGTAGCCTGATCGGCATCGAGTTCCTGCCCGATGCCGAGGACCTGCCGAGCTTTCGCCACCCAACCCAGGCCGCTTATATCTTCGGTCCCGAGAAAGGAAACCTGTCGCAGGGAATCCTGGATCGCTGCGACGATGTCGTGAAGATCCCGACTAAATTCTGCGTCAATGTCGGCGTGGCCGGAGCTTTGGTGATGTATGACCGGATGATCGCGATGGGCAACTTCGCCGAACGCCGGGTCGGTACCCGCGCGGCGATCACGCGCAAACCGCATCCCCGCGATCGGTAGTCGGTCAACTTATATGGAAGTCAAAGGCGCAGCAGAGGCGCCAGCAGCTTGCCCGGCAAGGTCAGATAGCGCGGCTGTTCGCGGACCAGCAGTAGGCAGACGCAGCCTTCTCTCGCCTCTGCCACGACGCGCTGCTGGTCGCCTTGCCCCATATAGGCGAAATCGCCCGCCGCGTAGGTTCCGGTTTCATCGGAAAATCCACCTTCGAGTACCACGGTCCATTCGTCGGCAATATGGCTATGACGCAAGGGTCCCCGGCCGCCAGGCGCCCTCATGACCCATAAACGGCCGGACTCGCCCGAGAACGGAGCGCGCGAAAGCCGGCTGGCAGTCGGCGCCATGCGCTGAGGGGGCGGGAGGACAGACGATTGCGCAACTGCGCCGGCCATGCGTCGGCGAAGGATGCCAGGGCCGAAACGGCGGATGCGCGCATCGCTGCCGGCTCCATCGCATCGATGGCCTGCAATGTGCGGTCGAACAGGATACGCGGCAGTCGTGCCGGGGCGATCGCGTCCAGCAGCGCGCCCCCGATCGCCAACGCGGCCTGGGCCCTACGCCGGCAATGCGGGCATGCATCGAGATGGATGTCGATAATCAGCGGTTCCGCGCCGGACAAAGCGCCTGAAGCGTGGTCGATCAGAACCGCTTCCGGCGGATGATGCGTCGGCGCCAGCTCTGGAGTATCGAACGCATTGTCCATCGAAACCAAAACTACGCCCGGATTTCCCAAAAATCTGAAGCGGCGAAGACAAATAAGAACTCAATGCCCGAGCGGGTCTACGCCATTACGCCGGACGCGGATCACTCTCGCGCGAGTTTAGTAATAATTTTACTTAAAGTTTGACGAACGGCGCCACCAGTTTCCCCACCATTGTCGTATAATGCGGCGCCTCCCGCACCATCATGAGGCTGACGCAGCGGCCTTCCTGGCCGGTCATCGGCCGATGCTCTTCGCCGTCGGCAAGGCAGGCGAAATCGCCGATGCGATAGCTATGCTCGT
>JAQGIF010000164.1 GCA_028291345.1 Rhodospirillales bacterium | reverse complement strand
ATCAATCAGCGCGGTACCCAGCACCATGTAACCGCCGCATTCGCCGTGGATGGGACGCGTTTCAGCGAAGCGCCGCAAACCATCGAGAAAATGCCGCGAGCCGGCGATCCGGCCGGCATGCAGCTCGGGATACCCCCCAGGTAGCCAGCAAACGTCACTCTCAGGATCGGGCGTTTCACCGGCCAGGGGCGAGAAAAAGCGCATCTCGGCGCCTTGGTCGCGCCACCCCTGCAGAATATGGGGGTAAAGAAACGAGAAAGCGTCGTCACGCGCGACGGCGATACGCTGCCCCGGCGGGACGACGGCTCCGCCCGTCGTGTCGAAAGACTGAGCCGTGCCGGCGGAGGCCAGTGCCCGGATCGCGTCGATCCTGCTGTTCGCGGTGACAAAATCCGCCATCTGCTCCAAACGCCGGTCGAGATCGCCGGTTTCGCCGGGCTGCACCAGACCGAGATGGCGTTCGGGCAAAGCGATATCATTTGAGCGCGGCATCGTGCCGACGACGGGAATGCCCAGCGCCTCGATCGCATCGCCAGCCAGACGCGCATGGCGTGGGCTACCCAGCCAGTTGAGCACGACTCCGGCGATTTTGATACGTGGATCGTAGGTCGCGCAGCCCTTGACGATCGCCGCAGCGGATTGAGATTGGCCACTGGCGTCCAGCACCAACAGCACCGGCCAGCCAAGCGCGGCGGCCACATCGGCCGAGGAACCGCTACGGCCCGGTTCCCCGGGCACGCCGTCGAAAAGCCCCATCAGCGCCTCGCAGATCACGAGGTCGCATCCCGCGCCGATCTGAGCCGCCAGCCCCGACATCAGAGCAGGTGGCATCGCCCAACTATCGAGATTGATACTCGATTGGCCGCTGGCGGCGCGGTGGAAACTGCCATCGATATAGTCCGGCCCGCATTTGGCACTGCCGACCCGCACGCCGGCGCGACGCAGCGCGCGTAGGAGGCCGAGAGTCAGTGTGGTCTTGCCGCTGCCCGAACGTGGGGCGGCGATCATCAAGCCTGGCGGTGGCACAAGTGACATCAGGTCTCGGCCGTTAAGGTGATAGCGAAGGGCGACAGAGCCTCGCGCAGGCGCACCATCTCGCCTATCGCGATGATGGATGGCGCGCCGAATCCCTGGGCCGCCGCATCGACGCCGACCCGCGCCAGAGTGGAGACGAACACGCGCTGATGCGGCGTCGTGGCGTTATTGACGACCGCCACCGGCAGGTCCGGTGACACTCCGGCGGCGAGCAGCGACTCGGCGATCTCGGGCAGGCGGCTCATGCCCATATAGAGAATGATGGGCAGCTTGGTCTGCGCCACGGCGGCCCAATCCATCCCCCGCTCGTTGCCAGCGGCATATTGGCCGGTGACCAGGATCACGCCATGATTGGTGTCACGGGTCGTCGCGGGAATGTTGGCGTAGGCCAGACCGCCAAGACCGGCGGTGACGCCCGGGATAATTCGAAAGAAAATACTAGCGGCGACCAGCCCTAAGGCCTCCTCACCGCCGCGCCCGAAGACAAAAGGGTCGCCGCCTTTCAGCCGCAGGACACGGTGACCTTCGCGCGCCAGCTCGATCAGCCGTTCAGTGATGTCACGCTGGTTGGGCGACGGCCTGCCGCCGCGCTTGCCGGCGAATTCGAGCACCGCTTCCGGCCGCGCCAAGCCTAGGATTCCCTTATCGACCAGCGCGTCATAGAGGATGATATCCGCCTGCCCGAGCGCGTTGACGGCATGCAGGGTCAGCAAGCCGGGATCGCCCGGCCCGGCCCCGGACAGCCAGACTTCGCCGGGGTGGAAAATCGGCAGCCGGAACGCGCCGAGCGCGGCATGAAGGATCGATCCGGTCATAACAGATTGCCTTTGAAGGGCGGATTGCCTTTGAAAGAAAGCTGGACGCTAGGCAGGACGATCACGCTCCGATAGGACAATGGCCCATGGAGAAGCGCGATCTCACCCGCCCGCTGCGCCGGGGCTGGACCACGGGCGCCTGCGCCACCGGCGCCAGCCGCGCGGCCTATGAGGCGCTGCTGACCGGGCAATTCCCCGATCCGGTGCCGGTTCACCTGCCGGGCGGGGTACGCCCGTCCTTCGCCCTGGCGCTCAGCGAACACGGGGACGGTTTCGCGCGCGCCGGCATCGTCAAGGACGCCGGCGACGATCCCGACGTGACGCATGGCGCCCTGGTGATCGCGACGGTGCGCCATGCCCCAGCAGGCAGTGGCGTGGTTTTCCGGGCCGGCGAGGGCGTCGGCACCGTCACCTTGGCCGGCCTTCCCTTGCCGCCCGGGGAACCCGCGATCAATCCGATGCCGCGCGAGATGATCCGCGCTGCCATTGCCGAGGTCTTGGCCGAGCATGGCGGAAACGGCGACATCATCGTCGAAATCGGCATTCCCGGCGGGGAAAAGATCGCTGAGCGGACGCTGAATGGCCGGCTGGGCATCGTCGGCGGCCTGTCGATCCTGGGCACGACGGGCATCGTCGTGCCCTATTCCTGCTCGGCCTGGATTCACTCGATCTATCGCGGCATCGATGTCGCCCGCGCCGCCGGCCTCACCCATGTCGCCGGGGCGACTGGATCTACCTCTGAGGCCGCCATCGCACGTCTCTATGGCCTGCCGGCCACGGCGCTGATCGATATGGGCGACTTCGTCGGCGGGATGCTGAAATATCTGCGCCGCCACCCCGTGGCGCGCGTGACCGTCGCCGGCGGCATGGCGAAGATCACCAAGCTGGGCCAGGGCCTGCTCGACCTCCATTCGCGGCGCGGCGAGGTCGATCTGGACTGGCTGGCTGAACGCGTTACAGACTCCGATTTGGCGGCGCGGATCGCAGGCAGCAATTCGGCAATGGAGGCGTTCGAGCATGCTCGGACGGCCGGGATCAATCTGGCCGCGACCGTAACCGAGGCGGCTTGGTGCACCGCCGCGCGGGCGCTGGAAGGCGGCGGCATGGC
Source organism: Rhodospirillales bacterium (assembly GCA_028291345.1). Lineage (GTDB taxonomy): Bacteria > Pseudomonadota > Alphaproteobacteria > BOG-932 > Roseiterribacteraceae > BOG-932. The sequence continues at coordinate 17,279 of JAQGIF010000164.1, read as the reverse complement.
GCTGGAAATCGTGATGTTCGACCGCGCCGGCGGGTTGCTCGCCCGTTCTGGTTTTCGCGACGCTCATTGATCCCTCACCGAGCGATCCGGTCGGAACCGGCGCAGATAGTCAGGATCGTAGAGGGCGCTCTCGGCAAAATCGCGCGACCTCAGAACCGGGCCGACCAGGATCAGCGCGGTGCGGTCGATCGCCGTCGCCGCCACCTGTTCGGCGATTGTCGTTAGCGTGCCCCTGATCACCTGCTGGTCCGGCCAGGAGGCGCGATAGATAATGGCGACCGGGCAGTCCGGGCCGTAATGCGGGATCAGTTCCACCGCCACGGACTCGAGCACATGGATCGAGAGATGAATCGCCAGGGTCGCTCCGATGGCAGCGAAGCTGGTCAGTTTTTCGCGATCCGGCATCGCCGACGCCCGGCCGCTGGTGCGGGTCAGCACGAGCGATTGCGCTACGCCGGGCAGAGTCAGTTCCTGGCCCAGCGCGGCGGCGGCGGCGGCGAAGGACGGCACGCCCGGTGTGACGCTATAGTGAATACCCAGCCGGTCGAGCCGCCGAAGCTGCTCGCCCATCGCGCTCCACACCGAAAGATCGCCGGAATGGAGGCGGGCGACGTCGTGACCTTCGGCGTTGGCGCGCGCGAATTCGTCCGCGATCTGGTCGAGCGACAAGGGGGCGGTGTCGACGATCCGCGCGGCCGCGGGGCAATAGTCCAGCAGAGCCGCCGGGACCAGCGAGCCGGCATAGAGACAGACCGGGCAGCTGGCGATCAGGTCACGGCCACGTACGGTGATGAGGTCGGGTGCGCCGGGGCCGGCGCCGATAAAATGGACGGTCATGATGCGGTCCCCGCAATGGCACAAGTCGCGCCGCCTTCGGCAATCCGCGGCACGATCAGAACCGACCGAGGGCCTGCCCCAGCCAACGCCGCCGCCTCGGCAACGGAGGGCACGCCGAACAGGCTTTCTGCCAACGGCGAGCGGGTTTGGACCCCGTCTTCCCGGGCACCCAAGGCCTCGCGGCTTAGGTAAATAAGATCGAGGCCGAGACGGCCGGCTGCTTCGCTCAACCCAATCTCATCGCTTTTATCGACTAACGTAAACAGTCCCAGCGGAGTCGTTGTGGCCACGCGGTCGAGCGCCTGCCGGACCAAAGATTCGATGGTATCGGCCGGGCAGCCCTTGCGGCAGCCGACGCCGATGGCGATCGCGCTCATGATTTTGACACCGACCATTGGGTTACCGGCATGGCCGGACGCATGCCATGGAAGGCGCCGACCGGATCGGCCTGGGAAATCTGGATGGTGGTCAGGTGACCGCCAAGCGTCTTGAAGCGCCGGGTCAGCTCGGCCTGGGTCTCGATGGTGATACCGTTGACGACCAGCCGCCCGCCGGTGCCGAGCGCGGCCCAGGCAGTATCGATCACACCCCCCGCGGTCGAGCCGCCACCGATGAATACGGCATCGGGTTGCGGCAAACCTGCGAGCGCTGCCGGCGCGGCACCTTGCACGATTTTGAGATCGGGAACGCCTAGCGAGGCGGCGTTGCGCGCGATCCGGCCGGCGCGGGTTTCGTCGCGTTCGATCGCGATCGTCCGGTTCGACGGGTGCGCCAGCATCCATTCGATGCCGACCGATCCCGATCCCGCGCCGATATCCCACAGCAGCTCGCCCCTGCGGGAGGCGAGCGTCGATAGCGTGATCGCCCGGATGTCGCGCTTGGTGATCTGGCCGTCATGCTCAAACCAATCGTCGGGCAAACCCGGGGTCAGCGGAATGGCGCGCGCACCGGGCACGGCGGGAATATCCAGCGCCACGAGATTGAGCGGCGCGACGCCTTCGAGATCGAAGTCCCGGGCGATGACACTACGCATCTGTTCCAGCGGGCCGCCCATCGTCTCGCACAAGGTCATGCGGGTCGCGCCGAAGCCGTATCGGACCAGAAGCTCGGCCAACTGGCCAGGAGTCTTTCCATCCCAGGACAGGGCCAATATCCGGCTGTTCGGCTGTAGAGCCGGGACGACCAGCTCTAACGGCCTTCCATGCAAGGTGACAAGCGCGCAGTCCTGAAGGGCCCAGCCAAGCCGGTTCGCGGCCAAACTGAAGGCGGAAATGCCGGGCAGACAAAGCATTTCCTCCGCCGGCACCTTGCGCGCCAGCAGCGATCCGATGCCGTAGAAGAACGGATCGCCGGTGGCGACGACGGCAACGGGCGACCCTCGCCGGGCGAGAATGGCGGGGAGCCCGGCCTTGAGCGGCGACGGCCAGGCCATCGTCTCACCCTTGATGGCGTCCGCCGCGAGATCCAGATGGCGCTGGCCGCCCACGACCAGCGATGCTTGTACGATCAGCGTCCGTGCGGCATCAGACAATCCGGTGAGACCATCCTCGCCGATACCAATGATCGACAGCCAGCGTCCGGGGGCGTTCAATGGCGCGCTCACCGGGCGATTCCCTTTGAGACAATTCGCTTTAAGGCGGCTTCATGCGACTTCTGATTCTGGGCGGCACCACCGAGGCGAGCGCGCTGGCCCGTAATGTCGTGGGCTGGGCCGAGCTTGAGCCGATCCTGTCGCTGGCGGGCCGCACGCAAAACCCGATCGAACCGCCCATTCCGCTCCGCAGTGGTGGTTTCGGCGGCGTCGACGGCCTGAAAACTTATTTGACGGACGAGAAAATCGACGTCGTCGTCGATGCCACTCATCCCTTTGCCGCGCAAATGTCCGCCCATGCTGCGCAGGTCTGCTGCGAACTGAACCTGCCGCTTGCCCTGTTTACCCGCGCGGCCTGGCGCTACGTGTCGGGCGACCGCTGGCTGCCTGTCGCCGATATGATCGCCGCCGCCAATGCCTTGGGACATGCGCCGAGACGCGTGTTCCTGACTGTCGGCGGCTTGCAACTGGCCGCTTTCGCCGATGCGCCGCAGCACTATTATCTCGTGCGCACCATCGACCCGCCGGATGCGGTCGCCGCCCTGCCCGATCACCGGCTGATCCTGGCGCGCGGCCCTTTCGCCGTCGATGACGAGATCGCGCTGATGCGGGATGAAGGCATCGATGTGCTGGTAACCAAGAACAGCGGCGGGAAGGCGACCGCGGCCAAGCTGGCTGCCGCTCGCACGCTGGGCATCGAAGTCATCATGGTCGAACGCCCGAAGTCGGGGGACGTTCTGGCTTTCGAGAAGCTGGATGCGGTGATGAAGTGGATATTGGATCATCGGCCCGCCCCATAGGTCCGGGGCGTCAACAGCCAGGGCGATTTTCCGGGACGGTCGATGAAACGGGTCTCGCAGGAGCCGATTATCACGAGTGTGCTCATATCGGCGGTGGCGGGCTCGGCATCACCCAACGTCGTCAGCACGATCCGCTCGTCGTCGCGCCCGACCGAACGCGCGAAGGCGACCGGGGTTTCGGCGGATTTGCAACCGCGCAAAAGCTCAAAAGCCTGGTGGATGCGTTCCGGCCGCGCCTTGGAGGCCGGGTTGTAGAGAGCGATCACGAAATCACCCTCGACCGCGGCGCGCAGGCGACGTTCGACGATGGCCCAGGGCTTCAGATTGTCGGAGAGCGAAATCGCGCAGAAATCATGACCGAGCGGCGCGCCGAGGCGGGCAGCAACAGCCTGCATCGCCGAGATGCCCGGGACTACAGTGATGTCGAGCGTCCGCCAGGATGGGTCGCCCGCCTCGATTGCCTCGAACACCGCCGCCGCCATGGCGAAGACGCCGGGATCACCACCGGATATGACAGCAACCTGCCGGCCTTCCGCCGCCATGATCAGAGCATGTCTTGCCCGGTCGATTTCGACCCTATTATCGCTTCCATGCCGCCGTTGACCGGCTCGTTCGGGAATACGGTCGACATAAGGCTGATAGCCGACAATATCGCTCGCCGCCGCGACCGCCGCGCTCGCCTCCGGTGCGATCCAGCAATCCGGACCCGGCCCAAGCCCGACGATTGCGAGGCGGCCCGTCATGGCCGCCGGCCCTGCCCGGGTATCAGGATCAGCGAGAAATAGGGCGCTTTGCCGTCGGTTTTCTCGGCGAGCGGCATCACCAGCTCGTCCGCCATCGTCCCCCGTTCGACATAGATGGCGCGGGCCAGCAGGCCGGCCTCATCGACCGCGGCGCGCACCTTCGCGAAATTCCGGCCCAGCTTCATGATCACGGCGGCGTCGGTCGCGCGCAGTTTCTCGACCAGCCCTGTATGCGGCAGGGTGCCCGGCAAGACCGACATGGTGTCGTCGCCCCAGGTCATCGGTTCGCCCGCGACAGACCAGCAACCGGTCATGCCCGTGACACCAGGCACCAGTGTGACCGGGTACCGGGCGCGTAAGCGGATGTAGAGATGCATGAACGAGCCGTAGAAAAGCGGATCGCCCTCGGCCAACAGCGCCACATCCCGCCCGGCATCCAGATGGACGGCAAGCGAGGCCACCGCGTCCTCATAGAACGCCGCCAGCACCGAGACATAGACCGGGCTGTCGAACGCATGCTCGGTCGTCATCGGATAATAAAGCGGTATTTCCTCGGCCGCGCCGGTCATGAATTGATCGACAATGGTCCGTGCATTGCCGCGCCGCCCTTCCTTGGCAAAATAGCTGACGACCGGCGCGGCCTGGATCAGGCGCAATGCCTTCAAGGTCAAAAGCTCAGGATCGCCGGGGCCGAGGCCGATGCCGTACAAGCGGCCAGCTCCATTATTGGCGGTCATTCTTTCGCGCTCGCCATGGCATTGATCGCGGCGGCGGTCATAGCGCTGCCGCCCTTTCGGCCGCGGACCGCGAGATAGGGCACACGCCCATCAGCGATCAGCGCCTCCTTCGATTCCGCCGCGCCGACGAACCCGACCGGCATGCCGATGACGCAGGCCGGAACGGGCGCGCCCTCATCCAGCATTTCAAGCAAGCGGAACAAGGCGGTCGGAGCGTTGCCGATCGCCACGACCGCGCCGCTCAGCCGGTCCCGCCACAACTCCATCGCCGCCGCTGTGCGGGTCGTGCCTATTTCGGCGGCGAGACTTGGAACTTTGGGATCGTCGAGCGCGCAGATCACTGCGTTGCCGCGCGGAAGGCGCGCTTTCGTCACCCCATTCGACACCATCTTGGCGTCGCACAAGATCGGCGCGCCCGCCTCTAGCGCGGCAATGCCGGCCCGCACTGCGCCTGGCGAGAATGCGATATCGCCGACGACTTCGACCATCCCGCAGGCATGGATGATCCGCACCGCCACCCGTTCCTCCTCAGCCGTAAAGCGCGCGAGATCGGCCTCACCGCGGATGATGGCGAAGGACCGGCGATAAATCTCCGCGCCGTCTTTGATATAGTCGTGGCTGTTGCTCAAGCGATCCCGTCCTGTGAGTGCTTCGTCGTAATCTGTCGCAGATGCTCCGCCGCCTCGTCCAGCGTCAGCGCGCGCAGGGCTGGCGATTCCGATGGAGCGCCGTTGTGGACGACGTCATAAAGCCCGTCGCGACCGACGAGCGTGACCGGCGCGGAACGCGGATGGGCGCAGCCCTTGGCGCAGCCGGAGACATGCAGGAACGATCCTTTAGCGATCAATGCCGCCAGCCGCGTGGCGTCTTCGCGGGTCGGGGTAGTGCCGTGCACGCAGGAAGGGGCGCCGGCGCAGGCGGCGACGCGCAGACGTGGGTCGGTGGGGTCGAGAATGAACGCCCGGGCAGCAAGCGTGCCCGCCAGATCGTGCGCTGATTGGAGGGATGACAAAGGAACGACGATCGCACGCCAGGGACTCAGGCGGAACTCGGACACGTCATAGCGACCGACACTCTTCACAAGACGATCGAAGTCGCCGACCGCAATCCGCCCGAAAGGAAGTCCGATGCCGAGATATCCTAGCGCTTCGCCGCTCGAGGGGAGCGCACTGTCGTTAAGCGATTGGACGCCGATTCGCGCGAACGTCTCGGCTGGTGTCACGCGCGCCACCCTACTCTTCGGACCGAGAGCCCCCGCGCCCGCAAGCGTTCTCATACCGACTGTGTCGACGAGATCGCGCACCCTGCGAATATCCCCACCTGACCTTTCACGGTGCATGAGGAATACTGAACTCAGCAACGCCGCAGCTTCAGCAACGTCGTTCGGGTTGCATGATCCTATTCGCCTGTCCTCGCCTCCGTCGTAATAGATCGCGAAAATCGGCCCGTCCGCTGTCGCCAAAGCTTCAAACCGAATGTCAGCCCGCACATCGCCAAGGCCAAGTCGCCCGCCATCATCGACTGCGAAACAGAATTTCGCCGGTAATGCATGGAGCTTCGGGTCGCTTGCAAGTCGCCCTTCTAGCTTCGCAACGATCGGGCGAATATCCAGAACAGCACCGGGATCGAGACCAGCAAGCGGGCTGGCGATCACATTCCGCACGGCCTCGCCATCCGCTTCGGCATCGAGCAAGCCGGCCTCAGCTATCGCCTGCCGCAAAGCTGGCACAGTTTCCACCGATACACCGCGCAGTTGCAGATTGGCCCGGCCGGTAAGGTCTATCTCACCGTTGCCCCATCGAGATGACCAATCCGCGATCTTCGCCGCCAGATCGAGCGGAACGATGCCGCCGGCGATCTTCAGCCGGACGATCAACCCGTCACCGCTTTCCATTGGGCGCAGGGCGCCGGGGCACCAGCCCTTGATCGTTGCCGTCGTCATTCGGCCGCCGCCTGCATGGATGCCAAAATCGTCGATGTCGAATTGCGCCGCGTGGTCCACAGGCCGAGCCGGATCGCCTCGCCGAATTTCTCCGCCATGCCCCGAGCGGCGGCGAGATTGGCTTGGGTCAGGAACTCACGGACGCGCTCGTCGCCCAAGGTCGCGTCGAACAGCAGGTCGAACTGGCGGCTTTCGGTGACGTCGGTGAGCGCCGCATAGGCGAAGAAGTTATCGACCGATTCGGCGATCTCGGCGGCGCCGCGATAGCCGTGGCGCATCTGGCCGGCCAGCCAGCGCGGGTTGGTGGCCCGCGCCCTGAGCACCCGAGCAACCTCCTCGCGCAAGGTTCGTATCTTGGAGGTTTCGGGCGTGGTGGTATCGGCATGGTAGAGCGCGGGATGGTTGCCGAGCGATGCGGCGGCGGCGGCGAACCCGCCTTCATGCTCCGCGAAGGCGTCAGCGCCCAAAACGTCCTGATCTGCCAAATCCTGCACATGGACAAAGGCATCGGCCTGGGCGACACGGTCGCGGAATTCCGGCGCAGCGGGAACGCCTTCGGCATCGACGCCATAGGCATGGGACGTGGCGTCGAGATAGGCGGTGCCAAGCGCATTCCGCTCCTTCCAGTCTCCGGAATTCAGCAGGCGGGATACGCCGACGCCGTATTGGCCGGGGGCGGCGCCGAACACGCGCATGCCGGTATCGCCGTCCGAAGTGCGTACGCTGGCGGCCAAGGGGTTGTCCTCCGGCGATTCTTCCAGCGCCGCCACCGCGCGCACCGCAGCGTCGAACAAGGCAATCTGGCTGGGGAAAACGTCGCGGAATAGGCCGGAGATGCGCAGGGTGACGTCGACGCGCGGGCGGGTCACCGCAGCCAGGGGTAATATGTCGAAACCCGCCACCCGATTGGAGCCGGCGTCCCAACGCGGCCTGACACCCATCAGCGCGAAGGCCTGAGCGAGGTCGTCACCCCCGGTACGCATCGTCGCGCTGCCCCAGATATCGAGCACGACGCGCTTGGGCCATTCGCCATGGTCCTGTATATGGCGGGTCAACATTTCCTCGGCTGTACGTCTGCCGATTTCCCAGGCCGTACGTGTCGGTATGGCACGCGGGTCGATGCTGAACAAGTTGCGCCCGGTCGGCAGCACATCGGTGCGTCCGCGCGCCGGCGCGCCGGCGGGTCCGGGCGCAACGAATTCGCCATCTAGTGCCGTGAGCAGCCCGCGCATTTCCGCTTCGCCGCACGAATCCAGCAGCTGCTCGATAGCGGCGGTATCGCCGACGCCACTCAAGGCGGCGAGCGACGTGGCAGTTTCGGCACGTCATTCGCCGTCAGGCGCTTGGCCGAAAACATGCAATCCATCGCCCACGCGCATGTCCTTGAGGTCGCAAAGCCAGGCGTCGAGCTTGATCAGGGCCTCCGCCACCTCAGTGCCGAGTGCGATGCCCGACTCCGCCGCCAGGCCGGTATCGTGCGCGCGTGCCATGATGAGTTCCGCGAGCCGCGCGGCGCGGCGCGGGTCGAGCGACTGTGCCTCCGAATATTCGTCGAACAGCCCCTCCAACTCCACCGCCGCGCCATGCGCGCCGGCGGCAATCAAGGGCGGCGTCAGGTGGCCGATCGTGACGGCGGCGGCGCGGCGCTTCGCCTGGGCGGCCTCGCCCGGATTATTCACGATGAAAGGATAGATCAGCGGCAGAGGCCCGAGTACCGCACGGGGGGAGCAATCATCGGAGAGCGCCACTGCCTTGCCCGGCAGCCATTCCAACGTGCCATGCGTACCGCAATGAACGACTGCATGAACATTTTGAACGCATCGCAGCCATAGATAGAAGGCGACGTAGCCGTGGCGCGGCGGCAGCAGCGGGCTGTGGTAGTCGGTCTTGCGCGACGCGATATCGCCGCGATCCGGCTGAACCGCGATCAGGAATTTGCCCGCGTGCACGATGCGGAAATGGAAGGCCCCGTCCATGATAGACGCGTCGTCGTCAGGCGCCCCCCAAGCGGCGCGGACCTGCTCGACGAATATCGCAGGCAGGTCCGCGAACAGTCGCTCATAGGCACCGATTTCCAGAACAGCGGTCGTTTCCCCGCTCGATAGTCTCGCCACCAACGCTGCCTCATCGTCGGGCAAATCGACGGTGAAGCCTTCCTGCTTCAACCGGTTTGCGATGGCGACAACGCTTCGTGGTGTGTCCAGTCCGACGGCATAGCCGGTGCGACCGCCTTTCGCAGGATAGTCCGACAGGATGCAGGCCAGCCGGCGTTCCGCGCGTGGTGTGCGGCGCAATGTCACCCAAGCCGATGCGAGGTCGGCCACATAAGCGACACCGTCGGGTTCCGGCTCGTGGAGTAGCCGCGTATACTCGAGCGCGTCACTGCGCTCGGTCTCGCTCTTGAAAGAGATCGCACCGGTGATGATGCGTCCGTCGAATTCGGGCAGCACGACATTCATCGCCAGATCGGCAGGACTCAGCCCACGCTGCGACTCCGTCCATTGCGTGCGTCCGCCGCCGCTCAGCACAAGTTGGAACACCGGTGCATTGGCCCGGTCGAGGACCGATCCGCCGCCTTCCAGGCCGGCGGAGAACGCGGTGAGGTTGAGAACGATATCGGGTTTTTCTTCTTCTATCAGCCCGCGCAACGGTCCGACCACCGCCTTGTCCTTCAGGCTGGTGACGTAGACCGCGATCGTGCGGAACCCGTGGGCTTCGAGCGCGTCTGCCAGCGCGGCCACCGGTGCGGTATCGGTCGCCAGCATCCAGGCGCGGTAGAAGACAACGAGGGCAAGTGGAGCCTCAACCACTTCATTGAAGCGCCGCCTCCCCCCCTGAGGGAGAGATCGGCGCGAACGCCCCGGGTGGGGGGTTGGTCCGGGCAAAAAACCCCGCGGCGGCGAGAAGGCGTCGGCAGTACCCCGCACCCGGCCCTGCTGGCCGACATCCCCCTCAGAGGGGGAGGCGCTTGAACGTGATGCTGGCTCGAATATTCCGAATGATTGAACCTTCGCTGGAAGCGACGCCGACAGCTGCTCCGAAAAATACCCCGCGGCAAACCGCAGACACGCCCCGACATTTTCAGCCCCACCGGAGGAAAAATACGCCCATATCCGCCGCAGCGCCTCCACCGGCAGGGTCGAGGCCTCGTCGAGCCGCGCATCCTCGCGGTGGTCGCCGGGGATGATGGCCAGATGGATGCCCCGCGACCGGCAAAGCGCGGCCAGCTCATCCACGCCATAGCGCCAGTAATCCTTGCCGCCGAGCAGGCGGACCAGCACGAAGTGGGCGTTGGCGATCACTCTTTCGAGATAAAGATCGGTCGAGAACGGGTGACGCAGCGATGTCAGGTTAGCCAGCCGCAGGCTGGGCAGCGTGGAGCGATCACTCTCCCATGCCGCCGAGAGCACCGACAGGTCCGTGTCGGTGAAGGACAGCGCGACGATATCGGCCGGCGTCTGGTCGAGGTCCACGGCCTCGGCCGTGCCATCGATCGACCGGGATTCGACGCGCAGCATATGCATTGGTCGAGCCTCAGCTCCCGAGAGCGGCGGTGATGGCGGCGCGGTCGAGGCCTTTTTCGCCGATCACGACTAGACGGCCGCGCCGGTCCTCGCCCGCGCCCCAAGGCCGGTCGAATTGCTGGCGGAAGCGCTGGCCGACACCCTGGACCAGCAACCGCATCGGCTTGCCGACCACTTCGATGAAGCCCTTCATCCGCAGCACGTCATGATGTTCGGCTACCGTTGCGAATCGGGTAAGCAGTGCCGCCGGGTCCGAAGTGGCGGGAATATCGACGACGAAGCTTTCGAAATCGTCGTGATCGTGCCCCTCCTCCGCGTCGTGGTGCGATGGGCGGTGGGCAAGATCGTCTTCCGCCGCTGCGCCCAGCCCTAGCAGGATGGCAGGGTCGATACGGCCCTCACGGGTTTCGACGATCTTCACCGCGCGGGGCACGGTCGCGTGAATTTCGGCTGACACGCGCTGCATCATCTCGGTGGTCATCAGGTCGGCCTTGTTCAGCACGACGAGATCGGCGCACAGCAGCTGGTCCTCATAGACCTCTTCCAGTGGGTTCTCATGGTCGATCGAACTGTCGGCCGCGCGCTGGGCCGCCAGCTTGACCGGATCGTCGGCGAAGCGGCCCGCCGCCACGGCGGCGCCATCGACCACCGCGATTACGCCGTCGACCGTCACGCGGGTGCGTATATCGGGCCAGTCGAACGCCTTGACCAGCGGCTTGGGCAGGGCCAGCCCGGAAGTTTCGATGACGATATGTTCGGGACGGGGAACCAGCGCCAGCAACGCCTCGATTGCCGGGATGAAATCGTCGGCCACGGTGCAGCATACGCAGCCATTGGCGAGTTCGACGATATTTTCTTCAGGGCAGGTGTCGATGCCACAGGATTTGAGGATCGCGCCATCGACACCGACATCGCCGAACTCATTGATGATAAGCGCCAGCCGGCGGCCCTTGGCATTTTCCAGCACATGGCGGATTAGGGTCGTTTTGCCCGACCCCAGGAACCCGGTGACGATGGTGACCGGTATCTTCGCCATTGGCTGCATTCCAAACTCCTCAAAGCTGGGTGCAAAGCCGGGCGCGCCGATACAGGACCAGCGGCTCCGCGTCGGGGCACCCCGCCCGTCGCGTCAGATCTGGTCCGCCGGCCGGTTTCCTGGCTTGTGGATCCTGGCCTTGCGCCGCCTTCCCGAATTCGACCTAGGTCGTCTTCAGTGGCAATTCCGGCGTTCGGCTAACCACATACAGTTGCGGGGGCAGCTGCGGTCTCGGCCCCGGTTACCGGCGCCGTCCGCATTCCCGTTTCACCCTCCTGCCGGAGGGACCTTCGGACCAGCCTCTTGTGTGCGGCGGGTCGGGTCACGCTGTCAACTTTTGCGAAGCGTTGCTTGCCGCGCGGCCCGATTACATGTTCTTTGGATCGCCCGATTGATAACGGACCACAGATGACAGAACCCGACGATGCCGACCGCCGCCACGCGGCAAAGATGGCCAAGCGCAAGCAGGTGCAGGACGCCGAGGTCGCGTCCAAGACGATTACGTCCAAAGGGCTGCTGATGATCAATACCGGGCCGGGTAAAGGCAAATCGACTGCGGCCTTCGGGCTGGTGCTGCGGGCGCTGGGCCATGGCTGGCCGGTCGGGGTGGTGCAGTTCGTCAAGGGCGCCTGGGATACGGGCGAGAAGCACGCGCTGGAGCGGTTTCCGGAGCTTATCCAGTGGCACACGATGGGCGAAGGCTTCACCTGGGAGACGCAGGATCGCCAGCGCGATATCGCCGCCGCCACGCGGGCTTGGGGTATGGCGCGCAAGCTGATGGACGATCCCGCCATCCGCCTGCTGGTGCTGGACGAGCTGAACATTGCGCTGCGTTACGACTATCTGCCGCTCGATGCGGTTATTGCCGCGTTGGGCAACCGCCGCGAGGATCTCAACATCGTGGTGACGGGGCGCAACGCGAAGCCGGAACTGATCGCCATCGCCGATCTGGTGACCGAGATGGGGCTGGTGAAACATCATTTTGCCGCCGGGGTGAAGGCGCAGGTCGGGATCGAGTTCTGATGGGCCACGGGGCCAAGGCTCTGATGTTCCAGGGCACCGGATCGGATGTCGGCAAGTCGCTGATCGTCGCCGGACTGTGCCGGGCGCTGACCAATCGGGGACTGACGGTGCGGCCGTTCAAGCCGCAGAATATGTCGAACAATGCCGCCATCACCGCCGACGGGGGCGAGATTGGCCGGGCACAGGCACTGCAGGCGCGGGCCTGCCTTGTGCCGGCGTCGGTCCATATGAATCCGGTGCTGCTGAAGCCGCAAAGCGATGTCGGCTCGCAGATCGTCGTGTTAGGGCAGGTCGTCGGCAATGCAATGGCGCGGGAGTTCCAGGCGATGAAACCTGGATTGCTGCCGAAGATCACCGAGAGTTTCCAGCGCCTGAAGGCCGAGGCCGACATCGTGCTGGTCGAAGGCGCAGGCAGCGCGGCGGAGGTCAATCTGCGTTTGGGCGACATCGCCAATATGGGCTTTGCCCGAGCGGCGAACGTGCCCGTGATCCTAATCGGTGATATCGACCGGGGCGGCGTCATCGCCCAGATCGTCGGCACCAAGGCGGTGGTCGATCCGGCGGACAGCGCGATGATCGCCGGTTTCCTGATCAACAAGTTTCGCGGCGACCCGGCCCTGTTTTCGACAGGCATGGACATCATCACCGGTCATACCGGTTGGCCGGCTTTAGGCCTGATCCCGCACTTCCCCGATGCCGGCCGGTTACCGGCGGAGGACGCGGTGGCGCTGGACAAACGCGGCACCGGTTCAAGCGGGAAAATTGTCATCGCCGTTCCCAGGCTGGCGCATATCGCGAATTTCGACGATTTCGACCCGCTGAAGCTCGAGCCGTCGGTGCGGCTTGTGATGGTCCAGCCAGGTGAGCCGCTGCCGGGCGACGCCGACCTCGTGATCCTGCCGGGGTCGAAGGCGACGCTCGCAGACCTGCGGGATTTCCGGAGCAATGGCTGGCACATCGACCTTCAGGCCCATGTCAGGCGCGGCGGGCGGGTGCTTGGCCTGTGCGGTGGCTATCAGATGCTGGGCCGGGTTGTCGCCGACCCGAATGGGATCGAAGGCCCCGCCGGCAGCGAACCCGGGCTGAGTCTGCTCGAAGTGGAAACGGTGCTGTCCAGCGATAAGACACTGACGGAAATCACAGGCACGTCGATCGCGGACGGCACGCCGTTCCAGGGCTATGAAATGCATGTCGGCCGAACCGGCGGTGCTGATTGCGCGCGGCCCCTGCTTCGCTTCGCCGATGGCAGGACAGACGGCGCGACGTCAGTCGACGGCTATATCCGCGCGACCTATGTCCATGGACTGTTCGCGGACGACGCGCAGCGCGCCGCCTGGCTTTCGTGGCTGGGCGGAAGTGTGAGCGGTTTCAGCTACGAGGCGGAAATCGACCGGGTGCTGGATGCGCTGGGCGAGCATCTTGCCGGTCATGTCGATCTCGACCGGCTGTTTACCCTCGCAAGATAAAACAAAGCCCCGCCAGCAGCAGCCATTGCAGAATGCATGCGGTCTGAAAGACCCGCAACGCCTTGCGGATATCGGCCACCGTGGCCTTGAGGCGGCCATCGCCCATGAAAGCGTCGTCTACGGTTTCATCGCCATAAACCCGCGGCCCCGCCAGTTTCAGGCCAAGCGCGCCCGCCATCGCCGCCTCCGGCCAGCCGGCATTGGGCGAGCGGTGGCGGGAGGCGCCGCGCCATACCGCGCGGAACGCTCCGCCGGGCGATCCGCCGGCCAATGCGGCGGCCAATGCAATGAATAGGGCGGCAAGGCGCGAAGCCGGCAGGTTCAGTAGATCGTCCAGCCGCGCCGCCGCCCAGCCGAAGGCGGCGTAGCGTGGGGTGCGATGGCCGATCATCGAGTCCGCAGTGTTCGCCGCTTTGTAGAGCGCCGCCCCCGGTATTCCGGCGGCGGCCATCCAGAATGTTGGGGCGACGATGCCGTCGGCGAAATTTTCGGCCAGGCTTTCGATGGCCGCGCGGGCGACGCCGGCCTCGTCCAGCCGATCCGGGTTACGGCCGACGATCATCGAGACCGCCTTGCGTCCGGCCGCGAGCCCGTTCTTTTCGAGCGCGTCCGCGACCGCGCGGACATGATCGTAGAGGCTGCGTTGGGCGAGCAGGCTCGTAGCGGCCAGAATCCGCAGCACAATGCCGACCCAACCGAACGACGTCGCCCGATCGAAGACCGAGGCAACGCCGATGGTAACGGCAAGCAAGGCCACGAGCGTGGCAGTGCCTGACAGGCAGCGGCGGGCAAAAGGGGCATTTTCCCGATTCAGACGCTTCTCCAGCCCGGCCAGCAGCGCCCCCATCCAGGTGACAGGGTGACCCACGGCGCGGTAGATGAAGGCCGGATAGCCGATTGCCGCCTCCACCAGAAGGGCGGCGGCGGCCAGCTCGACATTGGAAACTGAATGCATGGATAGTCTGGCGACGATAGCGGAGGTTGCGGACGCGCCATGGGATCATGGCGGACCATGGTATCACGGCGGAAACCTCAATGCTGCCCGGCGGCTGTTCCCCAACGCGCCCGAGCCTTGGTTAGACCTGTCCACCGGAATCAATCCCGTGCCCTACCCTATCGGCGATATCGCACAATCGGCTTGGGCGCGGCTGCCCGAGCCATCGGATATCGCCGCACTCGAAGCGGTCGCGCGCACGGCCTATGGCGCCGATCAGGCGCCGGACATCGTGCCCGCGCCGGGAACTCAGGCGATCATCCAATGGCTGCCCCGCCTTTTTCCCGCGCGGCGCGTCGCGATTCTCGGCCTGACCTATGGCGAGCATGAACAAAGCTGGCGCGCAGCCGGGGCGGAGGTCGTCGCGGCGCGTACCCTGGCGGATCTTGGAGGTTGCGATGCCGGAGTGATCGTGAACCCGAACAATCCCGACGGCAGAACCGTCGCGCCGGCAGAATTGGCCGCGATTGCCGAAATCTTGGCGGCGCGCGGCGGGCTGCTCGTCGTCGACGAGGCATTCATGGACGTAATTCGGCCGGGGGCGAGCCTCATTCCCATCCTGCCGAAGACCGGCGCGATCGTATTGCGCTCCTTCGGCAAGACATACGGCCTTGCCGGCCTGCGTCTCGGCTTCGCCGTAGCATCACCGAACATCGGCGCTCGCCTGCGGAGCGCGCTGGGGCCATGGGCGATTTCCGGCCCGGCAATCCAGGTCGGCCGCAGGGCGCTGGCTGACAAAGCATGGCTAACGGGAACAGTTCAGCGTCTGAACGAAGATAAGAGGCGCCTGGACACACTGATCGTCCGTGCAGGATTTACCGTGGCCGGCGGCACACCGCTGTTCCGCTTCGCCGAATGCGCGGCTGCAGGCATTTGGTTCGACAGGCTGGGGCGCGCGGGCATACTGACCCGGCCGTTTCCGGCGAGGCCTAGCGCTTTGCGCTTCGGCATCCCATGTAACCAATCTGCCTGGGAGCGGCTGGAAACAGCCTTGCAGTCCGGCCCTGCGCTCTTATAGCGCCCCGACGTTTTCGGGAATTGGAACTTTGCGTCGTTCCTGGGGCTTTCGATCTAGTGGAGATCGGACTATTTATAGCGCCGCCAGACGGACTTCTGTTTAACTGAGCATATCGGACGATGAGCATTAGCGAAGATGAAGCGCGGGACATTGCGGCCCGATGGGGCAAGGTCGCCACATCCGAGCCGCTGATCGATTTCGCCCGCACCGGGTTGGTCGAAGACCGTAAGAAGCTGGTCGAAGCGATCGATTATGTGCGGCTCTTCCTCAAATATCCCGAGGAAGTCGACCGCCTGCGGGAATACATCACACATCCCTGCCCCTATGAAGTCGCCGCACGGGAAGAGGGCTGGGAAGTGCAGGATGACGCGATCATCCATACCCATGATTACGACAAGGCGGTCACCTATAAGAAGTGGGAAGACTGCTGCGAATCTGAGGATATCGTGCTGCGCGAGGATGAGCTCGTGCCCAAGAAAAGGCGGCTGCGCCGCTCCTGAGGTCAGGCTGCGAGCCGCCGGACGTCGGCTTCGAGGTCGGAGATCCGCCGGTCTCGCTAGAATGATATTGTGCCGGTCCGCAAGGGCCACGGCGACGTCCGCAGCCTCGAAACGCTGCCGTACATGCTGCGGACAATTCATATCCCAGGCCTTGACGGTAAACAGGATCACCTCTTCCGGCGCGCTCTGTAGCCCGCCGGCATCAGCTTCGCCGTCAGGGCGGCATCACCCTCGACCACCTTCGCCACGCCCCAGATCTTGATCCGCCGACGATGTGCATAGTCGATCAGGACCAGATAGGCCTTCGGGGGTCGGCCAGATTGCCCTGGGTGATGAACTGCCGGTTGTGGGCGAAATCGGCGAAGCCGATGGCCTTGTCCTCCAGGACATGCATGAAGCCGGGAGGTCCGCCGCAGTGCTGGATATAAGACTGCCCATTCCGGCTCGCGGTACCGGGAAAGTCGCTGGTCTGCATGGCTATGAAGTCAGCCAGGTCTTGTGTGATGACACTTTGTCAGGAGCCGCTCCCCTCTATCCGCGCGTGAAATGGGCGTGAAGCTTTGCGCGACTGTATGGCTTTAGCCGATGGGGTGAAACCGACATCGCTGGAATAGCCGATCGCCGCTTCCACGATGCGCCCTCACAGTCCGAGATCGGTGAGCGATGGAGATCCGTCCGGCCGTCGGCCGAGGGGCCAATGGTACTTGCGGTCGCTCTCGGCGATCGGCAGATCGTTGATGCTGGCTATACGCAGCCGCATCAGCCCGTCCGCTGCGAACTCCCAATTCTCATTGCCATAGCTGCGAAACCAATGGCCGCTATCGTCATGCCATTCATAGGCGAACCGCACGGCGATGCGGTTTTCGTGGAAGGCCCAGAGTTCCTTGACCAGGCGATAGTCGAGTTCCCGATTCCATTTGCGGGTCAGGAACACCTCAATCGCCGGGCGGCCCTGAAGGAACTCCGCGCGGTTGCGCCAGCGGCTATCCGGAGTATAGGCGAGCGCGACCTTACCCGGGTCGCGGCTGTTCCAGCCATCCTCGGCCGCACGCACCTTGAGCGCGGCGG
>JAQGIF010000161.1 GCA_028291345.1 Rhodospirillales bacterium | reverse complement strand
GCCGGTACGACGTGCGAAAGCCGGTGGCTCCAGTAGCTGTAGAGGTCGTTTGCCACCGTGAAGGTGACGAGCGAGAAAGCGAAACCCCACCATGTGTCGGAGCGAAGTGTAATCAGGCCGCCACCGGAAGCGTTGATCAGCGAGATAGTTGACAAAGCTGCGATCGGCTTGTTGAGCCAGTTCATGAAGAAGGTGACGGCGACCAGCTTAAAATCCATGAGAACTTCGGAACGGGGCTGGGTCAACTCGGCGGGCCATTTCCTTTCCAGTTGGCGCGCGATCAAGACCACCGCGCCAAGCGTGCCGCACATGGCCAGGAACCGTCGCCAGTCAATATCCAGCAATTCGAGCATCGGATTATCTCCCAACCTGCCGGGGGCGGAGCTGCCGGCGCAACGGCCAGACACGGCCTTCGAAGATGCTGGATGGCTTTTCCAAGGTCGCTAGACCTGTCGCCGGCCAATCGTCTGGCGACGGCCGCCATACTGTCCCAAACACTAAATCCCAAAGCGGCAGCAAATCCGAGAAGTTCTTGTTTGCGTGCTCCTGCCGCACGGAGTGATGAATCCGGTGATATTGCGGATTATTCACCCAAAGGGCGAAGCGTCCGAGAGAGATGCGAACATTCAGATGAGCGCAGGCATCGACGACAAAATATAGGAGAACCGCAGTCGTCGACACGACCGCCGGCACGGAGAAAATAAACGCCGTAAGCGGAAATAAGAACAGACGTCTTAATGTCGCTTCCAGCCAATAATGACGCGCTCCGGTACTGACGCTCAGGGTATCGCTGCTATGATGCAATGAGTGCATCGCCCAGAGGATCGGGATTTCATGCTGCGCCCGATGAAAGCCATACAGCAGAAGATCCAGGGTCAGGAGGTAGATCAGCAGCGAGGGAACGAACCACCAGCCGTCCGCCTTGAGGTGGATGAACCCACTTCCGGTCGTGCCAAGAACCATGGCAGCGGATATGCCCGGGAGCAGAGACATGCCGGAGTTCAAGAAAAAATTTAGGGCCGCGAGCTTATAGTCGATGACGATCGCGGAAACGGGGTGATCCGTTTCGACGGGCCGCAAACGCTCGATCAGCCGGCCCGCGACAATCGCCGCGGTGAAAAGAATGGCGGGAGTGCAGAAGGCAAGGACACTGTCGAGAAGCCCCGCCATGCAAATCACCAGACGCCCGGAATGAGACGCGGTGTGCGGGCCATGTAGGCGGAATATGCGGGAAAAGTCTGGCGGAGCACCAACTCTTCATTCCGCATGCGCAGCACCTGAAAACCAAATTGCACCATGAACAGGAGCACGGCTTCGAGCGAGGCGAATTGGATCAGGGCGCCAAGCGCTGCAAGCTCCTCAGCGGCATAGAGCGGATGCCGGACGACCGAATAGGGGCCGGCGGTGACGAGTTTGCGGGCTTCGGCCATGATGCTGAAGGATTTGCCGAGCCGTCGTAGAATAACGACGGCGAGAATGTCGCCGAGCAGTATTAGAGCGGCCGAAAGCAATAATGTGGTGACGCCGAGGTCGGTACGGTGCGGCAGAAAAAATGTCCCTATCAAGAAGAGCCATGTGCCGAGTAGGGCGGCGACCCGGGGCAACCAGCCGCGCGCCTGCGCCAGTGGGCGTGGCCGAACCACGGTCAGCCACGCGATCATCAGGAAAAAGCTAAACAGGCTGATGGTGGAAATCAGCCGAGCCCAGCCGAGAGTATCGAGCGCGGTCGCCTTGGTCGCCAGGATTTGAACGACGGAAAAGCAGGCCAAGGCAAAGAACCAGGCCGACACGCCGATCCGGGTCAGCCACTCGCCCTTTGTTCCCTGCATACGAACAGCGGCGGTAGAATTGTTCATTCTTGATTTCCTTTATCCCCATGAAAACGAAACGGCCAAAAAAAAGCGGCGTCGGCGATGGGAAGGGTCTTCTCCAGCCGCAGGAGGACCGCGACAGCCGGCGCCGCGACCACGGCCGCCATTAGGACCGCGGGAAAGCTAACCATGGGTAACCGCCGCCAGAAGAATGGGTGTGAGTGGGTTTCTCACATCGGTATGTCCTGCCAGGTTGCGACAATGTGGAAGATGATCGGTGCGATGATGGCAATGATCAAAGCGGGCATGAAGCACCCAACCAGCACGATCGACAGCTTCGCGCTGACCTTTTGCGCGAGCTCCTCGGCCTTGAGCAGTTGGTGATCCCGCATATCGGCGGAAAAGACCCGCAAGGTTCCCGCCATGCTGGTGCCCAGCATATCGGATTGAACCAGCAGGTTGACCAGCGAGCTGACCTGCTGCACACCGGCGCGATCGGCAAAGCCCCTGAAGGCGACGGCTCTCGGTCGGCCCGCCCGTAACTCTGAACTGATCAGGTTCAGCTGCTCGGCGAGAACTGGTTGGCTGGTAGAGAACTCTTCTCCAACCCTGGCGATCGCCGTGTCGAGACCGAGCCCCGCTTCGGTACAGACCAGAAGCAGGTCAATGATGTGCGGCAAACCTTCACGAATCTGCCGCTGCCGAACTGCTTTCCGTCGGCTCATCCAGACAACCGGCGCCATGAAGCCGATCACTCCCCCCAACAGCGCACCCGTGAGCAGCATCGAGTTCGCCTGTTGCCGAGGAAGTGCAATTGGGATGATCGAGAGGGCTGCGACACCCAGGCCGAAGGCCAGTATCAGCCGAATACCGTAATAGGCTTGAACCGCCGCCGGCGAATCATAACCGGCGCGAATGAGCCAGAGCTTCAGGCTCGCTCGCTCACGCTCGTCGCTCGGGGCCAGCCTGCTTCCGAGTGAGCGCGATGCTAGGCGTTCGAGCAGGGAACCGCCTTTGCGGATCGACACTCCGGCCGCCACGGGCGTCCCGGACTCCAGCCGCCGCAAGCGATTATCCGTCAGAATAAACGTGGCAATGCCATATATTGCGCAGACGACCGCGACAAAGATCGCGATAGAGGGCAGTAGCAGGTTAGGCTGGTGCAGTATCATGGCTTCCCTCAGATCCGATTATTGACGAACTTGCGAACT
>JAQGIF010000062.1 GCA_028291345.1 Rhodospirillales bacterium | reverse complement strand
CTACTGTCCCCGGGCCGCCATCGTCTATTCGCTGTTTCCGCGTGCCGCCGCCAAGCTACTAGGCCGGATGGCCGTACTGCAAAGCCTAAATGTTTATCAGGCGCGCAAAAAGAAACCCTCTCCCGGTTAAACGGGAGAGGGAGGAGCCCGCGAAGCGAGAGGGTGCAGGTGCAGGAATAAAGCCCTTGCACCCCCACCCGGCACTTCGTGCCACGCTATCCCGTGAAGCGGGAGAGTGGTGTTAGCTTCCCGTTACGAGGTCGCGCCGCCCTCATAGACGATCTGGACACGCCGATTCTGCGGCTCCCGTACGCCATCGGCGGTCGGGACCAGAAGGTCGCGCTTGCCCTTGGCGATGATCTCGATCTCGGAAGAAGGAATGCCGTCTTTCTCCAGCTCAGCCGCGACCGATTCCGCGCGACGGCGGGACAAGCGCATATTGTACGCGTCCGAACCGACAGTGTCCGTATGGCCTGTGACCTCAAGCTTGGTCACATGGGCCGGGCCGGCATTCTGCGCGGCCTGGTCGACGATCGTCAGCGCCTGGGGCGTCAGGTCCGACTTGTTGAAGTCGAAGAAAACCAGATAGCTCTTCGGCACCGATGGAGCCGGGGCGACCACCGGCGGCGGAACGTAAGCCGCCGGGGATTCTTCCGGCTCGGACGGGCCGCCGAAGCGGTATTTCAGCTTAAATCCCCACATTCTCGGCTCGTTATAGACGACGGAGACCGTGCCGGTGGAGTTGAAGATGCCGTAATTGCCCAGCTTGACCAGGTTGTCAGCCACGTTGGTCATGAAGAAGATCGCGTCGATCGGCTGACCGAAGATATTGTTCCATTGCATGTTGAGGTCGACCAGTCCGTAGCCGGGTTCGTTGCCGAACGGCTCGATATCAGACGTGGCGTATTGGGTCCGGCCGGTATGGACATAGCTTGCAATCAAATCCACCGTCCCGAAGTCTTCCGGAACGAACGGTAGACGATAGCGCCCGGTAAAGCCGAACTTGTTCTTCGGTGTGAACGGATAGGGCAGGTCGGTCGCGTCACCGACGCTCGGGATGACGAATTTGTCATAACGTGCGTGGACGTAGGACCAGCTCGCCGTCAGCTCCAACCCATCGAACGGGATCACCGTACCTTCGAATTCCAGACCCTCGATCGTCGCGTCACCATTGGCGATCAAGGTGGTCGCCTGCTTGGGCGAGGGCGGCGGCACAAGCTGCAGCAGAACGCCGACGGAGCGCTGGGCGTTGCGATAAACATCGTGGAAGCCGTCGACATTGGTGCGTAGCTTCACGCCCTCGATGTCCCAATCGGCCTTCATGCCTACTTCGACGTCCGTCACATATTCCGATTCATATTTGATTGGGAAGGGCGGCGAACCGGCGCCGTTGAAGCCGCCGCTTTTGAAGCCGCGGCTGCCCTTTACGTAGAGCAGCGTGTCCGGCGTGATCTGATAATCGAGACCCGCGGTCCAGGTCGGCGCCTGAAACTGATGGCTCTGATAGATGCAAGGGTTGCAGGGTAGGACCGCGTGATTTCCCGGGATTCCGAAAAATGTCGGGAACGGTCCGATATCGACGGTCTGGAAGTTGGAATTGGACGTGTAGTCCCAGGTATAGCGCGCACCTGCCGTAAATTTCAGCCCCTGCAACATGTCCGAAACGCCGCCGAGATCATAGGTGCCCTGGAGGAAGACGGCCTGTGTCCGTTCGGTGATCCCTTCCGGACCCAGGGCATTCTGTCCCTGGGCATTCGAGAATACGGTGATCGGAACCGGGATTGAAATTCCGGGGGCGACCGGGATCGCCGTCGTCGCGCCGAGCACGGCTTGCGAGAAGCCAGCGGGATGCAGGAACTCGCCGAAGGCGCCGGCGATCCAGCTCAGATGTCCACCGAGCGACTTACCCTGGAACTGGAGTTCCTCAGTATATTGTTCGTTACTCAGGTTCCAGCCGTTGGGGGTGATGAAATCGATGACCCGCTGTGCGGTCCCATCGATGTCATAGCGCAGCAGGTTCCTGAGCTGGCGATAGCCGAAGATATTCTTGATGCTGATGTCGTCGGTTAGATCGTACTTGGCGACGTCGGTGATGCCATAGCTGTAGGTCTTGTCGAGACCGGCCGGTTCTCCCGGCGTGGTCTGGACGGCGCGTGGACCGATCGCATTCTGGATCGCCAGCGCCGCCGGCCCCGCCGCCGGACCGAAAGTCTGGACAAAAGTGGTCGAAGGATCGTTATTGATCGCCTGAAGCTCGATACCCGTGCCGTTGGTGTGGGAATAGAGCGAGTCATAGACCAGGTAATTTTCGAAATCGTCGGTCGGGCGCCAGGTAACGCCCAGGCGGAACGACCAATAGTCGCGATTATCGAGATCCTTGTTGGTCGTTATGTCGTGCGTGAAACCATCGCGCTGATCGATATCGAACGCGGCGCGGACGAGCAGCTTTTCGTCGATGATCGGGATGTTAAGCGCGCCTTGCTCCTCATGCAGGTTGTAGTCGCCGAATGAGGCTTCGATATATCCCTCGAAGGCATTGGTCGGGCGCTTGGGCTCGAACAGGACAGCGCCGCCTGTCGTGTTGCGCCCGAACAACGTACCCTGGGGCCCGCGCAGAATCTGCAGATTATCCAGATCGAAATAAATGCCGGGCCCCGATCCATAGAACGGCACTTCGGCGAAATAGGTGACGACGCCGGGTGCGCCGCCCTGGCCGCCATTCGGCCCCTGACCGCGCAGATAGAAGACCTGCTCGTCGCGGGTCTGCTGCGACGTCGCCAGCGAGGGGACGTAATGCTGCAGGTCCGACGCGCTCTCGATCGTTTTTTCCTCAAGGTCCTTCGGTGTGAAGGCCGTGATCGCCACAGGCACCGATTGCAGCCTTTCCTCGCGGCGGCGGGCGGTGACGACGATCTCTTCGAGACCGCCGCCCTGTTCTGCGGCGGCCTGGGCCTGGGTCTGCGCGGCTGCCTGTGTTGCCGGAAAGAGGGAAACGAGGCTGACCGAACAGGCGAGCGCCAACGGAATCCGAACTGACATATATTTATCCTCCCCAAAATGATTAACCGAACCATGCGCGTATCGGCGTGACATCGCCGTGCGTGGTAATTTCTTATGCTCCCCGGAGTCTCTTCCTCAGAGTCCAGCAGCTTCTTTTGGAACCATAAAATACGATCTATGCGCTGTCCGCCCCATCCGCATCGTATCGTTTTTTGATACTTTATCTGGTCAGTTTCATATCCGCCCGACCGGTGGAGCGATGAATTCCGCAAACGCCGGCAGAATAAGCGCTGGGGGCCTTATTGAATGGCGGATCATTTTTTTTACTAACGACAAATGATCGTAAGAAAACGTCTTGCGCTCCGATAGACTCGCTTAGGCCTGTCGGACCCTCTCATGCTCTACGAGCCCTTCGAATTTGAAGGTAAGAGGGCAGGCCGCGGCCAAAACCGAGTACCAGGACTTATCGCCACCTTGTTGGGACCGGTCGGCGTCGGCCAGCGCACGCACGTTTCGCTGGAAGTCGGTGAACATAGCCTGCAGCCGGACGAGTGCGTCCTTCGAAAGCCTGACACTGTCAGCCACCCACAGTGCGTCCGGGTCGTTGAAGTCCATGTCGTCTAGATATTGCCGGACATACAGGCTGAACATCCGGCGCACCGGACCATCCCGGCGCCATTCGATATCCCGCTTGGTCAGCAACCGGACGATGTTTCCGGGCAGCAGATCGATGAGCCTCAGCCGGTCGAGCCTGACGAGGTAGCGGACCAGTAGAGCCTCCTCGATTTCGCATTCCCGCCGAAGTTCTTCCGCCGACCATCCGTTCAGCAGCAGCGCGAAGATAAAGGTCAGCAGGGTGCTTTCGGCCAGTGCCTGCTCCTGCTCCATGGACAGGCGCTTGAGGCGCGTATCGCTGTCCCGGGTTGCCAACTCCATCAGGTCGGCCAGCGTGATATCGGCCAGATCGCACAGATCCTCGACCGTGCGTAAGGTCATGTTCTGGCTGGAGAACCACCGTTTTACCGTCACCTCGCTGACCGACATGCCGGCAGCGATATCGCGATAAGTGAGGCCGCGGGCGCGGAATAGACGCTTGAGCGTGTCGATCAGCAGCCGCACATGCTCGCCCTTACGATGCGACCCGTGACGCTGTTCCGCGGGACGCGGTCGATTTGCGCGTTGTTCCCCTGCGGCTCTCGTCGCGTTGACTGCGGTCATTTCATTCCCCCCGCTTATTGGTCGCCGTGCGACCGGGAAACATATTTTATTGGTAAAGTATCGATAAACGATACGACATGGATCGGACGTCCGAAAGGGATTCCCTATTTCCACACTCACCGCTGCCAGGAAGTTTCCAGCGAAACAGGGAAATGCGAGAGCTTTAAGGCGCTGGAACTTCGCGCTCAACCGCTGTATCCTTTAAAAAATGAAATGTCTCGGTCTGGGAGGAGCCAATCATGGCCGATATCGTGATGCCAGATAGACGGTGGAGAAGGAGCGGGATGCGGAGCCCTTTGGCGGCGCTCGCGTTGCTGGCGGCGTTCGCGCCGTCGGCGATGGCCGGCCAGACGAAGGGCTTCGTCGTCAGCTGGTTCAACCAGGCCGAATATGCCGACCCGCAGAACCGCGATTGTCCCCATGGTGTCAATGACGGGCCGGAAATCTATTACCGACGTGAGCTGACGCAAAGCGGCCTGCCCAAGGCCGAGGTCGACAAATATATCAACGAATTCCTCGACCTGTCGCAGGCGCAGAAGACCATCCCGGTGGCGCAGATGCGCGGGCGCATCAATGGCAAGCCGGCCGACGTCTATGCCATCCCGACCTCAATGCCCGACCCGCATCTGAAGCTGGTCGAAGGGCCGATGGGCTATGGCTTCGATCTGGACGGCAAGAACAAGAAAGGCGACTTCACCGACCCCGACACCGGGGAGAAGGGCGTCGACAACCAGCTTTACCGCGTCATCGGCTGCATCAACGAGCTGAAGACCCACACGCTGACCGACCGTCCGCCGCTGCAGCTGAATTACTGGAACGTGCTGTATGAGCAGATGCCGGCCTGGCTGGTCGAGATCGACGGCATGACCGACCCGCAGAACAGCCCCGACGTGACCGTCACCATCACCCGCGCCTTCGAGGCGCCGACCAAGGATAGCGGCGGCAATGTCGAGACCAACCTGACCTTCACCTCCGACCCCAACCCGCGCTGGCACAATGTCGTGCATGGCAAGGTCAAGGACGGCGTGCTGACGACCGACGATTTCGACATGAACATGCTCGGCGACCCGTTCTGGATCCAGGAATTCCACTTCAAGCAGGCGCGGATGCGGATCAGGATCGCGCCCGACGGCAGCCTGAAAGGCTATGTCGGCGGCTATCACGCCTGGTTCCCATTCTATTGGCAGTACGGCTCGGAAGGCTGGGGTGTCGACGCGACCAACAATGTCGATCTGCCGGGGTTTTATTACGCGCTGAAGAACGCAGCCGACGCCGATCCCGATCCGAAGACGGGGGAAAACCGCATGATCTCGTCCACTTGGCTGATGGAGGCGGTGCCCGCTTTCATCACCCATCCGACGGAATCGGATAAGCGCGCCGAGTTGACGCCCGCGACGGAAAGCATGGCACGTGGCAAGTAAGAGTAAAATTCTGTGGGGCGGCATTGCCCTGGTCGTCGTCGCGGCGGCGGTTGTCGCCGGACCGCGCCTGATGGATCGCCAGGGCGGCAACAAGAGCGATGGCATCGCGGCCACGGCCGGCGGACCGCCGGTGCTGCGGCGGTTGACCCAGGCGCAATATAAGCATGCGATCGCCGATATTTTCGGCAATGACATCAAGATCGGCGGCCGGTTCGACCCTGATATCCGCGAGAGTGGGCTGATCGAGGTTGGCGCCGGCAAGGCCAGTGTGCCGGAATCCGGCCTCGAGCAATATGGCAAGATGGCGCGAACCGTCGCCGCCCAGGTGTTCGATAAGCAGCATCGCGACAGCCTGATCGACTGCAAGCCGGCCTCTGTCACGGCGCCGGATGATAAATGCGCCGCGCAGTTCCTGTCACAGGTCGGGCGGCTGCTCTATCGCCGCCTGCCGACCCAGGATGAGCTGGGGCCGCTGATCCTGGCCTCGGCCGAGGCGACCAAGATCGTCGGCAATTTTTATGCCGGGCTGGAGATCGCGCTGAGCAGCATGCTGCAGGCCCCGCAATTCCTGTTCGATTGGGAAGTGCCGCAGAAGGGCCCCTCCGGCAAAACGCTCGACGCCTACTCCAAGGCGGCGCGGCTGAGCTTCTTCCTATGGGACACCGCGCCCGACGATGAGTTGCTGACAGCGGCGCAGCATGGCGACCTCGACACGCCGAAGGGCATCGCCGGGCAGGTCGACCGGCTGCTGGCCTCGCCCCGGCTCGAAACCGGTGTGCGGGCCTATTTCGCCGACATGCTCGGCTTCGACGGGTTTGACAATCTGGCGAAGGACCCGGCGATCTATCCGAAATACAGTTTCGGCTTGGCGATCGATGCACAGGAACAGACCTTGCGCACGATCACCGACCATCTGCTCACCCGCAACGGCGATTACCGCGACCTGTTCACCACGCGGAACAGCTTCCTGTCGCGGCCTTTGGGCGCGGTCTATGGGATTCCGGTGCCCAAGGATGCGCCGGGTGCGACGCCCGACGGCTGGCAGCCTTATGTCTTCCCGGCGGGCGATCCGCGTTCCGGCATCCTGATGCAGATCAGCTTCCTGGCGCTGCATTCCCATCCGGGCCGTACTTCGCCGACCCTGCGGGGTAAGGCACTACGCGAGACGATCTTGTGCCAGAAGGTTCCCGACCCGCCGGGCAACGTGAATTTCAATCTGGTCCAGGACACCAAAAACCCGCTCTACAAAACAGTACGGCAGCGGCTTTCGGCTCATGCGACGGCGCCGACCTGCGTCGGCTGCCATAAGATGATGGATCCGATCGGGTTGGCGCTGGAAAATTTCGATTCGATCGGCACCTATCGCGCCGGCGAGAACGAAGCGGCGATAGACGCCAGCGGCGAGATCGACGGGGTGAAGTTCAACGATGCCGACGGGTTGGGCAAGGCGGTACACGATCATCCCGCCACGTCGGCCTGCCTTGTCAACCGCCTCTATGCCTATTCGGTCGGTCGCACGCCAACCAAGAGCGAGACCGAATGGCTGCGCAGCGACCTGATGAGCGGGTTCGTCGCCGACGGCTATCGACTGCAGCCGCTGATGCGGCGGATCGCGACCAGCGATGTGTTCTTCCGGGTCGTAAGCCCCGACAGCGAAGCCAAGCCGGTCCGTTCGGCCTCGGCGCAAGGAGTTGGACAATGAACGTGGCTCAAAGATTGGCGACGCGGCGCAACTTCATGCGCGGCATGCTGGCAGGCGCGGCGATCAATGTCGCGTTGCCGTTCCTCGACTGCTTCCTGAACGCCAACGGCACGGCGCTTGCCGACGGCGCACCGCTGCCGACCCGCTTCGGCACTTGGTTCTGGGGCTGCGGCCTGACGCCGGGCCGGTGGGAGCCGAAGACGCTCGGCGCGAATTACGCGATGCCCGACGAGCTCCCCATGCTAGCGCCCTATCGCGACCAGCTCAGCATCTTCAGCGGCTTCAAGACTTTCCTCGACGGCAACGGGCTGGTGCCCCATGTGTCGGGTCAGCGCGGGATCATGACCGGCACGACCGGTAAGGAAAATGACCCCTCGCTCGACGTGCTGATCGCCGATGCCACCGGCGCCAACACGCGCTTCCGCTCGCTGGAAGTGTCGGCGATGGGCAATCCCAACAATACGATCAGCCGGCGCAGCAACAGCGTCATCAACGCCTCGGAAGGCTCGCCCGCCGCGCTCTATGCCCGTCTGTTCGGGCCAGAGTTCAAGGACCCTAATGCCGCCGACTTTAAGCCCGATCTTCGGGTAATGGCGGAAAAGAGCGTGCTGTCGGCGATCAAGGAGCCGCGCGACACGCTGGCTGGGCAATTGGGCGCGGCGGACAAGTCACGGCTGGATGAATATTTTACCTCGCTGCGCCAGATCGAGCAGCAGATGGACTTGCAGCTGCAGAAGCCGCAGCCCTTGGAAGCCTGCAGTGTCGGGACCAAGCCGGTCGAGATTCCGACCGGCACCGAGGTCGCGATGGCCGCGGCGAACCACAAACTCTTCGCCCAGATCCTGGCGCACGCCATCGCCTGCGATCAGACGCGGGTGATGAACGTCTCGTTTAGCGATGGCGCGTCCTCGCTGCGCAGGGGCGGTGAGCCGACGACGCAGCATATCCACACGCACGAGGATCCGATCGACGACAAGCTCGGCTATCAGCCGGGCGCGGCCTGGTTCGAAAACCAGATCATGCTGTCCTTCGCCGCCTTGCTCGAAACTTTGAAGAATGTCCGCGAGGGCGACGGCACATTGCTCGACCGCACCGTCGTGATGGCACTCAGCGAATGCGGCTATGCCAAACAGCACACGCTGGAAAGCATTCCGATCTTCCTGGCGGGCGGCAAGGGTAGCGGCAAGATCAAGACCGGCCTGCATGTGAAAGGTGACGGCGAACCCGGCACGCGGGTCGGGCTGACCGTCCAGCAGTGCCTGGGCCTGTCGGTCAATTCATGGGGCGTCGGCTCGATGCGCACGGCCCGTCCTCTGACGGAATTGATCGCGTGATGCGGAGGATGGTTTTCAGCGCAGCGCTGGCCTCCGTCGCACTGCTCTCGCTACCTTTATACGCTGCCGACTTCGCCGCCCCGGCCACGCCGCCCGGCGTGACGGTGGAACCGGCGGTGCATATCGCGGCCATGGAGGCGGGAAAGGCGGGCAGTGCGACTCAGGGCACGTTCGCCGATGCCAACGGCATGGCGCTCTATATTTTCGCTGGTGACACGCCGCCGGGGCAATCGTCTTGCGCCGGCGATTGCGCTACGAACTGGCCGGCGCTGGCCGCGCCCGCGGATGCCAAGCCCGCCGGCGACTGGTCGGTCGTTGCGCGCGCCGACGGTGCGAAGCAGTGGGCCTATAAAGGCAGGCCGCTCTATCGCTTCGCCAAGGATACGAAGCCCGGCGACGTTAATGGCAAGGCCGCCGATAATGGCCAGTGGCAGGTCGCGTCGATCCAGCAGGCGCCGGATGAGGTGGTCTCGCCGGCGGCGATCACCTTGCGCCCGATCAACAACGCGCAGGGCGACGTGTTCGTCGATTATCGCGGCATGACCCTCTACACATACGACGGGGATACGGCGTCCGGGCAGTCGGCCTGCGTCGCGGCTTGCGCGAAAACCTGGCGCCCGCTTCAGGCGGCGGGGCTGGCGAAGGCGGTCGGTGACTGGACCGCCGTCGTGCGTGGCGACGGCAGCCGGCAATGGGCGTTCCGGGGCAAGCCGCTTTATGGCTTCAGCGGCGACGCGAAGCCCGGCGACGCCAGAGGCATGTTGGCCGATAGGCAATTCCATCCGGCTGCGCTCAGGCGCTATTTCATCCCGGCTGAAGTCACGGCGCGCATCAACGGCAGCGACATGGTGATGGCGACGGCGGACGGAATGACGCTCTATGCTCGCGACAAGTTCCGTTTCAGCTTCGGCAGCTACAGCGTCAATGATGGTCCACCGCCGACGCCGGCAGTCGGGCGCGCTGTCGGCACCCAGGGCTGCGACGGTGACTGCACTCATAGCTGGGTGCCGCTGAAAGCCGGGGCCGACGCCCAAGCCTCCGGCTTCTGGTCGATCGCGCTACGCACCGACGGAACCCGGCAATGGGCCTATCAGGGTTATCCGGTCTACACCAATATCCAGGATAAGAAGCCGGGCGACATGCTGGGCCGCGACATGTTCGATCTGACCGACGGATCGCACGCGCTCTATTGGCGGGTGGTCACGCCTTAAAGTGACCTCGGGTTTTTAGTTGGCCTTGGCATCGAGCTGGAGCGCTTTTTCCTCACACTCGGCCGCCAGCAGGTCAAGCGTGTCCAATGTCCTTTTATCGCTGACAAAGAGCGCCAACCGACGATACTTAGCCGCTTCCGCACGCAGCTGCGCGGCTTTCTTTTCGGCGGTCACATCGACGAACAGATTTATGGCACCCGTCAGAGCGCCATCCTTATCGAACAGAGGCGTGGGAAACGGCATGAAATTCAGCCGACTTCCATTGGGCCGCTCCGCTATAGCGCTGACTCCCCGGATCGGCTGCTCGCCCTGTAGCGCCCTTGCCATGGGACACTGGTCGTGCGGCAGAAACTCTCCTTTGTCCGTATAGAGTTTCCAGGTAACGCACCAGCGATCCTGGTTAACTGTAGGGGTCCGGCCGGCAAATTCGATACATGCCGGATTGAAATAGGTGATCACGCCTTCAGCATCGGTGGCGTAGATCGGGACCGCGATTGCATCGAGCAGGCCGAGATGTTCCCGGCCTTGCCTTTGCAGGATAGCGGCGGCCTGACTCAGAATTCCATCGACCGTGGAAGCGGACATTTGCATTGAA
>JAQGIF010000057.1 GCA_028291345.1 Rhodospirillales bacterium | reverse complement strand
GTGGCTCTGGACAGCGATGTGACCAAGTCGCCGAAGCTCCGCGAGTTTCCCCGCGCCCGGCTGATATGGGCGGCCGGCAGACCCCGCGCCGAACTCTATCGCGACCAAAGCTCCAATCTGCTGACTTCGCTCTCCTGGGCCGACGGCATTCTTGACCTACCGACCGGCATAGACGAACTCAAGGCCGGCGACAGCGTAATCTATCGGCCGTTCGCGGCGTTGCTCGCTTAAGGTCAAACCAAACATTCGCCGCCCTGCGACCGTCGTGAATCCTCGGTGGGATCGCGTGGTGATACCTCCGAGATTCTCCTTCTCCCAAGACGTGCGCCTCATTACTATCCCTTCAAAACATGAAAGAAGGACCGCCTATCTTAGGCGGGTCCCACCGGGGAGGTTACGTGAGCGAGTTCAGCCTGAATTTCGATGCCGATACCCTCATCGCCGACGCGCGCCAGCGCACTGGCGGCCTGGAGGATTTCGGTCCCGGACCCTTCGTCGAGCCTTTGAAGCTGTTCGTCCATTCCTTGGAGAATGACTCCAAGCTGAACGGTGTCGGCCAATATATCGCGAAGGAGCGGGCACTTCAGCACATCGTCAATCGGCTGCTCTATGTCAACGACCGCAAGCTTTATCCCGCCATAGCCGAGGAGAAGATCGTCAAGCCGGTCTTCATCATCGGGTTGGGGCGAACCGGCTCGACCATCCTCCATGATATATTGGCGCAAGACCCGGCCAATCGCGCGCCGTTGACCTGGGAGATCACCTATCCGTCGCCACCGCCGCGAACGGCGACTTTCGAGACTGATCCCCGCATCGCGCAAACCGAAGCCGGTTTTCCGCCCATGGATTTCCGACGGGAGAAGTTCAAGGCGATGCATCCGATGGGCGCACAGCTGAGCCAGGAATGCGTCGTCATCATGGGCGACACTATGTGCACGCCGCTGTTCCACAATCAGTTCCGCGTGACCTCCTATCAGGATTGGGTCGATAACGAGGGCGATTGGGCGCACGTCTATGATTTTCATTACAAGCAGCTTCAACATCTGCAGTCGGGCCATAAGGGCGACCGCTGGGTGCTGAAGACCGGCGCACATATGTGGGGATTGGAGCATCTGCTCGGGACCTATCCCGATGCGCGGATCGTCTTTACCCACCGCGACCCGGTTAAGTCGCTCACCTCCTATGCCAGCCTGACCGCCTTGGTCCGTTCCATGGGCAGCGATCATGTCGATAATTTCGACGTTGCCCGAGACTGGAACCGGCGGTTGAAGGGAAAGCTGGAACATGCCATCGCGGTGCGGGCCGCGAAGGATTATCCCGATGCCGTATTCTACGACATGAAGTTCTCCGAATTCGTGCGCGACCAGTTCGCCGTCGTCGAAAAGATCTATGAGGCCTTCGACCTGCCGATGTCGGAGGAGGGGGCGGCAAGGATGAAGTGGTTCATCGCCGACAATCCTCAGGGTAAGCACGGCATCCACCGCTATTCGCCCGAAGAATACGGCGTCGATCCGGCGGTCGTTCGCAAGGCCTTCCGCCCCTATATCGAGCGCTTCGACCTGCAGCCTGAATAAAGCATCTGTGAGACAATTGGGGAAAAGACATGTCCGATGGAACGATGAAGGCTTGGCGGACCCATGCCTATGGCGAGCCGCGCGCCGCGCTGGTGCTGGACACCGTACCCATTCCCGAGCCGGGCGATGGCGAGGTCCGGGTGAAGGCCATGGGCATTCCGCTCAATCTCAACGATCTGGAGCGGATCAGGGGCGGCAATATGATGGCTGAGCCCAAGCATCCCTACAGCCCGGGCATGGAGGTGATGGGCATCGTCGATGCGTGTGGCAGGGGGGCGGAAGCTTTTCAGGCTAAGCGGATCGTTGCGACGACCAAGGGCGCGCATGGCGGGTTCGCCGAATATTCAATCTGCCCTGCCGGCGCGGCGTTCGAGATGCCGGAGACGGTGCCGATGCCTGACGCCGCGGCGATCTACTTCCCGTTTCACCTGGCTTGGCTCGGCCTCCATGACCGCGCCGAGATCCAGGCCGGGGAAACCGTGCTGATCCATGCCGCCGCCGGCGGTGCGGGCTCGGCGGCGATCCAGCTTGCCGTCAATGCCGGTGCTCGCGTCTTCGCAACCGCGGGATCCGACGACAAGCTGGCTTTGTGCCGCGAACTTGGCGCTGAGGTGGCGATCAATTACCGCACCGAGGATTTCGGCAAGATCGTCATGGAGAAGACCGGCGGTAAAGGCGTCGATGTGGTGTTCGACAATGTCGGCGAGGCGGTGATGGAGAAGTCGTTCCGCGCCATCGCCTATAACGGCCGCTATCTCATGATGGGCTTCGCCTCCAACAAGCGTGTGGCGGATGAGAAATTCATCGTGCCGCGCGCGCTGTCCATGGGCAATTTCAAGCTATGCGGGGTCCTCCTGTCCTACGCGCCGGAAGCAGCCGTGC
Source organism: Rhodospirillales bacterium (assembly GCA_028291345.1). Classification (GTDB taxonomy): domain Bacteria; phylum Pseudomonadota; class Alphaproteobacteria; order BOG-932; family Roseiterribacteraceae; genus BOG-932. The sequence continues at coordinate 10,405 of JAQGIF010000057.1, read as the reverse complement.
CGATGATGAAGGCTCATACGGGCTGGAACTTTGCCTCCAGCGGCAAGGGGGCGGATATTACCCGGCAGCTGGTCGATCTGTACCTGAAGAAGAAAATCCGCACCGTCATCGGCAGCGTCGTCGATTTCGCCGACGTACCGGCAGCCTTTGAGGCGATGGCTGCGAGCAAGACGACGGGAAGGATCGTGGTGCGGCTTTAGCCGCTCGACTCTCAATCCCACGGCGGCATGCCACGAACCGCCTACGCCAGGAAATCCAGTGTCACGCGTACTTTGGCGCTCAGATGGCGGCGGCTGGTATAGGTCGCCAATATGTCGATGTCGGACAGGCGGTAGCGAGGCAGCAGGAGCATTAGCCGCCCCTGCTGCAGAACCTGGCCGATCAGGAAGGTCGGCTGTTGTATGATGCCGACCCCCGCGCGAGATGCGGATTGCCAGATCATAGCCTTCCTCGACCAGGTCGACGACACGGTCGATCAGGCTGATATCCAGCTTGATGTCCGGATAGCGCGCTATGAAGGACCGCCAGAGCGGCGCCAGGTGCTGGACGCCGAAGCTCAGCGGCGCGTTGATCCGCAGCCGTCCCCGGAGCTAGATTGCCGAGGATGACGCGATCGTCTCGGCCTCCGCCACGTCATCCAGAATCGCCAGTTCGCGCTCGTACAGCGCCTTGCCGCGCTCGGCTAGCGACGGGCGCCGCGACGTGCGGTTCATCAGCCGCGCACCCAATGACGCTTCGAGTTCGCTGACATAGCGGGTTACGTTCGGCGGCGATGTATCCAATGCTTCGGCCGCCCGGGCGAAGCTTTCCTTTGCGACGACAGTGGTGAAAACTTCCAATGCGGGCATCGCCGAACTGCGGCCGCTGGAGCAGTGGGACGACCCCGGGTTCGACCGCTCGATCGCAATAAATCTGAAGGGATCCTTCTTCCTGCTTCAAGCCTTGCTGCCGATCCTGGGAAATCCGGCGTCGATTATCCTCAACACCTCGATCAATGCCCGCATCGGCATGGCGAATTCCAGTATTTACGCGACGGGTAAGGCCGGACTGATCTCGCTGACACGGACTCTGTCAGGTGAATTGATCGGGCCCGGGATCCGGGTGAACGCGGTCAGGACCCGGGCCTGTTGCGACCCCGCTTTACGGCAAGCTGTGCCTGGCCAAGGCCGATCGCGACGCCGTTTCCGCCCGGATATTGAGCCAGATCCCAGCGCGCCGCTTCGGGGCAGCCGTCCGAAATCGCCAGCGCCATCGTCTTCGTCGCCTCCGACGAGTCGGCTTACACCGTCGGCAGCTAATTCATCATCGATGGTGGCATGAGCAACCTCTGATTTCTGCAAGAACGACGCAAAAACGAACAAGGCTTGGCCCCCGCTCACCTATGCTATAAAAGCCTCAACCCTTAAGCGGGCGTGGCGGAATGGTAGACGCGCTGGATTTAGGTTCCAGTGATGAAAGTCGTGGGGGTTCAAGTCCCTTCGCCCGCACCAGAATTGTCGCCAAGACTGCGTCGTCGTTAACTGAAAGCCGAGCTTTAGCATTATGAACGTGACCGAGACCGCCCATGAAGGGCTCAGCCGCACATGGCGGGTTGTCGTCCCCGCCACCGAAATTGGCGCCAATGTCGATCGCCGGCTGACCGAACTCAGCAAGAGCATCAAGCTGCCGGGTTTCCGTCCGGGTAAGGTGCCGCTGTCGCTGGTGAAGAAGCGCTATGGCTCGTCGGTCATGGGGGAGGTCCTGGAAAAGACGGTGCAGGACAGCTCCAGCAAGCTGCTGCAGGATAATGACGTTCGTCCGGCGCTGGAGCCGAAGATCGAGGTCGTGTCCTTCGCCGAAGGTACCGACCTGGAATATACGATGGCGGTCGAGACCTTGCCGGAGATCGAGCCAGCGGACCTGACCGGCCTCAGCCTCGAGCGCGTTGTCGCGCCGGTCGAGGAGAAGGCGATCGACGAGGCGCTGGAGCGCATCGCCAACAGCAATAAGGAATTCGAGCCGGTCAAGGAGGCCCGCGCGGCCAAGAACGGCGATCAGCTGATCATCGATTTCGCGGGCACGGTTGACGGTGAGGCCCGTCCGGGCATGGACGGCAAGGATTATCCGCTGGAACTGGGCGGCGGCAATTTCATCCCCGGCTTCGAAGAGCAGCTGGTCGGGATCAAGCCGGATGAGGAGCGGACCATCACCGTGAGCTTCCCGGCGGAATATCACGCCGCCGAACTGGCCGGGAAAGAGGCCCAATTCGTCGTGACTGCCAAGGAACTGCGCGCGCTGGTCAAGGTAGAGATCGACGACGAGTTCGCCAAGAAGCTCGGCCTGACCGACATGGAGACGCTGAAGAAGACGGCGCGCGACCAGATCGAGGCCGAATACGGCCGCTTGACCCGCCTGAAGCTAAAGCGTTCGCTGATGGACGCCTTGGCCGAACGGCATGACTTTCCTGTGCCGCAGGGCATGGTCGATCTGGAGTTCGAGTCGATCTGGAAGCAGGTCCAGGCCGAACTAACGCCGGAAGAAAGGGCGAAGCCAGAAGACGAGGTGAAGGCGGAATACCGCACGATCGCCGAGCGCCGGGTCCGTCTCGGCCTGCTGCTCAGCGAGATCGGCAAGCGCAACACCATCCAGGTGACCCAGGAAGAGCTCAATCGCGGCCTCATCGCCGAGGCGCGCCGCTATCCGGGCCAGGAGCGAGAAGTGCTCGACGCCTACCGAAAAAATCCGCGTGCGCTCGACGCATTGCGCGCGCCCATCTATGAGGACAAGGTTGTCGATCATATATTGGGTACGGTCACATTGACCGACCGCGCCGTTACGCCCGAAGAACTCGCCCGCGAGGACGATGAAACGGAGACGGCGGCAGGCTGAACGTTAGGGAAAGAGTCGCGCTATGGCTTACGATGATATTCAGATGAACACGATGGTGCCGATGGTGGTCGAACAGACCAGCCGCGGCGAGCGCGCCTACGATATTTTTTCCCGCCTGTTGAAGGAGCGGATCATCTTTCTAGTGGGCGGTGTCAACGACGCGGTCGCGAGCCTCGTGTGCGCCCAGCTTCTGTTTCTCGAATCCGAGAATCCGAACAAGGACATTCATTTCTACATCAACTCGCCGGGGGGTATCGTGACCTCGGGTCTCGCGATCTATGACACCATGCAGTATATCCGGCCGGACATTTCGACCGTCTGCATCGGTCAGGCCGCCTCCATGGGCTCGCTGTTGCTGGCGGCCGGCGCAAAGGGCAAGCGTTTCGCCTTGCCGAACGCGCGTATCATGGTCCACCAGCCTTCGGGCGGCGCGGAAGGACAGGCGGCGGATATTGAAATCCACGCTCGCGAAATCCTGCGGATGCGCCAGCGGCTGAACGAGATCTATGTCGTCCATACCGGGCAGACCCTGGAGCAGATCGAGCTTGCGCTCGAGCGCGACAAGTTCCTCGACCCTCATGAGGCCAAGGCTTTCGGCATCGTCGACGAAGTCGTCGACAGCCGGCCCAAGCCCCTGGAAGCGGTGGCTTGACGCAAGCTGATTTGAGCATCGACTTCTGTGATATAAGGCCCGGCACGGGAAACCTGCCGGGCCTTTATTTTAGCGATTTTCAACTGCCGAGGGTGATCGACGCGCGCCGATGAAAGATCTCTTTCGCCCACCGCTGCGCAATCTCACCATTTCCGTTCTCTATATGCTTGTCGTGACCGTTCTTGCGACCGCCGGCTACACCGCTGCGGGCTGGAACCTGGATGACGCCCTCTACATGGTGGTTTTGACCATCTACACTGTCGGCTACGAGGAAGTGCATCCGATAGCCACACCTCTGCTGCGCGACCTCACTATGACGACGATCGTACTGGGCTGCACGGGTATGATCTTCCTGACCGGTTCGCTGGTCCAGTTCATCACGATCAATCAACTGCAACTGGTGTTCGGGACCAAACGCATGCAAAGCCAGATCGACAAGCTCAAGGACCATGTCATTGTCTGCGGCTTTGGCCGAATCGGCCAGATGCTGGCTCATGAATTGAAGGCCGGCGCGGCCCAATTCGTGATCCTCGAGCGCAGCGACAGCCGGGCGGCTGAGGCCCGCAATCTGGGCTATCAAACGGTCCAGGCCGATGCGACTGATGAGGGCGGGCTGAAGCTGGCGGGCATTGACCGGGCCCGCGCGCTGGCGACTGTCTTGCCGGACGACGCGGCCAATGTCTTCATCACGTTGTCTGCCCGCAGCCTTAACCGATCGATCGAGATCATCGCGCGCGGCGAGGTGCCCTCGACCGAAAAGAAGCTGCGCCATGCCGGGGCGGACAAGGTTGTGCTGCCGACCCATATCGGAGCTGAACGCATTGCCGAGATGATTCTCTATCCGGAAACCGCCCGCTATGCGCGTGACATGGACAAGTCGCGCGACTTCGAGCGGACCTTGAACACGTTCGGCCTTCAGATGGATATCGTTGTCGCCGACGAGGCAGGCGGTTTTGCCGGCTCGACGGTCGCCGAGATCGAAAGGCGTGGGAATGGAGCATTTTTCGTCGTCCAGCTTAAGCATCGTAGTGGAAAGACCGTGGACCGGCCGCCGGCCGATATGCGGGTCGAGGCCGGTGACGGGGTCGTGGTCGTGGGCCGGGAAGGCCTGGCGGCTGCGGCGGGCTGAAGGGGCTGCCGCCAGATGATCCCGCATTGAGGCAGATTGGCGCAGCCGATTTCACGGGTAGCGATGTGTACATCAAGGCGGTATTGCCGCCGGCGGAACAATTCCGACCCGGCCCAGACAGGCCACCGACAATCCGGCTTCGCTGCATGCCTTCTACTTGATGCTTGATTCCGGCCGCTTTATCCGCGGCTGGAGCGCGTAGGGGAGGGGTTCCGAGGATCCGTTTAAAGAATTTCGATGGCAATTCACTTGGGAAACTAAAGAACATTTATCTTCCGTGTGGTGGAATAATGTTAATATATACGCGGTTTTTGCAGGCTATGCCGCCGTTCTGGCGATTGGCACGTTCGCATTCCGACATTAAGGTCATGATGTGTCAGGACTGCCGTCGCTTGAAGCTGGCTCGGCGCGGGCCATCTTAAGAGGCGAGGGTTCGTGCCGGATCGCCGCTAAATGGGGTAGGCTGGAACCCGTCACCCGAGTCTGGGCCGAGTGTCCGAGTGGCAGCGACCGGACCTATTTGGAAGGGACCTTATGATGAAAACAGCCGCGGGATCTATCTATCCGGTGTTGCCGCTTCGGGACATCGTCGTTTTCCCGCACATGATCGTTCCGTTGTTTGTCGGCCGGGAAAAATCCGTGCAGGCTCTCGACGACGTCATGCGGGATGACAAGCAAATTCTGCTGGTGACGCAGAAGAACGCCGGTCAGGATGACCCGGCCGCCGAAGATATTTATCGGGTCGGCACGATCGGCACTGTTCTGCAGCTGCTGAAGCTGCCCGACGGAACCGTGAAGGTGCTGGTCGAAGGCGTGCATCGCGCTCGTATCACGAGCTTCACCGACAATCCGAACTTCTTCCAGGCCGAAGCCGAAGTACTGGAAGACAGCATCGGCCAGGGGCAGGAGCTCGAGGCGCTGTCGCGGGCGGTGATCGCCCAGTTCGAACAGTACATCAAGCTGAACAAGAAGATTCCGCCGGAAGTGCTGGTATCGATCAACCAGATCGATGAGCCCTCGAAGCTGGCTGATACAGTCGCATCGCACCTGAACCTCAAGATTCCGGAAAAGCAGCAGCTTTTGGAACTTGAGACGATCAGCGAACGGCTGGAGCGAGTTTATGGCCTGATGGAAAGCGAGATCGGGGTTCTCCAGGTCGAAAAGCGCATCCGCAACCGCGTCAAGCGCCAGATGGAGAAGACCCAGCGCGAGTACTACCTGAACGAGCAGTTGAAGGCGATCCAGAAGGAACTCGGCGAGTCCGAGGAAGGCCGCGACGAACTGGCGGAGCTGGAAGAGCGGATCAACAAGACCCGATTCTCCAAGGAAGCCAAGGAAAAGGCCAAGGCCGAGCTGAAGAAGCTGCGGACGATGAGTCCGATGTCGGCCGAAGCGACAGTCGTGCGCAACTATCTCGACTGGATGCTGTCGATTCCGTGGGCCAAGCGCACCAAGATCAAGAAGGACATCATGCTCGCTGAAAGCGTGCTCGATGCCGATCATTACGGGCTCGACAAGGTCAAGGAGCGTATCCTCGAATATCTCGCCGTCCAGCAGCGGACGGATAAAGTTAAGGGCTCCATCCTGTGCCTGGTCGGACCTCCCGGCGTCGGCAAGACCTCGCTGGGCAAGTCGATCGCCAAGGCGACCGGACGCAATTTCGTCCGCATGTCGCTGGGCGGTGTTCGCGACGAGGCCGAAATTCGTGGCCACCGGCGCACCTATATCGGCTCCATGCCGGGCAAGGTGATCCAGGGCATGAAGAAGGCTAAGTCCTCCAACCCGCTGTTCCTGCTCGACGAAATCGACAAGCTGGGCGCGGATTGGCGCGGTGACCCGTCATCGGCCCTGCTCGAGGTTCTCGACCCGGAACAGAACTCGACCTTCAACGATCATTATCTTGAAGTCGATTACGACCTCTCGGATGTGATGTTCATCTGTACGGCCAATACGCTGCGCATGCCGCAGCCGCTGCTGGACCGCATGGAGCTGATCCGCATCTCCGGCTACACTGAGGATGAGAAGGTCGAGATCGCCAAACAATATCTGGTCAGCAAGCAGATCGAGGCGAACGGGCTGAAGCCATCCGAGTTCACCGTCTCTGACGACGCACTGCGCGATCTGGTCCGCTATTACACGCGGGAAGCCGGCGTGCGCAGCCTTGAGCGGGAAATCGCCAATCTCTGCCGCAAGTCGATCAAGGAAATTCTGGTCAAGAAGCTCGAGAAGGTGGCGGTCACCCGCCGCAATCTCGACAAGTTTGCCGGTGTCCGGAAATTCCGCTTCGGCGAAGCCGAGCTCGAAGATGCGATCGGTATCGTGACCGGTCTGGCCTGGACCGAGGTTGGCGGTGAACTGCTGCAGATCGAGGCGGTGCAGTTGCCCGGCAAGGGCCGGGTGACGATGACCGGCAAGCTGGGCGATGTGATGAAGGAGTCGGTTCAGGCGGCCGAGATGTATATCAAAAGCCGTGCGCCCTCTCTCGGTATCAAGCCGACGGTCTTCGACCGTAAGGATGTCCACGTCCACGTTCCCGAGGGCGCGACTCCGAAGGACGGCCCGTCCGCCGGCGTCGGGATGACCACGGCGATTGTCTCGGTCCTGACGGGCGTCGCCGTTCGCAAGGACATTGCGATGACCGGCGAGATCACTTTGCGTGGCCGTGTCCTGCCCATTGGTGGATTGAAGGAAAAACTACTCGCGGCGCTGCGCGGCGGCCTGAAGACGGTGCTGATCCCGAAAGACAATGAAAAGGATCTGGCCGATATTCCGGACAATGTGAAGCGCGGCTTGAAGATCATTCCGATCTCGACCATCGACGAGTTGCTGGCGAATGCTCTTGTGGCTCCGCTTCAGCCGATCGAATGGTCGGAGCCCGACGAGGCGGCGGCCATCGCGGCACAGGTCTCCGCGCAGAAGGAAGAAGTGATTCGTCACTGACGCCGACTCGCGAACCCGACTCGGGCGGTCGATAACTAACCCGGCGGACTGGCAACGGTGCGCCGGGTTTTTATTGTCCGCCCGCTCCCGATTGGCGTTGCAACCCGCAGAAATCTAGGCTTAATCGCGTTCGGCACCGGTCCAGGCGCGATTCGCGGTTGAGTGGCCGGAGGAATTTGGGCATAAACTCTAACCTCCGGTCCGGGAACGCATTTCGTGCGATGATGGACCGGCTAATTCAACCGCCGAAGCCATTTCAGGCCAGCCTGGCCGCAAGCTTCGGTAGTTTAAAGGGGGCGCTAGTGAATAAGAACGACCTCGTTGCTCATGTTGCGGAAAACGCCGGTCTGACAAAGGCCGACGCTACCAAAGCTGTCGACGCGATTTTCGATGGGATTACCGCTTCGTTGAAGACGGGTGATGAGGTTCGTCTCGTCGGCTTCGGCACATTCCTCGTCTCCGCGCGTTCGGCCTCGGAAGGCCGCAACCCGCGGACCGGCGACAAGATCAGCATCCCGGCCAGCAAGCAGCCGAAGTTCAAGGCCGGCAAGGGCCTCAAAGACGCCGTCAACTGATCTCTCTCGGCGGGCGGCATCTTTGTGTCCGCCCGCCGAACAGAGGGCGATTAGCTCAGCTGGGAGAGCATCTCGTTTACACCGAGAGGGTCGGCGGTTCGATCCCGTCATCGCCCACCAGTTTTTTAATTGACGATCGGTTCTTGGTCCGGCGTCACGGCTGAAAGCCCGGGTCCTCGGGCACAAAATCGGTAAAGTCATCACTCCAAAGACGCACGGCCGCATTGCTCAACGGCAATGCGCATGGCCGAAGCGCTGCCGGCGTGTCGGCTGGACGGTTTAGGAGATTGTTTGTTTTACGCGTTTTCGCAGGGTAGGCGGCCTCGGCCAAATATTTCGCAAAAACATCGGTCCGGCTCCCTTGGGTCGGATTGACAGTGCCAGGGTAGGCGCGTACCTAACCGGCTCGCAAAACGCGGGTGTAGCTCAGTTGGTTAGAGCGCCGGCCTGTCACGCCGGAGGCCGCGGGTTCAAGTCCCGTCACTCGCGCCATTCCTTAACCGGGATGGCGGCCCGCCAGCGACCGGAGGTCGCCTTTGCGTAAAGCATAATCTGCCGGAGGTCGCTTTTGCGTTGGCCAAGGTCGCTTTTACGAGACGTAAAAACCGCTAAACACGAAAAACGAAATTGACGCATAGGACGCGGTAAACTGGCCTATAGCCAAGCCTGCATCTTGTGCTAAACCACATCTTCGCCGTGCTGCGGTGCGGCAGCTATGTTCATCCGCTTCAGAAATCGTGAACGAAATGCAGAACCCGCTGCTCGTCGATTACGTCCCCATTCTTATCTTCCTGGTGGTCGCCGCCGCCATCACGATCGTGATGATTGCCGGCTCCTATCTCCTGGCCCAGCAGAAGCCGGACAGCGAGAAAGTCTCCGCCTATGAGTGCGGCTTCGAGGCCTTCACCGACGCCAGGACGAAATTCGACGTTCGCTTCTATCTCGTCGCGATTCTGTTCATCATCTTCGACTTGGAAGTGGCCTTCCTGTTTCCCTGGGCCGTATCCCTCAAGGATATCGGCCTCTTTGGGTTCCTTTCGATGGCCGGATTCCTGGGCGTCTTGACTGTAGGCTTCGTCTACGAATGGAAGAAGGGAGCGCTCGATTGGGAGTAATCACCTCATTCGACCCGACGCATCCGGCAGCATTGCCGCCGGGCCCGGGACAGGACGAACTGGTCGCCCGCGCCGCCCAGCGGCTCGAGGAAAAGGGTTTCCTGGTCGCCAACTTCGAGCATCTGGTCGACTGGGCCCGCACCGGCTCGATCTGGCCAATGACGTTCGGCCTGGCCTGCTGCGGCGTCGAGATGATTCACGCATTCATGGCGCGCTATGATCTCGACCGATTCGGCAGCTTTCCGCGTGCTAGCCCACGCCAGTCCGACGTGATGATCGTCGCCGGCACGCTGTGCAACAAGATGGCCCCGGCTCTGCGCAAGGTCTACGACCAGATGGCGGAGCCGCGCTGGGTTATCTCCATGGGCTCATGCGCCAATGGCGGCGGCTATTATCATTACTCCTACTCGGTGGTGCGGGGTTGCGATCGGATCGTCCCGGTCGATATCTATGTGCCAGGGTGCCCGCCGACCGCCGAAGCCCTCATCTATGGGATTCTGCAGCTGCAGAAGAAGATTCGTCGCGACGACACTCCGATTTTCCGCTGAGCAGCCATGTCATTGACCATCACGACCGAATTTCACGATGCGGTGAACGCCGCCTTGGGCGCGGATGTCCTGATATCTGCGGTCGAGCATAACCAACTGATCGTCACCGTTCCGGCGGAGCGCATCGTGTTCGTCCTGACGGCGCTGCGTGACGATCCGAAGTTCCTGTTCGAACAGCTGATCGATGTTTGCGCGGTGGACTATCCCGATCGCCCGCAGCGCTTCGAGGTGGTCTATTCGCTACTGTCGGTGTCGCTCAATCATCGCCTCCGGATAAAAGTGTCGACCGACGAAGACACGCCGGTACCGTCGGTCGTCGGGGTCTATCCTTCCGCCAATTGGTTCGAGCGCGAGGCATGGGACCTGTACGGCATCTTCTTCTCCGACCACCCCGATCTGCGCCGCATCCTGACCGATTATGGGTTCGACGGTCACCCGCTGCGCAAGGATTTCCCGCTGACCGGCTATGTTGAGCTGCGCTACGACCCTGATCAGCGCCGCGTGGTCTATGAACCGGTGAAGCTGACGCAGGATTTCCGGACGTTCGACTTTACCAGCCCTTGGGAAGCGATCACCGA
>JAQGIF010000012.1 GCA_028291345.1 Rhodospirillales bacterium | reverse complement strand
GCGCTGATCTCATTCGTGATCTGCTGGAAAACCGGGTTGTCGCTCATCGCATATCTCCTTTTCTTGTCGCTGCTATTCGGCCGCGGTCTGCAGCGCCAGCGCGTGTAACTCGTTACCCATCCGCCCCTTCAGCGCAGCATAGACAAGCTGGTGCTGCTGGATGCGGGACAATCCCTTGAAAGCCGAAGATACTACATAGGCAGCGTAATGGTCGCCGTCACCCCGTAAGTCGTCGATACGTACTGTCGCATCCGGCAGCGCGTCCTTGATCATACGTTCGATCGATTGCGGGTCCATTGCCATATGGCGTCCAGCCTTTCCGTCTCAAATCCCTAAGGGGTCTAATCCTGACCGGCCATATAGTTCGGCAGCCAGCTTTCGTGTGCGTTCTTCAGCGCCGAGATCGCGATGCTCTCGCCCGCCAGGATCAGCGCATCGCCGCCCGTCACGCCCAAACGGCTCATCGGCACCGATGCCGCGCGGGCGCGGCTGAGAACCGGCTCGGGTGTGGCGGTAATGATTATATAGCGCGCCTGGTCCTCGCCGAACAGGAGGGCAGGGTCGGCGGGCAGCTCTAAAGTCGCGCCGATACCGCCGGCCATCGCCATTTCAGCCAGCGCGACCAGAAGCCCGCCATCGGAGACGTCATGGCAGGCCGACACCGCCCCGCCGGCAATGAGCCCGCGCACGAAATCGCCATGGTGCCGCTCGGCCTTGAGGTCGACTACGGGCGGCGCGCCTTTTTCGGCGCCGTGAATCTCACGCAGATAGATCGACTGACCGAGTTCGCTTTTATTCTCGCCGACCAGGAGAATGGTCAGGCCGGCGGCTGGGAAGGCGATGCGGGCGGTCCGGGTCGCGTCCTCGATCAGCCCGACTGCGCCGATCGCCGGTGTTGGCAGGATCGGGTCCGCGCCGGTCGCATTATAAAGGCTGACATTGCCCGACACGACCGGGAAGGACAAAGCCGAGCAGGCCTCGGCCATCCCCTCGATGGCATAGGCGAACTGCCCCATGATCCTAGGCTTTTCGGGATTGCCGAAATTCATATTGTCGGTCACGGCGATGGGCAAGGCGCCGCTCGCTGTCAGATTGCGCCACGCTTCGGCGACTGCCTGCCGTCCGCCCATCTTGGGATCGGCGAAGACATAGCGCGGCGTACAGTCGGTGGTGATAGCAATCGCCCGCCCGCTTTCATTTCCGTCATTGTCGGGCAGCCGCACGATGGCGGCATCGGCCTGGCCGGGGCCCGCCAGCGTGTCGCCGCGGACGAGACTGTCATATTGCTCGGCGATCCAGCGACGAGAGGCGAGATCGGGGCAGCCGACGAGTTTCTTCAGCACCTCCAAGGCCGGCGCGGGCAGCGGATAATCGGCGGCCGAGATAGGCGTCGGGGCAGGGGTTGGCTCGGTCGGCCGATCATAGAGCGGAGCCTCGTCGACCAGCGGCAGCACCGGCAGGTCGGCCTCGACATTGCCATGGCGGGTCAGGACCAGCCGGTGGCTATCGGTCAGATGGCCGATCACCGCAAAATCGAGTTCCCATTTCTTGAAGATCGCCGCCGCGTCGCCTTCGCGCCCGGGCTTCAGGATGATGACCATCCGCTCCTGACTTTCCGACAGCATGATCTCATAGGCCGACATACCTTCTTCACGTTGCGGCACCAGGTCGAGATCGATCTCGATGCCCATCTTGCCCTTAGCCGCCATCTCGATCGCCGATGAGGTCATGCCGGCCGCGCCCATATCCTGGATGGCAACGATGGCGTCGGTCGCCATCAGCTCCAGGCAGGCCTCGAGCAGCAGCTTTTCGGCGAAGGGGTCGCCGACCTGCACGGTCGGGCGCTGGGACTCGCCGCCTTCGGTGAAGACGTCCGACGCCATCACCGCGCCCTTGATGCCGTCGCGGCCGGTTTTGGAGCCGACATAGACGACCGAATTGCCGATGCCGGCGGCGGCCGAATAGAAGATCTTGCTGGAATCGGCTAGCCCGACCGTCATCGCATTGACCAGAATGTTGCCGTTATAGGCGGCGTGGAAATTGGTCTCGCCGCCGACGGTCGGCACGCCCATGCAGTTGCCGTAATCGCCGATGCCGGCGACGACGCCGGCCACGAGATGGCGGGTCTTGGGATGGCTGGGGTCGCCGAAGCGCAGCGCGTTCATATTGGCGATCGGTCGCGCGCCCATGGTGAACACGTCACGCATGATGCCGCCGACACCGGTCGCCGCGCCCTGATAGGGCTCAATAAAGGATGGGTGGTTATGGCTTTCCATCTTGAAAACCAGAGCCTGGCCGTGGCCGATATCGATCACGCCGGCATTCTCGCCCGGGCCGCATATCACGCGCGGACCTTCGGTCGGTAGCTTCTTCAGCCAGTTCTTCGACGACTTGTAAGAACAATGCTCAGACCACATCGCCCCGAATATGCCGATCTCGGTCAGGGTCGGCTGGCGACCCACGATGGCGAGCATCCGCTCATATTCCGATGGCGACAGGCCATGTTCCTTGGCCAGCGCGGCTGCTTTTTCGATGGGCATTTTTGCGTCTGGGGTGCTCATGCCGTCAAAACCTCCGCCAGACCGGCGAACATCTTCGTGCCGTCGGTGCCGCCATGGGCCGGGTCGGTCGCGTCCTCTGGATGCGGCATCAGCCCCAATATCCGGCCGCTAAGGTCGGTGATCCCGGCGATATCGTTCATCGATCCGTTGACGTCGCCGACATAGCGGAAGGCGACCTGGCCCTCGCCCTCGACGCGTTTCAATGTCTCGGCGTCGGCGACGTAGTTGCCGTCGCCATGGGCGACCGGCACGGTAATGATGTCGCCTTTGCTGTACTTGCTGGTGAAGATCGTGTCGGTCCGCTCGACTGACAGATCGACCCGCTTGCAGATGAATTTCAAGCTGGAATTGCGCAGCAATGCACCTGGCAGCAGCCCGCTCTCGACCAATATCTGGAAACCGTTGCAGATGCCCAAGATCGGCACGCCCTTGGCCGCTCGCGCCTTGACCTCGCGCATGATCGGCGATTGGGCGGCCATCGCGCCGCAGCGCAGATAATCGCCATAGGAAAATCCCCCGGGCAGCAGGATCAGATCGACATCGGGAAAATCTGTCTCACGGTGCCAAATGTGGAGGGGCTCGCGGCCGGTGGCGCGCTTCAACGCGATGGCCGCGTCACGCTCGCGGTTCGAACCGGGGAAGACGATGATCGCGGATTGCATCGGCGGGTGTTTCCGGGCATCGGGAATCGGGATTCGTGCGAGATTCCCCGCACACCGGGAAGCTAATGATGCACGAGCGCAGAGTCTAGGGCAGCGGCGGAAGGCAGGAGTGCACTCAAGGCGCGGCAAAATCGTGATAATGTCGCGCGCGATGCTAACATTGGCCCGGCAGAAACAGGCGAGCTTGCTATGACTGATCATGACCATCTGATCGATTGGAAAACGCACGGCGTCAAGGTGATACCGGGCGATCAGCTCGATCCCAACACCGCGCAGACACTAGGCATGGAGCGGGCAACGGCGATCAATTTCGCGCGGGTCGGCGCTCAAAAGCTCTGGGCCGGAACGGTCAAGATCCAGGCCAACGCCAAGACCGGCGCCCATCATCACGGCGCACTGGAGAGCGTGATCTATGTCATCAGCGGCCGGGCGCGGATGCGCTGGGGCGAACATCTGGAATATGTCGCCGAGGCGGGGCCGGGTGATTTTATCTTCGTGCCGCCTTACGTGCCCCATCAGGAGATCAATGCCTCGACGGACGAGGCGCTCGACTGCGTGCTAGTGCGCAGCGACAATGAGGCGGTAGTGGTCAATCTGGATATTGATCCGGTCGAACGGCCCGAGGCCGTCGCCTGGGTCGATCCCATCCATAAAGCGGCCTCATGACCGGAAAAAGGCCGCGATCTGGGCACAGCTTCGTGCGGGTAGGGCAGTTCGACCTTGGCAAGATCGGCGTCTCGCGCTTCGACATTCGCGATCCTTACCATCTCGCTTTGACGGTCAGGTGGCCCAGCTTCGTCGCCGGCGTATTCGTTCTCTATATCGCCATTAACGTCCTGTTCGCTTTCCTCTATGCGCTTGTCCCCGGATCGATCGGCAATGCCAATCCCGGCTCGCTCGCCGACGCTTTCTTTTTCAGCATAGAGACACTGGCGACCGTCGGGTACGGGCAGATGTATCCCGCGACGCGCTATGGCCATCTGATATCGGCGACCGAGATCATGTCCGGCATGGCCTACACCGCTCTGGTGACCGGCCTGATCTTCGTTCGCTTTTCCAAGCCTCGACCGAAAATCCTCTATGCCGACAAGCTCGTCGTCACACCGTTTAACGGCCTGCCGACCTTGATGCTGCGCCTCGGCAACGGCCGGACGAACATGCTGACCGATGTGACTGTCAGATTAAGCGCGCTGATGCGCGAGGAGACGCGCGAAGGCCAGCATTTCAGGCGGCTCAAGGACCTCGCATTGCACCGGTCCCACATACCGATGTTCGCGCTGACGCTCACCGTCATGCATCCGATCGATGAGCATAGTCCGCTGGCGGGCCATGATGCCGATAGTCTGATGGCTGCGGATGTCAGGCTATTTCTGTCGGTGGAGGCGCGCGATTCGGCTATCGCCTCGACCGTCCATGATCTGAAGGATTATTCAGGTGGGCAAATCCTGTACGGCATGCGCTATGCCGATACGATCAGCACCGACGATGAAGGGCGGACCCTTGCAGATCTCACCCTGATCAGCCATGTCGAGCCCGATGGAATCTGCACCATCCCACTGAGGCGCTGAGACTGAAGCACCATGCCCGAAGACGACATCATCAGGTTGAAGGAAAATTTCCAGGGCGAGGTCGACGGGGCGATCCTGTACGACGCGCTGGCCGACGCCGAGACCGATCAAAAGCTCGCGGAGGTTTATCGCCGGCTTGCGGCGATCGAACGGGCACATAGCGAATTCTGGGCGAAGCAGCTGGAGCGCCGTGGCCTGCATCCCGGCGGAGCCGCACCAGGTCTGCGCACACGGTCATTGGCCCTGTTCGCCCGCCTGTTCGGTCCGTCCCTGCTGCTGCCGCTGCTGGCGCACAACGAGGCGCATGATAGCGCGAAATATGACAACCAGGCCGAAGCGGTCGCCGCCGGTTTGCCGAAGGACGAACGCGGTCATGCGAGGATCGTGCAGGCGGTTGCATCGCGCGCAGGCGGATTGCCCGGTAGCGCGCTGATGCAGTTGGAAGGCCGTCATGGCGGGGGCGGTGGCAATGCATTGCGTGCCGCCGTGCTGGGCGCAAATGACGGGCTGGTCTCCAATCTCAGCCTGGTAATGGGTGTCGCCGGCGCGTCTGCCGACAGCCGGACGATCCTGCTGACCGGACTGGCGGGCCTTGTCGCCGGCGCCTGTTCGATGGCGATGGGCGAGTGGCTGTCGGTCAACAGCGCGCGGGAATTGGCGCAAAGGCAGATCGCTACTGAATCAGCGGAGCTTTCGCAGGCGCCCGAGCTGGAAAAGGAAGAGTTGGTCCTGATCTATCAGGCCAAGGGGTTGGAAGAGCGCCAAGCCAAGTCGCTGGCCGAGAAGATATTCACCAACCGGGGCGCCGCGCTTGACACGCTGGTCCGCGAAGAGCTCGGGTTGGATCCGGAGGAGCTTGGCGGGGCGCCCTGGGCTGCCGCTGCCTCCTCGTTCCTTCTGTTTTCGATTGGCGCGATCTTCCCGGTAATCGCCTTCCTGTTTACGCGCGGTACGCTCGCGGTCGGGATAAGCATCGCGCTCAGCGGCCTTGCGCTGATCGCGATCGGTGGCGCGACGTCATTATTCACAGGCCGCAACTTCATCTTCTCCGCCGGCCGGCAACTGGCCATCGGCTATGCCGCGGCGGCCATCACCTTTGGCGTCGGCCGGTTGATCGGGGTGAGTATCAGCTAAGAACTAACGCGCCATCGCGTTGGTCGCATCGCCGTCCTTTTTATACACCGTGCCGCCCTTCATCACGAAGATTACCTTTTCGAACTCCGTCACGTCCTTCATCGGGTCGCCGGCGACCGCGACGATGTCCGCATAGCGGCCGGGCTGGATCGAGCCGATGCGATCCGATGCGCCGATCAAATCGGCGGCGTTGCGGGTGGCGGCGAACAGGGCGTCGGCCGGCGGCATGGTCGCGTTGGTCAGCAGGACGAATTCGCGGGCATGGTCGCCTTCACCGATATCGGTGCCATAGGCGACCTTCACGCCTGCCTTCAGCGCGTTAGGAAAGTTCTGGATCGGCTTCAGGTCGTTCGCCAATTCTTTTGCTGCCGTGCCCGGTGCCAGCATGTCGGGATGCTCCGACGCCGCGCGGTAGAACACGTCATAGACGGTGAGCGTCGGCACCAGATAGGTGCCATGCTGCTTCATCAATGCATAGGCCTCGGCATCGGCGAACGAGCCATGCTCGACCGAATCGATGCCCGCCATGACAGCATGCTTGATCGCGTCTGCCGGGTAGATATGAGCCGCTACCTTCATGCCGAGCGCATGGGCGGTGTCAACCACGGATTTCATCTCTTCGTCGGTCATCAGCATGCGGTGCGGGTCGTCGCCGACCGAGGCAATGCCGCCCGACGGCATCATCTTGATCAGATCGGCACCGCGCCTTTTATGCTCCCGCACCCGCAGCCGCCCCATTTCCGGCGTATCGACGATCCCGTTTTCCCACCCCGGATGGCTGAGGCCGGCATCCAAGCCGTTACGTTCATCGCCATGGCCCGCCGTCGGTCCCATGGGTTCCAGCGACACAAACAGGCGCGGGCCGGGCACTGTGCCGCCGTTGATGGCGTTGCGCAGCGACACCGTCGCATCGCCGCCGCCGACGTCGCGGGCGCTGGTAAAGCCCTGCAGCAGCATTTCCCGGCCATATTTCGCGCCGTTCAGCGCCACATCGATCTCGTTATGCGTAACGGAATATTCGACTTCGTTCCCGCTGCCGGGGCTGCGCTGCGAAATATGGATATGGCAGTCGATAAAGCCCGGCATGACCGTCGCCTGGGACAGATCGACGATCTCGGCGCCTGCCGGGCTGACATAGCCGGTCTCGACGTTGGCGATCTTATCGTCCTTGATCACGATCGAAATTTCATGCCGGGGAGCAGCCGACACACCGTCCAGCAGGGTGCCGGCATGGACGACGACGTCTTTCGCCAGTGCGAATGGGGCCAAGGCCGGTGTCGCGATCGAAAGGGCGATGAAAACTGGGATTATGCGCATCGTGCTGGGCTCCGCCTCGGGCTGGGCGGCGACAATGCTCGTATTCGATCTCGGGGTGAATGCCAAGATTGCCGCAGGCCGCGGCGGCTTCGTCGACCGGCGGAGGGCACGGCATCGTGTGGTAAAACCTGTCGGAAGCCCGCCGAAACCGCCATGAACGATTTTATCCGGCACTAAGGCGATCGGCGGGATATCCTGCGCCAAATGAGAACGATTCGATACGGACATAGACTCGTATCCCGCCGCACAATGCTGGCGGGCGGCGGGGCTTTGGGACTGGCGCCGCTGGCTGGCTGCGCGTGGTTCAGCGATCCGCCGCCGCCATTGCCGGTGATCGGATATCTCGAGCCGATCCCGGGCGACAGCCTCACCAATGCGATCAATGTCGCCGCCTTCCGAAGTGGGTTGGCGGAACAGGGCTTCGTCGAGGGCGAGAATTGCCTGGTGGAGTTCCGTTTCGCCGATGGCGACATCGAACGGCTGCCGGGATTGGCGAAGGATCTGGTCGATCTGAATGTCGCTGTCCTGGTCGTCAGCACGCCCAACGCCGCACGCGCGGCCAAGGCGCTGACCACGACGATTCCGATCGTATTCGGCCAGGCGGCCGACGCGGTCGAAAACAAGGAAGTTGAAAACCTGGCGCATCCTGAGGCCAATGTGACTGGCGTGGCGAATTTCAACGAGCTTGGGCCCAAGCGTCTGCGTCTACTGGACGGCATGGTGCCGCCGACTGCGAAGATCGCCTATCTCAGCGATCCGAACCTGGGTTCGTTCGACCGCAATCTGCGCCAGACGCAGGAGGAGGCGGACCGGCTGAAGCGGCGCCTGCTGGTGCTGAAGGGCGCCCGGGATCATGAATTGGATTTGGCTTTCGCACGCATCAACATGGCCGGCAGCAATGTCGGCGGCCTCTGCGTCGGGCCGATCCGCGGCGCCTATGGCAGGCCCGGCCGGTTGGTCGGTCTTGCGGCCCGCCATCCGCTGCCGACCATGTTCTATGACCGCGCCTTCGTCGATGCGGGCGGGCTGATAAGCTATGGCGCGGCGTTCAAGGAAATCTATCGCCTGGTTGGGAATTATGCCGGGCGCATCCTGAGCGGTGCTCAGCCGGGCGACCTGCCGGTCCTTCAGCCGGACAGCTTCGAACTGGTGATCAATCTGAAAACCGCGAATGCGCTTGGATTGAAGATACCGCCAGCGGTTCTGGCGGAGGCCAGCGAGACGATCGGTTAACGGGTTGTGGTGACTGCTACTAAGACAATAAGGTGCGAAGGCGCCTACCTTGCACCCCCCGGCCGAGAAATAGATCACCCATTCGCCATAGGCGATATAAGCGCGTAGGCGCGGCGGGTGATCACAAGGCGCGCAAAGCCATGCCAATGGTCCCTTCAATCCCCTTGCCTCAAAGCACCGGGCGTCATCGTCAGCCTGAAGGGATGGACCGTATTTGTCGCGCTATTTGGCGTCGGCTGTAGATTTCTACCGGGGTGTTTACGATACCTAAAGAGCCACGTGTTATTGGTTTTATCTTATCTTCGGCGACTTCGAATTCCGTATTGCGAAACGCGATGCCGCCGATGTCGAGTGTGCCAAATCGGTGAAGAAAATACGGCCTTTCCTCGGTTCTGCCCTCCGAGAACCCCATCTGGCTTAGCGCCCGTACCAAGCCGATCGAAATCAAATTCTTTCCGCGCCAACTCAGTGCTTAGCCTCGAACTATCAGATGCGGTGTTCAGCAAGGCACGTACTTTGTGTCTATCAGCATGACCGGAAAAGAACCGTGAAGGTTGCTGTCAATGTCGAACGGGATCGTGACATAAGTCGAGGTCCAGTGGACGACTTGCCCCTTGCAATGATCCTGGGAAAAAAGCGTCATTTTCCCATGAGGCACATCCAGCTCCACGTCTGCGCGGCGAAGAGATTAGCGCCGAGAGCCTTCGAAATCCCTATCGTCGGGGTCGTCGGATCGTGGATTTACGATCAGCACATCTGTTGTGGATCGCCCTGCAAAACTGAGCTTTTTCGTGATAGCGAACTTACGAACCTGACGTCCGTTGCCATCGATTACATTTGCTGTGACATCCTTTTTCGGCAACTTCATTTGATCGACGAGCCGCCCGCGAATCAGGCTGATCGGACCGGCCAGCGTGACGTCAAACCAAACGTTCCTGTCATTGATTTGCACCTTTACGCGCAGATGTTCGTCTTCGATCTTTGTCTCCATCTCCGCAATACGTTTAAGCCCGCAGGCCGGTCCGTCGGCGGCGCGCCCAGCACTGGACCTGGTGCGGAGGAAGGTACAAAGCACAGGCAGTAAATCTTCATTCCTGCGGCCTCGAATCGATCTGGACTTGGCCGTCGCGAAGTTGGCAGTCCCCACAATAAATGCCGCAAAGAATTTGTTGTATTCGAGCAGGAATCTCGCGGCTAACTCCCAATCAAGGCAAACCCGCCACAACATGGCGAAAACCCGGCCAACATCGCCTCAGGTCGGACATGATCGGTCCCCAGATTCCGCGTTACGCCGAATTGGCGGAAGTTGAACGGACGGTCTGATCCAATGTCATCCACTCGCGGGACCGGCTTGATTGTGTTTCTGCTCGGATATTTACGGCGCAACCCCTGGTCCAACGCCGCCGCCGTGGGCGCGGTGATCGCCGGGGCAAGTTGCGGTGTGGCGACCCAGTACGGCATGAAGATGCTGGTCGATGCGATGCAGGCGGGCCCGACCGTCACCGGCCACGCGGTATGGTGGCCATTCCTGTTCTTCGCCATGCTGATCGCCATCGAGAACGGCACTTGGCGCATGGCCGGCTTGCTCGCGTGCCGCGCCATCATCAAAGTCGGCGTGCAGTTGCGCCTTGACCTGTTCACCCGGCTGACCCGCCAGGGCGCCGCCTATTTTGGCGAACGTTTCTCCGGTTCGCTGGGCAGCCGCATCGGGAACTGTGCCGGCGCGGTGCAGGCCATCGAATCGACCCTGATTTGGAACATCCTGCCGCCCTGCACTGCCTTCGTCGGCGCGATCGTCATCCTGTCCGGGGTACATTGGGAAATGGCCGCGGTTCTGGCGCCCTGCGTGCTGGGCATCGCCGCCATGCTCTATCGCATCGGCGTCAAGGGCCGCCCGGTCCACCAGGAGTTCGCCCGTAAGACCTCCGAGGTCGATGGGCAATTGGTCGACGTGGTCAGCAATATCTCGATCGTGCGCGCCTTTTCCGGCGCGGCGCGGGAGCGCGACCGCCTCGCCCAGCGCCTGGGCGTCGAGGCCAAGGCGCATATCAAGAGCTGGATGTATACCGAGCGGATGCGCGTCATCCACGACGTCGCTCTGTGGGTTCTGGCGTGCGGCATGCTGGCCTGGGGTATTTTGCTTTGGACCCACGGCAAGGCGACGGCGGGCGAGGTGGTGGTCATCAGCACCTTGTCCTTCAACATCCTGCACGGTTCGCGCGACCTCGCTTTGTCGGTCATCGGGCTGACCGATCATCTGTCCCGTGCCAGTGAGGCGCTGAATGAACTGACTATGCCCGAGAATGTCCAGGACCAGCAGGGCGCGCGGCCGATCATCCCGTTGGGCGGCGCGGTGCAGTTCGACAATGTCCGGTTCGACTACGGTACCGGCTTGCCGGCTCTGGAGGATTTCTCGCTCCGCATCATGCCGGGGCAGATGGTCGGTATTGTCGGCCCGTCGGGTTCGGGCAAGTCGACCATCTTGGCGCTGATCCAGCGTCTCTACGATGTCGACCACGGCGCGGTCTATGTCGACGGCCAGGATGTCCGCACGGTTACGCAGGAATCCCTGCGTAAGATGATCGCCATCGTGCCGCAGGACGTCTCACTGTTCCACCGCACCCTGATCGAAAACATCCGATATGGCCGCCCCGACGCGACCGACGAGGAGGTCATGGCTGCGGCCCATGCCGCGCGCTGCGATGAGTTCGTACGCCGGATGCCGCAGGGCTATGACACGATAGTGGGTGAGCGCGGCACCAAGCTGTCGGGCGGGCAGCGCCAGCGTATCGGCATCGCCCGTGCGATTCTATGCAACGCGCCGGTTGTGATCTTCGACGAAGCCACCTCGGCGCTGGACAGCGAATCAGAGCAGTTGATCCAGCAGGCATTGGCCGAAGCGATGCAGGGCCGCACCGTGATCTCCGTGGCGCACCGTCTCTCCACGCTTTCCGGCTTCGATCGCGTGGTCGTGGTCAAGGACGGCCGCATCGTCGAAGACGGCCATCCGGCCGAACTCAAAATGAAACAGGGCGCCTTCGGACAGATGTGGCGATTGCAATCGGAGGGGTTTGCGGCGGTGGCATGAGGCGCCAGAGGGCGCTAGGCCTCTGAATTACGCTATTTTGTTAATGGTCGGGCTTGACCGGTCGTTAACGCCGCAAGTGAGTCTGCACTCCGTCAACGTCACTTCGCGTCGCCGGCAGACAGGTAAAGGGCCTTTTCCCCATGGCTATAGACGTGCGAAGCCGGCCAAAATGATGAAGGCCCCGCGACCACAACGTTTCGCAGCTGCCTGACGGGAAAGCCAGGCTGCTCGGATGATACCGGTCTCATCCCAATCGATGCAAAGGCGGTGACGAAGCCCCTCGGCTCCCGCCCGCGTCATGGTGACGGCGCGGGTTGTCCCGTTGCGGTCGACCCAGCCGAGGGCCTCTAGACGGGACAACAGCTGGACGCCCAGCGGTCCTGCCAGATGATGGCGGCGCTCAGTCCAATCCAGGCAACGCCGAGCGAGCGGTCGACGCCCTGCGCGGGTCGTTTGCGCCGCGATGCCGAAATCGGCGAACCAGTGCCGGCCTGCGTCGGTGACATTGTAAAACCGCGCGGGCGGCGCGTTCGCGGGGATGGTTCATCCGATCGTGAATAAATGGCAATCGTGAATAATAGCCAGTCACGATGTCGCTGCGCATGACAGCTTTGCCCGATCCGACAGGACGGCGGGAGAACTTCATGGCACGGTCGCGGCTCCATTGTGGCCGCCTCCTCGCGTCGCGGCACGCCCAGAACAGTTCACCCACCGATGAATAATTATCTTGATTCAACCCGTAAAAATACGGCTATGAGCAAAACGCCCACGGCCCCCCTCAATTGGATCATCGTCGCGACCAGCTTCGGGTTTGTCGTCTCCCAGCTCGATGTCACCATCGTCAATGTCGCTCTGGCTAGCATGGGTACGGCCCTACCGGCATCGGTTTCCGGGCTGCAATGGGTGGTCGACGCCTATGCCCTGTTGTTCGCCTCGCTACTGCTTTCGGCGGGCGCGCTTGGCGATCGGCTGGGCGCCAAGCGGGTCTATATTGCTGGGTTCGTGCTATTCGCAATGGCGTCGCTCGCCTGCGGCGTCGCGCCGAACGCAGCGGCGCTGGTCGTAGCGCGTGCGGTGCAGGGCATCGGCGCTTCCGCGCTGGTGCCGCCTTCCCTGGCACTGCTGGCCCATGCCTGCGGTGACAATGCGAAGGTACGCGCTCGGGCCATCGGCTTGTGGACGGCGGCGGGTGGGATCTCGATCGCGGCCGGTCCGGTCACCGGCGGTTTCTTGATCGGCTGGTTCGGCTGGCGCAGCATCTTCCTCGTCAATCTGCCGCTGGTGGCGATCGGCATCGCGCTGACCATGCGCTACGTGCCCGAGACGCCGCGCAACGGCCGGGGGCGGCATCTCGACCTGCCAGGACAGGCGCTGGCGATTCTCGCGCTGATCGGCCTAACCGGCGGGACCATCGAGATGGGGCCGCGCGGCTGGAACGACGGATTGGTGCAGGGCAGCTTTGCGGTCGGCGCCGCAGCCGCGATCGTGTTTATGTTTGTCGAGGCGCGTAGCGGCAACCCCATGCTGCCGTTGTCTTTCTTCCGCAACCGAACCTTCAGCAGCGCGGTCGCGGTCGGGATACTGGTCAACCTGTCCTATTACGGCACGATTTTCGTGCTCAGCCTCTATCTGCAGCAGGCGCGGGGATACGGCGTGTTAGCGGCCGGATTGGCGTTCCTGCCGCTAACAGCGACTTTCATCCTATCCAACGTCGCAGCCGGTGCGCTGGTCGGGCGGTTTGGCTCGCGCCTGCCGATGACTGCCGGATTCCTTCTCGCCGCCGGTGGCTATCTGTTGCTGCGCATATTGGACGAGGCCACGCCCTATTGGTTGATGGTGCCAGGCTTCCTGCTGATCCCGCTGGGCATGGGTACAGGCGTTCCCGCCATGACCACGGCGCTGTTGTCGAGCGTCGAGCGCAAGTTCTCCGGCACCGCATCCGGCGTTCTCAATACCGCCCGCCAAGCCGGTGGCGCGGTGGGTGTCGCCGCGTTCGGTTCGCTGGTCGGCAAGGCCCATGAGGCCATCGTCCCCGGCCTTCACGCCGCCGTATCGATTTCCGGCGGGCTGTTGGCGTTGGCGGCGCTGATATCGCTGATCGGTATCCGCGGCCGTTAGGCGTAAAGGATCACATCTGGCGCTCACCGGGCTGGCACGGGCCTGTCCGGTGGCCGTCGACGCTCATCGTAATGTCGCCGGGCAGTCCTGGAATACCACTCATGCCTTCGATCTGCACTTGGTTGTCGCTGTGAAACGCGGCTTCGCCCGTAGGCCGGATGGTGGAATGGACGGTCACCTGCACGCTCTGCATCTTGCAGATGGCATCCACGGTTGCCAGGTTTCCGCTGATATTCACGGATTTCTGGCTGCAATCTTTCATGTTTCGGTTGACCAGGTCGGTGACCGACTTGTTGCCGGCATAGCAGCCTTTCTGCGTCGTCGTCGGCATGATGCCGCCGCTCATGGTCACTTCCCATTCGCCCGGCTGCTGCATCATCGTGCGCAGGTCGCCCGCATGGGCTCCGGCGCCGCAGAGGGCAAAGAGACTGACAGGGAGGATCAAATAAGCGCGGTTCATGGAGCTGCTCCGAAGTGACGCTTCGATTGGGGGATGACGACCCTATTGACACAAAGCGGCAAAAATCCGGCCTTTGGCCGAGCGTCCGTCATGCCGCGATCGCGCCGACCCAATTGGCGTTCGCGGGCGTGACATACAGCATCTGCTCCTTGAACGAGAAGTACAGCCGCAGCTTGGCGAGATGGTTCATGCCAAGGATCGCCGGGGGTATTGATCGTTTGATCGTATCGCAAAACTCCGGACGGATCATGCACCGCACTGGGCGAAGTTTACCGGCGGCGGCGCGAACCGAAAGTATCGAACGCGGCGACATCCAGGCCTTTATCGATCATGGCGCGGGTCATGTTGTCGCCCATCCCTGCGGCGCTGACCATCTTGTCGGGCGCGGTACCGAGCAACCCGGCGAGCAGAGCTGCCCTGGTTTCCACCGGCGCACCATCGAAGATTTCGCGGCATTTGATGATCGACAATTCGGGAATGAAGGACTGGTCGCCATTTTCGCTGAGCACCCGGCTGGCGACCGTGAAGGCCGCGAAATCCAGGATGCCGGGAAAGAGCTGCTCGGCCTTCGTTAACAGACGTTGTGCGCCCCCGCGGTCCAGCGCGCCTTTATAGGGCACATAAGTCCTTGCCTGTTTCAGCCGGCTATAAAGCATATCCCGGCGTCCGCCGGTGCGCGCGGACCACTCGGCCTCTGTCATCAGCTGCGCTTCGGGAAACTCGGTTTCGGCCCCACCCGACGCGGTACAATAGACTAGGCCGTCCGCGACCTCGTCTACGATATAGCGGCGCCCATCCTTGGTGTAGGCGGCCGCGCCGGGGGGAAACCGATTTGGCACAGGTCAGTCCGCCGGCCGTTCCGTCGCAAGATGTTCGACGGAGTCGCTACCACTTTCGGCGGGCACGCTCTCCACGGACTCGCGCTCGGCCGGCGCTTCGCCATGGACTGCCTCGACATCCGTGGTTTCGCCCGCGGTCTCGACGGGGTCGGTCACGTCTGCAGCAATCTCCTCGACGGGTTCGGGCTCTGGTTCCGGTTCGGGCAGGGGGGCGATCGCCGCGGCCTGGGCATCGACCAGCCGCTGGAACATTTGAACGCTCTTCAGGCCCTCGCGGGTCAGGCGATACTCTGTTTTCACCAGCCTGTGCGTCCCTTTTTCGGCGACGACATATTTGTCGATCCGGAAGCCCTCACCGCGGGTCAGTTCCTTCAGGCTCTCATAGGTTTCCGCCCGCGCCTGCTTGACCGGGCCTTTCCCGAAACCGCCGCCTTTGCGTGGGCCACCGCGGCCGCCGCCCCCCGGGCGGTTATCCCGATTGCCGCCACCGGGGCCGCCACGTGAGGGTGGGCCACCGCGCTTCTCTTCAGTCATCGAAATTGTCCTTGGATTATCATGCCGGCCCGCAACGTGCTGCTGCCGTGACAGGTTCATAGCACGTCGTGCCTAGCCGCGTCGCGATCGACGCACTATCTGATGATCGGATCCGCCTGACTATCTCCAACAAGACAGGTATTTCATGTTGAAACGCACGCTAGGCACCCAAGGTCTCACCGTTTCGGCCCTCGGCCTCGGCTGCATGGGCATGAGTTGGGCCTATGGCACACCGGACGAGACGGAGAGTATCGCAACTATCCATCGCGCGCTTGATCTGGGCATCGATTTTTTCGATACGGCGGAGGTTTATGGTCCGTTCGAGAACGAAAAGCTGCTCGGCCGCGCGCTAAAGGGCCGGCGCGATGGCGTGACCATCGCTACAAAGTTCGGTTTCAAGATCGAGAACGGCGCAATCGCCGGCACGGACAGCAGGCCTGAGCATGTGAAGGCGGTCGCCGAGGCATCGCTGAAGCGCTTGGGCGTCGATGTCATTGACCTGCTTTATCAGCACCGGGTTGACCCCGCCGTGCCGATCGAAGAGACCGTCGGCGCAATGGCCGATCTAGTGAAAGTCGGAAAGGTGCGGTTCCTCGGCTTGTCCGAGGCAGGCGCGCGCAACATCCGCCGGGCCCATGCGGTTCATCCGATCAGCGCTCTACAAAGCGAATATTCGCTGTGGGAGCGCGGGGTCGAGGCTGAGATCTTGCCGGCTATCCGGGAACTTGGAATCGGCTTCGTGCCCTACAGCCCGCTCGGCCGCGGATTCCTGACCGGCAATGCCCAACGTGCCGAAGACCTTGCGGAGAATGATTTTCGCCGCGGCCAACCGCGTCTTCAGGGCGAGAATTTCGACCTGAATATGCGCATCGTTGAAGCGGTCAAAGCTCTGGCCGATGCCAAGGGCGCTACGCCTGCGCAAGTCGCGTTGGCCTGGCTGCTGGCGCAGGGCAAGGATGTTGTGCCGATTCCGGGCACTAAGCGCCGCAAATATCTCGAGGAAAATATCAGGGCGGTCGACGTGCATCTAACAACCGAGGAGCTGGAGCAGCTAAATCGCGCGGCCCCTGTCGGCCAGACGGCCGGCACGCGTTACGCGCCGGTGTCCATGGCGGCTCTCGACCGTTAGTTGGTCACCGGCGCGACGTAGAGTTCCGGCATTTCCTTCTGCAGGTTCGCGACCTTCGGCAGATCGTAGTAGGCGATGTAGGGCTGGTTGGGATGAAGCGTGGCATAATCCTGGTGATACGCCTCGGCCGCATAGAACGCCTTCAGGGGCACAACGCGCGTGACGATCGGCTTGGGAAAGGCCTTGGCCGCGTCCAGCTGGGCGATATAGTCCTGTGCGACTTTCTGCTGCTCGGGGGCGGCGAAGAAGATCGCTGAGCGGTACTGCGTGCCGGTGTCCGGTCCCTGACGGTTCAATTCGGTCGGGTCATGGGCGATCTCGAAGTAGACTTTCAGCAACGTGCCGAAAGTAACCTGAGCGGGGTCATAGGTAACCTCCACCGATTCGGCGTGGCCGGTATTGCCTTCGCTGACCGTCTCATAGCTGGCCGTGTCCGCAGAACCGCCCGAATAGCCGGCGGTGACATGGGTGACGCCTTTCACATGCTGAAAGACGGCCTGCAGGCCCCAGAAGCATCCGCCGGCGAGGACAGCCTTGCTGCTGCCGTGATTGGTTGCCAGGGGCGCATCTGCAGCCGGGTTAGGCAGGGTGGAGGCTGTGGCTAGCGGCGCGATCAACAGGGCGGCACCGGCCAGGAGGGCGCGCAACGTGAATTGGCTCGACATCAGAGAATCCTTCCTCAGGCTATAATAGGGGTGAAGCGGAGTGACACGGAGTTCATGCAGTAGCGCAGACCGGTCGGCTTCGGGCCGTCATCGAAGACATGACCCAGGTGACCATCGCATCGGGCACATTTGACCTCGGTGCGGTCCATGCCCAGCGTACGATCATCCAGCGAGGCGACATTTTCCTTGGCGATCGGTTGCCAGAAGCTCGGCCAGCCCGTGTGGGAGTCGAACTTCGTCGCGGAATCGAACAAGGCGGTGTCGCAGCAGATGCAGCGGAATATGCCTTTGCCGTGTTCGTTCAGCAGCGCACCGCTGAACGGCCTCTCGGTATCCGCATGGCGCGCCACCTCATAGGATGCCCGCGGTAACTTCGCCTTCCACTCGGCGTCGGTCATCACAATCTTCGCAAGCTTGACAGGCGCCTGGCGCTCGCCCGTATCCGAGTAGGGGACGATAGTGACCATTCCCGCGGCGGTGTCGGCGAAGACTCCCCTTATCGGCCACGCGGCCGTGGCGATCGCAAGGACGGTCGCGCCGCGAAGGAAGTCCCGGCGGCACACCGGCTGGCTCATTCTATCGATCATCCCGAAATCTCCTTCATTCATCCAACAATACGGCGGATCGAACAGCGAGGATGTATAAATTTCCATCGTCGCCTTCTAGTTCGACGGACCTGCGCCCGTGGTTACGTCCGCGCCATAGCTTCGCATTGCTACCCACCGGGCGCCCCGATACAAACACGTTTATGGAAAGCGACACACAGAAGACCGACCGTTCGCTGATCGCTTTCGTTGCGGCCGACACGGCCGAGGCTCAGGCTGCCCGCCTGAAGTTGACGGATCGATATGGCGGCTGCCCTCCGGAGAAGGCCGATGTCATCGTCGCCTTGGGCGGCGATGGATTCATGCTGGAAATGCTGCATCGTCACATGGATCGGCGCGTGCCGATCTTTGGGATGAATCGCGGCACAGTCGGCTTTTTGATGAATAACTATCGTGAGGATGGGCTTCTCCGGCGTGTGGCGCGTAGCCGCGCCGTGGTGCTCCATCCCCTCCGCATGGCGGCGCGCGGGGTGGACGGCAAAACGGTCGAAGCCCTTGCGATCAACGACGTATCGCTGCTGCGCCAGACGCGGCAAACCGCCAAGCTCAAGATATCGATCGACGGCGTGGTCAGGCTCGAGGAACTCATCTGCGATGGAGCGCTCGTCTCAACGCCCGCCGGCAGCACCGCCTATAATCTGTCGATCGGCGGCCCGATCATCCCGCTGGCGGCAAACCTGCTGGCAATTACACCTATTGCCGCGTTCCGGCCCCGCCGGTGGCGCGGCGCGCTGCTTCAACACACGGCGCGCGTGAAGATTGAAATTCTGGAGGCGGAAAAGCGGCCGGTCTCAGCCGTCGCGGATTCAAGCGAGGTCCGGGATGTGCGCGAGGTCGAGATTATCGAAGACCGCTCGATTGCGCTGACCCTGCTGTTCGACCCCCAGCATGCGCTGGAAGAACGCGTGCTGAAGGAACAGTTTCAGCCGTAGGCTCGCCCACTTCGTGTGCGATGGTTACGGCGCGCCGGCGGTACTACCTGAGAATGACGGCGGATCGCTGGCGGGAAAGGAATCTTCGATCTCATTGTCCAGCAGCTTGCCTGTCCTTTGCCTGCTCGCGAGGTCGCGGCCGCGCGCCTTACGGCTCGCATCTGATGCGACCGCGACGTCGTACAGGAATGCCCCTAAAGCGACCAGGCTGAGAAACCGCGATGTGCGCAATAGGCTGATCGCGCCCAATGCCATCAGTACCGGCGGAACGATTTCCTTCAGGGATTCGGACGTGCTGTTGTGGTCAAAAGGTCTCCTGTCGTCGGGCATTGCGCGTACTCCTGAGTGTCTATCGAGCCGAACCCTTGGACGCTTCCCTCTGTTCCCGCCGGCCCCTCTGTTCTCGCCGATGCTGGGCTGCCACGCTGGAATAGTGATGCCATGTCAGTAGCGCAGCGGCGCTGCGATGAGGCTTCCACGGCTCGGCAATCGCAATCAGTTCGGCCGGCTTGGGTTTTTCAGGTAATCCGAGCAGATACTGGGCGCCGAGCACGATCCCTAAATCGCCCACCGGCCACACATCCGGCCGTCCGAGGCAAAACATCAGATAGACCTCCGCGGACCAACGGCCTATTCCCGGCAATTGGATCAGTGTGCTGATGGCGGTCTCGTCGTCGGAGTCGCCCAACCGCGCAAGAAACGGCGGATCGGTCGTCAACGTCTCAGCCAATGCGCGGCCATAGCGCATCTTCTGCCGGCTGAATCCCGCCGATGCCAGCTGCGGGTCGCCCAGCGTCAGGAACAGGGCCGGGTCCGATTGGGGCATCAGCACCGCCAATTTGGCCCACATCGCAGCAGCGGCCTGGACCGAAACCTGCTGCCCCAGGATCATGCGGATCAGCCCGCCAAAATCCGGGTCGCGCCGGCGCCATTCGAAACGGCTGAGATCGGTGCCGGCGAACAGCGGCTCCGTCGCCATCAGATGATCGAGCCCGGCCGCTATCCGCGGCGTTTCATGCAAAAGCATAGCGGTCGACGGATTTCAGTCCGTAAGCTCGACCCTGAAGTCTTCCGTCACCGGGTTGGCGAGCAGCGTCCTGCACATGGCTGCGACTTCCTGTTCCGCCGCCGCCTTGTCAGTGATGCCGGGCAGGTCGATCTCGATCAGCTTGCCTTGCCGGACTTCGCCCAACCCCGCATGCCCCAGGCCGGCCAGAGCACCGCCGATGGCTTTGCCCTGTGGGTCGAGAATGCCCGTCTTCAGGCGGATTTCAATGCGTGCCTTCACGATGTCCCCGTCTTAACGATGTCCCCGTCTTCACGATCTCCTGGGGCCTTCACGATGTAGAGTCCGTTGAGGAAACCAGGGTCGGTCCTTCCGACAGGCCTTCTTCGGGCATGATGCCCAGCCGCCGGGCGACCTCGGAATAGGATTCGACGACATTCCCCAGATCCTGGCGGAAGCGGTCCTTGTCGAGCTTTTCGTTGGTCTTCAGGTCCCACAGCCGGCAATTGTCAGGGCTGATCTCATCGGCCAGCACGATATGCATGTCGTCGTCGATCCAGATGCGGCCGAATTCGAGCTTGAAGTCGACCAGCTTGATGCCGATGCCGAGGAACAGGCCGGTCAAGAAGTCATTCACCCGGACAGTCAACGCCACCATCTCGTCTAGCTCGTGCGGAGTCGCCCATTTGAATGCGGTGATGTGCTCTTCCGAGACCATCGGATCGTTCAGCTCGTCCTTCTTATAGAAATACTCAATGACCGAGCGTTCGAGCGGCGTGCCTTCGGGAACGGCGAAGCGCTTTGTGAAGGAGCCGGCGGCGATATTGCGAATCACCACCTCGATCGGAATGATCTCGACCTCACGCACCAACTGCTCGCGCATATTGAGGCGCCGGATGAAGGCGGTGGGCACGCCGATATCGGCGAGCTTGGTCATCAAATAGGCGGAAATCCGGTTATTGAGCACGCCCTTGCCAGAAAGAATTTCGCGCTTCTGTGCATTGAAGGCGGTGGCGTCGTCTTTGAAATATTGGATCAGCGTCCCTGGCTCCGGACCCTCGAACATTGTCTTGGCCTTGCCATCGTAAATCCTTCGGCGTCTCGACATCTCTCAAAATTCCTTTCAACGGCAGCATGCAGGGGGCGGCCTTGCAGGCAGCAGTATGAGAACGAGGCGCCGCACCGATGATCGTCCGCTCTTCAACCCGCACGATCCCGCATGCGTATCCATCTATCGTAGACCCTCCCGGCGGAGGGTTCAATTCTGCGTATCCGCCTATCGTACATCAGAATATGGTGATCTCTTCCCAATCCCACTGGTCGGGCGCCCCGCTTGCAAAGCGCCAGATCGGCCGCTTGTGGGCATGGTCGATGGCGGACAAGGCGATCAGGCTGGACGAAACCGTACCAAATATGCCGTTTTCGATGCCCGGCGCAGGCTCGATGAACATCGCGCCGCCTGGGCCGGTGTCCGGCTGCCGATCGCGGGAACTAAGCAGAGTCTCCCACGTCCGCCAGTCGCCGCTGTCCGGGTCCGGTGGTGTCGCCGTCAGGAAGCGGGGGCGATAGAGACGAATGCGCGGCGAGCCGGGATCATCGCGTTCCATGGCCGTCACCATGGTCAGCCCTTCGGGCAGCGGTTCAACGACGACTGGCGTGTCGCCGGGGCCACCGCGATGTATGAACAGAAAGGCATCGCGATTATCGGCCACGACCAGGTTGAATGGCCGATAAGCGCGGGCATCCAGCCCAACCAAAGCTTCGGCAGCATCCAGGGCATCGACATAATCGAGCGCATCCAGCACCAATTCGCCGCGGCTGCGCTTTCCCGCCTCCGGCCCCAGCGTACCTTCGCGGTTCAGTACGCCGGCCACCACGCCGCTGGCATTCATGCCCAGCCAACTGCCGCCGGCAAGTTCATCGATCCCGGCCACAATATCCGGCCGGTCCGGCCAGTGCGCCGCCGGCGGAAGCCAGGGACGGTCGAGCCGTTCATCGCGATTGGCTGCTATCAGGATCGGCCAGGCATGGTCCGGCCGGCTCAATATGACGATTGTGCACATGGGTTTGATCAGGGTGGCTCTGTCGATCGGGGAAGATTGTGGGAAATTTCAGTCTGTCCGGATAAGCTCGTGCATATGCGCAGGTTCGTGTAAAGTGGCGCAAGCTGGAGGCTGTCAGAGGCAGCCTCCGCTTGACCCGTCTTGGGCGCTCTGATATCGGCGCTTCATCTATACTCTTAACGCGCAAAGGGCTGCCGCCAATCGCGGCCGTGTAATGTTTCTGATGTCGGATTCGGAAGTCTTTCGCGAAGTTGACGAGGATTATCGTCGCGATCGTATGATCGCCTTCTGGCGGCGCTATGGAACCGCGTTGTTGGTGGCGGCCGTGTTCGTGATGGCTGCTGCGTCGGGGATAAATTATCTAAGCGTCCGGGCGCAGGCGCAGAAAGAGGCGGATACCGCCGAGTTCGAAGCCTTGTTGGCCGGCATCCAGCCCGGAAACGAACAGCAATCAATCGCCGCGCTGGCGGACTATGCCACGAGAGCCAAACCTGCCGAGGCCACCCTGGCGATGTTCACGGAGGCATCGCTCCGGCAACGTTCCGGCAACAGTACGGCCGCCGCGCAGGTCTATCACCAGATTGCCGACGGAAACCAGGCGAGCGCCGATTTGCGCGACCTTGCAGTGGTTCGCCTCGGCTATCTTGCCGCCGATGCCGCAACACCCGAACCGCTTATTCCGCGGCTTCAGGGGATCGCTGACGCCGGAAGCCCTTGGCGCTTCAGCGCGCGCGAGGCGATAGCGCTCTTGACCGCACGCGCTGGACAGCGTGAGTCCGCCGCTAAAATGTTTTCGGACCTGGCGCAGGACCCTGCTACGCCCATCGACCTTGCCGGTCGCGCTCGTGCGCTGGCTGAACTCTACCGCGGGAAGTGATTCTCATGCACAGCTCTCGCTATGCCGGCTTGGCCTTCTTAGGTTGCGCGTTTCTGGCCGTTGCCGGTTGCAGCTCCCTCGATGGCATATTCGACAGTACCGACACGCCGAAACTGCCGGGAAAGCGCGTGTCGGTCCTGACAGTCGAACAAAAACTGAAAGTCGACAAAACGCTGGCCAACGTGGCGGTTACGCTGCCTGACCCGGTGACAAATCAAAACTGGAGCCAGATCGGCGGCAACTCCTCCCACGATCTGGGACATGTCGCTTTGCCGGCCGACCTGCATGCGGTGTGGTCGGTCGATGCCGGTGAGGGTCCGCAGTCCCATCTTCTTTATACCGGCA
Organism: Rhodospirillales bacterium; assembly: GCA_028291345.1. Taxonomy (GTDB): domain Bacteria; phylum Pseudomonadota; class Alphaproteobacteria; order BOG-932; family Roseiterribacteraceae; genus BOG-932. The sequence continues at coordinate 22,616 of JAQGIF010000012.1, read as the reverse complement.
CACCGATCATCGCCGACGGAAAGATTTTTGTCTTGGATACTCAGGCCGAAGTCACCGCCTTGGATGTCAAAACGGGCGAGAAACTTTGGCGCGTGCGTATCTCACCCGAGGACGCGCGCACCGATACGCTCGGCGGCGGCATCGCCTATGGCGGCGGTCGTGTTTATGTCACCGGCGGTTATCCCGAGGTCCAGGCCCTCGATCCCAGCAACGGCGGGCTCGTCTGGCGTCGGCAGCTGACAGCGCCACCGCGCTCGGCGGTTACTTATGCCGCCGACCGGCTCTACGTCACGACGTTGGATAACCAGACGCAGGTTTTGAACGCCAGCGACGGCACGACCGTGTGGAGCCATGCCGGCTTACCGCAGTCAGAAGGCGTGCTGGGACAGGCGACCCCAGCGGTCGACCCGACCATCACGGTCATTCCCTATTCATCGGGCGAGATATTCGCACTTCGCATCGAAACCGGCCGGATCGCCTGGCAGGACAATCTGGTTTCCATCCGCCACACCAGTGCGCTGTGGAGCCTGACCGATATCAGCACCCCGCCTGTGATCTCGCATGGCGCCGTCTACTCGGTGTCGCAGGGCGGCCGTTTCGTCGCCATCGATCAGCGCAGCGGCGCCCGGCTGTGGCAGCACGAAGTCGGCTCGAGCAACATGCCGTGGGTCGCCGGCGATTACGTCTACCTGCTCGACAACAATAACGAACTGGTCTGCGTCTCCCGCGACAAAGGCGGCATACGCTGGATTTCGCAACTGCAGACACACGAGGACATGGAAAAGCGCAAGCGTCCGGTTTACTGGCAAGGTCCGATCCTGGCCGGGGGGCGCTTGATCCTGACGAATACGCTGGGACAGATCGTCGAAGCGTCGCCTCAGGATGGCCGCGTTCTCTCCACCACGGCTGCTTCGGATGTTATCGAAGTTCCGCCGATCGTGGCCGATGGAACGCTGTACATTCTGACGAACGACGGCGTTCTGTCAGCCTATCGGTGACCGGCCCCGAAAGCCCTGACCAGGGCGCAAATCATGAGGGTGAGGGGCAGGGGGCAGTGCGCGACCTCGCAGTCGTGGCGATCATCGGCCGCCCCAATGTCGGGAAATCGACTCTCTTCAACCGGCTGAGCGGCAAAAGACTGGCGCTGGTCGATAATATGCCGGGCGTGACCCGTGACCGGCGTGAGGCCGATGCGACTCTCGCCGGCGCTCCGTTCCGGGTTATCGACACCGCCGGTCTCGAAGACGTGCACGATTCCAGTCTTGAGGCGCGGATGCGTGCCCAGACCGAACAGGCCGTGCGCGACGCTGATGTCGTGCTGTTCGTCATCGATTCGCGCGAAGGCATCTCGGCGCTTGACACACTCGTCGCGCAGGATCTGCGCAAACAGAAAACGCCGGTTATCGTCGTGGCCAACAAGGCCGAAGGCCGCGCCGGCATTTCGGGAACCGGCGAGGCCTACAGCCTAGGCTTTGGTGCACCGATTTCGATCTCGGCGGAGCATGGCGAAGGTATGGGTGACCTGTTCGATGCGCTGGCCCCCTATATCGACGTTCCACGGTACCTCGATCCTGAAGAAGATGAGGAGGGCTCCGGCCGCATCCATGTCGCCATTGTCGGCCGTCCCAACGCCGGCAAGTCGACTTTGATGAACGCGTTGCTGGGTGAAGAGCGGGTCCTGACCGCGCCGGAGGCCGGCACCACACGCGATTCCATTGCCGTTGATTTCGAACATGCCGGCCGGGCGCTGCGCCTGATCGACACTGCGGGGATGCGCCGCCGCGCGCGTGTCTCCGAACGTGTCGAGCAGATGGCGGTCGACGATGCGCTGCGTGCGATCCGGTTGGCTCATGTCGTGATCCTCGTCATGGACGCCGAGCAGGTATTGGACAAGCAGGACCTAACTATCGCCCGCTGGGTGCTGGAAGAGGGCAGGGCGCTGGTCATCGCGGTCAATAAATGGGACGCGGTGGCGGACCGCAAAGCGTCGCAGCAGCGCTTGTCGGATCGCCTGCAGACGTCGCTTCCCCAGGTGCTTGGCATCCCAACTGTCACGATCTCGGCATTGCGCGGTCAGCGGCTGGATGCGCTACTCGACGACGTCCTGAAAATATACGATGTCTGGAATCGGCGCGTCTCGACCGGGCAGCTCAATCGTTGGCTGGAGGCGATGCGTTCTGCCCACTCGCCGCCATTGGCGCATGGCCGCACGAATAAGCTGCGCTATATGACCCAGGTCAAAGCCAGGCCGCCGACCTTCGCCCTGTTCCTGTCCCAGCCTGGCGACTTGCCCGACAGCTATCAACGCTATCTGGTCAACGGGCTGCGTGAGCCGTTCGGCCTGATCGGCGTGCCGATCCGCTTACTGCTGCGCGGCACCAAGAATCCCTACGCTGAAAATGACTGACGCGCGGGAAAATGACTGAGGGTGGGACCGGCAGTTCAGACCAAAGCACGCGGTCGCGCCTCTTGGCTAAAGCAGCACGCAGTTTTCGGGCAGGAGCGCGTCTGGCAGGTTTGCGTCGCCCAGCGCCTCGCCCGTGGCAATTTCGATAGCGCGCACGAGCGCATCCAACGGCAGGGCGTTCTGCGATCGGCCGAAGGGCTCCTCCAGCTCCTCACCGAGGGCGTCCAGACCGAAGAATCCATAGCCCAGAATCGTTGTCAGGATTGGCGTAGCTAAACCCAGAGAGTCGACAATTCCGAACGGCAACAGCAGGCAAAACAGCCAGGCGCTGCGATGCAGCAGCAACGAGTAAGTGAACGGTGTCGGCGTAGATTCAAGGCGCTCGCACGCCGCCTGGATTGCCGTCATCGCCAGAAGCCGGCCGGAAAACAGCCGGTATAACTGGTCCGACAGCTCGCCTCTCCGCAGGAGGATCCGCAGCTCGTGCGCCTGAGCAAGCAGGATCGCACCCGGACGGTCGCGGGACTGGACGACCCGATCCCATTCGCCGGCCGGTAGCCAGTCGCGCGCCCGAGCATCGTTGGCATCGCGGAGCTGACTCCGAAGAGCGTGAGCGAAGGCGACGAGCCGATGCGCGCACCGTTGCCGCAGCGCCGGCTCGTCCGGCAGCAATGTCATGATTTCGCGCACAAGACCGCGTATTTCGGCGATGAGTTGGCCCCATTGCTTGCGGCCCTCCCACCATCGTTCGTAACAAGCGTTGTTGCGGAACCCGAGAAAGATCGACAGGGCCAGCCCGAGGAGCGTGAAGGGTGCGGGGGAGACATCGCGAAATTGCTCCGGCGCGACCTCGTGCAGCCATGTCACACCGGCAGATACTGCCAGTACGACCATCAGGCGGGGCGTGATCGTCGGCAGGATAGAGCCACGCAGGATGAACAACAGGCCGAAGGGGGTGGGGCGCGGACGAACGATCATTGCTGATGCTATCAAGTTCCGCCTGTGCGGGCCATGCAGCCGTCTCAACGATGCCGCGTGCGACTGTCACGGGAATTTAGCTTGGCGCGCGATCATCCGGCAGGCAATATCCACCGTGAAGACTATAGAGACCTTTTCGAAAGCCTCTTTGGCATGAGCCGCTATTCTGGATCATTCATCACCCCGATCGGGGTTGTCAGCGTCGTCGTCAATCGAGACGGGGCGGTGAAGCGCTTCCATTTCGGCCGCCTGGACGAGCCCGGCCTTTGCCCCGATGGCGCGGCCATCGCCCCGGTGCAGGAACAGGTCGAGGCCTATTTCGCTGGGGACCGCCGAGATTTCGACCTGCCGCTGGCGCCCGATGGCACTGCGTTTCAGCGTCAGGTCTGGGATGGTCTGCTGACAATCTCGTTCGGTCAGACATTGAGCTATGGCGAGCTAGCCGCGCGGGTCGGTCGAACCGGCGCGTTTCGTGCGGTCGGCGCAGCAAACGGCGCCAATCCGATCGCGCTCATCATTCCTTGCCACCGCGTCATCGGCCGTGATCGCAGCCTGACCGGCTTCGGCGGTGGGATTCCGATCAAGGCAGCGCTGCTGGCGCATGAGGGCCTAATTTCGCCCCATCTGGCGATGAATGCCGATCGGCGGACGCGGATAGAAGTCCAATCGTTGCGTTATGACGCGGCGCTGACCCTAACCTGAAATCAGCTCGACCAGCCGCTTCGCAGCGCCTTCCGGGCTGGGTCGGGTACCCGGCTTTTCGCCCGGAAAAGCCTTGGCGCGGATGCGCGTAGCCATCGGACCGGGGTCGAAGATGCTGACTTTGAGCGGCGATATCGCCGCCTCGATTGCCCAGGCAGTGGCCATCTGCTCGATCGCGGCCTTGGTTGCGCCATAGGCGGACCAGTAGGCGTGGGCGGCAAGCGCGGTGCGATCAGTGATGAAAATGGCGCGGCCGGCAGGGGCGTTGCGCAGCAGCGGGTCCAAGGTTGCGGCCAAACGCTGATTGGCCGTCAGGTTCACCGCGAGTACCCGATCCCAGGCTTTCGGGTCGGCGTGAGGCAGAGTGGACAGCTGTCCGACATCGGCGGCATTCGCTACCCAGATGTCCAGCCGGCCGAAGCGCTGAAACAGTACCGGCCCCAGCGATACCAGCTTTTCGGTTTCGATCAGATCCAGCGGCATCAATGTGGATTCGCCGCCGACGGCGCGCACCTTATCGTCGGTCTCTTCCAGCCCACCGACCGTCCGCGCGATCAGCACGACATGGGCTCCCTGTTCGGCAAGCGCAACGGCGGTTGCCGCGCCAAGTCCGCGCGAGGCGCCGGTAATGAGGGCCACTCGCCCCGAAAGCAGTTTGGTCATGCTCGGCTTTCGAACATCAAGGTCAGTTCGGGCTGCGTCGAACGCTGGTCGCGATCAGTCAGTGCGATTGGATAATCGCCGGTGAAGCAGGCGTCGCAGAATTGCGGATGAGCAGGATTACGGGCCTTCTCGCCCATGGCGCGGTAAAGCCCATCGATCGAGATGAATGCCAGGCTGTCGGCGCCAATGAACTTCGCCATTTCTTCGACGGAATAGCGATGTGCCAGCAGCTTTTCCTGTTCTGGCGTGTCGATACCGTAAAAGCAGCTATGGCTTGTCGGCGGGCTTGAGATACGCATATGCACTTCGGTGGCTCCGGCCTGTCGGACCATCTCGACGATCTTGGTCGATGTAGTGCCGCGCACGATCGAGTCGTCGACGAGGATCACCCGTTTGCCGGCCAGGATCGAAGCGTTGGCATTGTGCTTCAGCTTCACGCCCAGGTTGCGAATATGGTCGGTGGGCTCGATGAAAGTGCGGCCGACATAGTGGTTGCGGATGATGCCCAGCCCGAACGGTATGCCCGATTGCGCAGCATAGCCGATTGCGGCAGGCACGCCCGAATCGGGCACCGGAACGACGATATCGGCCTCGACGCCGGCTTCACGCGCCAGTTCCGCGCCGATCTGCTCGCGCGCCTGATAGACAGACCGGTTCTCGATCCGGCTGTCGGGCCGGGCGAAGTAGATATATTCGAAAATGCAAAACCGCCGCTCGGCACTGGCGAAGGGGCGGATGGAATGAACGCCGGAGCTGTCGATGACCACGAGTTCGCCGGCTTCTATGTCGCGCACATAAGTCGCACCGATGATATCCAGCGCGCAGGTCTCTGATGCCAGCACGAAGCTTTCGCCCAGCTTGCCCAGGACGAGGGGGCGTACGCCGTTGGGGTCGCGAACACCGATCAGCATGCCCTCGGTGAGACAGACGAAGGAATAGGCACCCTCGACCTGGCGCAGCGCTTCGACGATCCGGTCGAGTATGCTGCCGCCGCGCGCGACTGCCATCAAATGGAAGACTGTTTCGGTATCAGTAGTCGACTGGAAGAGAGATCCGCGCCGGATCAGCTGCCGCCGCAATTGGAGCGCATTGGTCAGGTTGCCGTTGTGACCGAGCGCAAAGCCGCCGAAATCGAATTCGAAATAGAGTGGCTGGACGTTGCGAAGAACCGTGTCGCCCGTGGTGGAATAGCGGTTGTGGCCGATTGCCGCGCTGCCCTTAAGCGTGCGCATCAGAGCAGGATCGGCGAAGGTGTCGCCGACATGGCCCAGCGCACGGTGAGCATGAAAATGCTGTCCGTTACAGCTGACGATCCCGCTTGCCTCCTGCCCACGATGCTGCAGAGCATGCAGCCCCAGCACGGTCAGGGCAGCGGCGTCGGGATGGTTGAATATGCCGAATAGGGCACATTCTTCCTTCAGGTGATCGTCGTCCGTATCGAACGGCAGCGTCGTGAGCATCGCTGGGGCCTTCACTTTCTTGATGTCGCGTCGATCAGCCGTTGCAGAGCATCGTTCTGATGCTGGTTATAGATCGGCTTTGCCGCGGAGTCGTGTTTCGGGTCGCTGTCGGAATCCGCCGGTGGCGGCGGTAGCTGCAGCTCTGATGGCAGATCGTTGGCCAACTCTTTCGGCGCCAGGTTCCGGAGTATCTCAGCGCCGCGCGCCATCATCGGGGTGGTGCGCGCGCCGCGTAGGAGGCTCGGATCCATGGCGAAGATCAGCATATAGGCGAGAGACACCAAAATGGCACCTCTCACGAGCCCGAAAAGTAGCCCTAATGAGCGATCCACCGCGGTTAAGGCCGATCCGCGCACGAATCGCGCTACCATATGGCTCAGGATCGAAAAGATAATCAGGCTTACCAGGAAAAGGCCTATGCCGCCGGTGATGTCGGCCGCCAGCTTGCTGGAGATCCATTGCTCGAATTTGGGCTGCAGCACGGGAAAGGCATAAAGCGTAACCAGGCCCGCGCCGAGCCACGATCCGATGGTCAGTATCTCCCGGACGAAGCCGCGCAGAAACGCGATGACAGCTGAAATCCCCACAACCGCAATGACGATGATATCGACCGTATTCATCGCAAACACTCTGGGTGGGCTGATATTATAGGATAGGCCGGTGTCATACGTTCCGCTTTGCTGCCCGCAATGGCTGCACGCTTTTGTCGCTGCCGAAAAGCGGCACCAGCTTGCTCAAATGGTCGATTTCGGTGATCGCCACGCCCTGCACGTTTCTGCGACCCGCCCCTTGGCGGCCGCTCGGTATGATCGCCCGAGTAAAGCCCAGCTTTGCGGCTTCCTTGAGGCGCGATTCGCTTTGCCCGACGCTGCGGACTTCGCCCGCGAGACCGATTTCGCCAAAGATAACTGCTTCGGGCGGCACTGCCTCGCCGGACAGAGCGCTGATCAAGGCGGCAGCGACGGCAAGGTCGGCCGCGGGCTCGTTGATGCGCAGGCCGCCGGCGATATTCAGATAGACGTCGTGGCTGCCGATCGACACGCCGCAGCGCGCCTCCAGGACCGCCAGCACCATCGCCAACCGCGCCGAATCCCAGCCGACGACGGCGCGCCGCGCCGTCCCCAATGCCGCCGGGCCGACCAGCGCCTGGATTTCGACGAGAACCGGGCGCGTCCCTTCGATACCGGCGAAGACCGCCGTGCCGGAGACGTCGCCGCGTCGTTCGGCCAGGAACAGTTCGGACGGGTTCGACACCTCGGCCAGACCTTCGCCGGTCATGTCGAACACGCCGATTTCATCGGTGGGGCCAAAGCGGTTCTTGACCGAGCGCAGGATCCGGAACTGATGCCCGCGCTCGCCTTCGAAATAGAGCACCGTATCGACCATGTGCTCGAGAACGCGGGGGCCGGCAATCAAGCCCTCCTTGGTGACATGACCGACCAGCAGCAGACTGATTCCCCGCCTCTTGGCGATCTTGATCAGTACCTGGGCCGAGGCGCGAACCTGGGCGACGGTTCCGGGCGCGCTGTCTAGCGTGTCGACGAACATTGTCTGGATGGAGTCGATCACGACGACCTGCGGCCCGTTCGGCGCGTCCATGGCGGCGGCGATGTCGCGGACCTCGGTGGCCGCCGCCAGCTCGACGGCGGCATTGGCAAGGCCCAGTCGGTGCGCTCGCAATCGAACCTGATCGACGGATTCTTCGCCGGACACATAGGCCGTCCTGAACGTCGCCGACAGGCGACCCACAAGTTGCAGAACCAATGTCGACTTGCCGATGCCTGGGTCGCCGCCGATCAATGTGCAGCCGCCCGGCACCAATCCGCCGCCGGTGGTGCGGTCGAATTCCGAGATACCAGACAGGCGGCGCGGCAGGCCTTCGGCCGATCCGGACAGCGCGACGAATTCCAGCGCACGGCTCTTACCCCGCCCAAGCCCGCCCGCGCTTGTGGGGACCGAAGCCGTGGCGGCTTCCTCGACCATCGTGTTCCACTCGCCGCATGACTCGCAGCGGCCGCTCCATTTAGGAGCGGACGTACCGCAAGCCTGACAGACATAATGGTGTTGGGGTCGCGCCACCCGTAATCCTCGCGCTCGCGACGCGACTCCGGCCGCGTCAACTTCGGAGGTTTAGTATCGCATATAGTGCAATGCTACTGCGCGTCGAAAAAGATGCCTGTGTTGCAGCGGAGGCGTGGCCTTTGGGCCACAGTTTACGATGCGGCGAAATCGAGGCCAATCCCGCTTCCAGCCAGGAACTTTCTCGGCCGCTCGGGGCGGGTGGGTCGAATATGATAAATTAAAGGTCCGATTGGTTAGAAAGGATCGCTCGAATGCTGCATCGTCTATTTGCGGACCGCGCCACACTCGCGGCACTGTCTGCGGCATGGCATTCGTCGGGCTCTCGCTGTTTGGCTCGGTCTTGAAGGGGGGCCGTCAAGATAGCGGTCTCTATCTACTCGTCGAGTTCGAGCCGCCCCGCGAGCCAGGTCTCTTCAAACGTGCCGGCATCGAGGCCGAACTTTCTGCTCTGCTCGATGGTCGCCGCCTCGACCTAAGAACCGCAGGAGATTTGAGCCCTAATTTCCGTACCGAGGTTTTCAGCACCGCCGAAGTGCACTATGCGGCCTGATGACCGCAATCGTATCCTTCATATGGTCGAGGCGGCGGAGGCGGTGGTGGGAACTCGCTGGGCTACGACAAATTCCTTTGCCTGAGCTACGGTTTTAGCTTCGGCAGACACGTGCCTGTGGATCCTGTTGGAATCGCCGGTCGCGATGAGCGCGTCGAACTCCTATCCCAAGCTTTCCAAACCTCCGCCCCTAAGGTAGCGCAAATACAATCACCGTCGACGATCCAGGATTTGCCCGCCAGAAACTATTCGCCGCGCCCGACATGGTGGCGACGTACTGTTTTTGTCCAACCAGATAGGTGGCGACGCCGCCGGTGATCGGGCCGCCGACATTGAAGCTGTACAGGACCTTGCCGTCTTCGGCGCCGATGGCAAGAAGGTTGCCGGTCAGTTCGCCGGCGAAGACCAGTTTCGCCGATGTTGAGGTGACGGCCGAAAGCATCGGCCGCTGGGAGGCATAACGCCAAGTCACCTTGCCGGTCGCGGCGTCGATCGCGGTCAGCCAGCCGGTGGATTTCTCGATCGGATCCTTGGTGATCGCGCAGAAATCGGCTGCGTTGACATAGAGCATGCCGGTCCCGGGGTTATAGGCCGGGCCGTTCCACTGCACGCCGCCGATCGCACCAGGACAAACACGCTCGCCGCCTTTGGTCGTATCGATCGCGATCCAGGGCTTTGCGGTGTTTTGGCGGGTCGTGACCGGCACTTCGTAGAGATGTTCGTGCGTGTCGCGGTCCAGCACATGGACGGTGCCTTCCTTGCCAGCCGCGACCACCAGGTTGCGCATTTTGCCCGCGACGATGGCACTGAATAGCGGGTTGGCCTGGGTCAGGTCATAGTCATGCGTGTCGTGCGGCGTCACCTGATAATACCAGACCAATTTTCCGGTTCGGATATCGAGCACGATGATCGAACAGGTATAAAGATTGTCGCCCTTCCGCGCGTCGCCGTCGAAATCCGGCGTCGGGTTGGAGACCGGCAGGAACAGTTGGCCCTTGGCGACGTCAAGCGCTAGAGATCCCCAAACCGATCCGCCGCCATGCGCGCGCGCCGCGTGGCTGGGCCAGGTGTCCGCGCCGGGTTCGTTGTCGTCGGGGATCGTGTTGAAACGCCAGACCGGCTCACCGGTCGATAGTTTGAACGCGCCGATCCATCCTTTGACGTCTAGTTCGCTGCCGGCCGGGCCCACGATGACCAGGTCGTCATAGAGCAACGGCGCCATGGTGATGCCGCCTCCGCCATTCTGCGGGTCGCCCGAGATGTCACGGACCCAGATCTCCTTGCCGGTGCCGGCGTCGAGCGCGATCAGGAAGCCGTCATGCGTGCCGAAGATCAGCTTTCCGTCCTTCAGCGCCGCGCCCCGATTCATCTTCAGACCATAGCTGACCGGCACGCGGGATTTGCGGTCGTAGCGCCAATTGACCTTGCAGGTCGCGGCATCGAGCGAGACCGTGGCGTCGCGGCTCGTGATGAACATCTGGCCCTTATAGATTAGGGGATTGGTTGGGAACGGGTTCATGTCGCCGACCTGATACATGCAGACCGGATGCAGCCCGGCGACATTGGCCGGCGTGATCTGGTCCAGATCGAGGAAACGCTGACCCTGATAATCATGGTTGGTGAACAGCCAGTCGGTGGTTGTCGCGCCGGCGCCGGTCAACTCGTCCTGGCTCGGACCGATGCCGATAATGTCACTGATAGCGCGGACGGTCGTCGTGCGGCTCGCCGGCCCGGCGTCCGCCTGGCTCGGCGCTCCTGCTCCCGGAAGAGGAACGACCTTGACGCGCTTCAGCGCAGCGGCGTCGGCAGACAGATCGCCGGGCCCGGTCTCGCTGCCGTTGCGCGACAGGATAAAGGCGGTGAGATCGAGATACTGCCCGCCGCTGAGCGAATTAGCCGCGCCATAGGGCATGGTCCGCACGCGATCGAACAGGTCCTTGCCGTTCTGTTCCGTCCATTTTCCGGCGAATTGCGGTCCCGTGAGCGGGGTGGACGTCTTGCCCTCCAGCTTTTCGCCATGGCAATTCGCACATTTGCCGGCATAGAGCTCCGCGCCACGGCGGACCTGGGCGATCGTCATCGGTGCCTGAGGTTCGATTGCCGCCGCCACTACCGTCGGATGCTCCTGCGCGGACGCTGGCCTGGCGATCCAGAACGTCGCGAGCAGCACGGCGCACCCGATGAACTGACGCATTACTTCCTCCCTTTGACGGACCTTCTGGTCCCGATTCCCGGCCCCGCTTCATCAAGGAAGGCGGGGTCGTTTAAAGTGCGCGAACCTGTAGCTGGATCGGTCCTTCGGACCTGCCATGCACGAATTGATCGACATAGGGATTGCCGGAATTTTCGACCTCTGAGGCCGAGCCTTCCCAAATGATCTTTCCCTGGTACAGCATAGCGATCCGCGTCGCGATCTTGCGGGCGCTCGCCATGTCATGAGTGATCGATATCGCCGTGGCGCCGAGCGTCTGCACGCTGGACACGATCAGATTGTTGATCGTGTCTGCCATGATGGGATCCAGGCCGGTGGTCGGCTCATCGAACAGCAATATTTCCGGCGTAGGCGCGATCGCGCGGGCGAGCGCCACGCGCTTCTGCATGCCGCCTGACAATTCCGCCGGCGAAAGGTCCGCGACATCCTCGGGGAGCCCGACGGAATTCAGCTTTTCAACTGCGATCTCGCGCGAATGGGCCCGGGCAATCCGCCGCCGCCCGACGCCTTCGTTGAGTGCAAACGCGACATTCTCCCAAACGGTCAAGCTGTCGAACAAGGCGCCGCCCTGGAACAGCATGCCCATTTTGCGACGCAGGCGTTCGCGGGCGCCCTTGTTACCATTGGCCATCTCTGCACCATCGACAAGGATGGAGCCCGCATCCGGGTGGATCAATCCGAGCAGACATTTCAGGAAAACCGATTTTCCCGATCCGGAGCCACCGATGATCACCAGCGATTCGCCCTTCGCGATTTCGATGTCGAAGCCGTCCAGAACGATCTTGCGGCCGAAGGATTTCTTCAGCCCTTTGACCGATATCTTCGGTGCGGTCGCCGCCTGAGTCATGGAATTGGTCATTGCGTCAGGAACAGTTCGGTCAGGAAATAGTCAAAGAACAGGATCAGCACCGAGGCGTAAACGACTGCGTTCGTGGTGGCGGCGCCGACGCCCTGCGCACCGCCGCGCGAATTATAGCCGTTGAAGCACCCCAGCAGGGTGATGATCAGCCCGAAGACGGCGGCTTTGACCAAACCCGAGACGACATCTCTCGTGTGAAGATAGTTGATCGTGTTGATCAGATAAGCTGATTCATTGAGGTTCAGGATGAACGAGCTGACGACGAAGCCGCCCATCACGCCGATCACGTCTGCTATCAACACCAGAAGGGGCATCATCAGCAGGCCGGCCAATACCCGCGGCACCACCAGATATTTCATCGGGTTCGTGGCCAGCGTCTCGAGCGCATCGATCTGTTCTGTGACCCGCATCGTGCCCAGTTCCGCCGCGATGGCCGCGCCGACACGGCCTGCGACCATCAGGCTGGCCAGAACCGGGCCGAGTTCGCGGGTGACCGACACGACAACTAGCATTGGAATGGCGGAAGGCGCGGTAAGCTTCGAGAATCCGACCGAAGCCTGGAGCGCAAGTACGGCGCCGGTGAAGACGGCGGTGAGCCCGACGACCGGCAAGGAATTGTATCCGATCGTCCAGAATTGCTGGACGATATTGCGAAAGTAGAAAGGCGGCCTGAAGCAATGCGACAGGGCCCTGGCGACGAAGAGCGCCAGGCGGCCGGCAATGGCGAACAAGCCCAAGACCCGTCGACCGATCGTGGAGAGGAAATCAATCATCGTATCGGCCAATCATAGTACCGGCATGTCTACAGGGCTTGGCAGGATTTTCGTAGGAAGAACGGCGCGAGCCTTAATGCCCGGCGGAGATCGTATTGACAACGGCGATAGCGACATGACCCTGCGCATCGATTTGAATCTTCGGGATCAATGGTCCTCATATGGATTGGCGAGGTCGCTGAAGCGCGTGAACTGACCCTCGAAATGCAGTTTTACGGTTCCGACTGGGCCGTGGCGCTGCTTGCCGATGATCACCTCGGCCACATTATGCGCCTTTTCCATATCGGCCTGCCAGGTCATATGCTCCGGTGTCCCTTCGGCGGGCTGCCGTCGTTCGATGTAATATTCCTCGCGGAACACGAACATGACAACGTCCGAGTCCTGTTCGATTGTGCCCGATTCGCGCAGGTCCGACAGTTGGGGGCGTTTGTCATCCCGCTGTTCGACCGCACGGCTTAGCTGCGACAGGGCCAGCACCGGGACCGATAGTTCCTTGGCAAGCGCCTTTAGGCCGCGCGTGATCTCGGAAATCTCCAGAACCCGGCTCTGCGCGGCGCTGGTACCGGTACCGCGTAGCAGCTGCAGATAATCGATGACGATCAGACCGAGGCCGAACTGCCGCTTGAGGCGCCGCGCGCGGGTGCGTACCTGCGCGATCGAAAGGGCGGGGGTGTCGTCGATATAGAACGGGATGCTCGCCAGCATCTGGCTGGCTTCGACGAAACGCCGGAACTCGACATCTCGGACCTCGCCCTTGCGGATCTTTTCCGATGCCACTTCCGACACTTCGGCCAGAATACGAGTGGCCAACTGTTCGGACGACATTTCCAGTGAGAAGAACGCGACCATCGCGCCTTCCTTACCGTTGCTTTTGGCGTAAGCCTGGGCGGCGTTGAAGGCGATATTGGTTGCGAGCGCGGTTTTGCCCATCGACGGGCGTCCGGCGAGGATCAGCAGATCCGATGGCTGGAGACCGCCAAGCTTGCGATTGAGATCGCGCAACCCCGTTGTCACCCCGGATATGTGGCTGGACCGTCGGTAGGCGGCCTCCGCCATGCCGATGGCATTGGTCAGAGAGGTCGAAAACGGAACGAAGCCGCTGCCGGTGTCGCCGACGGTCGCCAGTTCATACAGCTTTCGCTCAACGGCTTCGATCTGTTCGGTCGGCGGCTGGTCGATATCGTGCTTGTGCGCTTCGTTAACCATCTCCTCGCCCATCGCGATCAGTTCGCGGCGGAGATGCAGTTCGAAGATGGTGCGGCCGTAATCCTCGACGCTGAGGATCGTCACGACGCTTGCCGCGAGGTCCGCAAGATAGGCCGCACCGCCCAGATGGGTCAGGTCTTCGTCCTCCTGAAATAACGCTTTCAGTGTGACTGCGGTCGCAATTTGGCCACGTTCGATCAGCTTGGCGATGACGCTATAGATGCGACCATGTACCGGTGCATAAAAATGCTCTGCCTTGAGAAAGTCGGAGACGCGTTCGTAAGCGCGATTATCGATCAGCAGCGCGCCGAGGAGGCCCTGCTCGGCATCCGCATTGTGCGGCATCTGTCGGGCCTCCGCTCGGCCACGCGCGGGCGTTCCGATGGAAGCAAGGGTGAAAACAGTGTCGCGCTCGAGCATCCGGGCACCATACCAAAATCAGGCACGACGCGATATCCGACTTCAGCGGCGCGTGGATAAATTTGGTGGATAGAATCTATCCACACGCCGGTAATGCCGGGGATAACTTGCCCGTCATTCAGCAATATCAGCTTTCTTCGGTCGCCTCGGGCGCTGCCGCCGGCGCTTCGCCTTCATCCTCGTCATCGGCCCGGCCGATCAGGGCTTCGCCGCGCGCGGCCTGGGTCTTCGCCTCTTCTTCGGAGCGGGCGATATTGACGGTCACCTTAACCGAAACTTCGGGATGAAGCGCGACAGTGATGCTGAATAGGCCGAGCGTCTTGATCGCCTGGTTCAGGACGATATGGTTGCGATCGACCAGCGTGCCTTGAGCCGAAATGGCGTCGGCGATGTCGCGGGCCGTGACCGAGCCATAGAGCTGGCCGGATTCAGCGGCCTGACGAACGATGACGACCGAGGCGCCATCGACCTTGGTGCCCTGCACCGTGGCGCCCTGGCGGCGATCGGCGTTGGTCTGCTCAATCACGGACTTCTGCCGTTCGAAATAGGCCAGGTTTTCCTTCGTGGCCCGCAGCGCCTTCTTCGTTGGCAATAAGAAATTGCGGGCATAGCCCGGTTTTACTTTCACAATCTGGCCCAATTGGCCGAGATTGGGTACGCGCTCCAAGAGGATCACTTCCATAACGCCCTCACTTCCTTCTCATTCCAGTCCGCAACCCGCGAAGATCGCGGAAATCGATCAATTGATCGGCCGATCCCAAACCGGCCAGCATCAACGTAAAAATCAGAAGGGCGCGCCAGCCTAACAAAGCCGGCGAACCCAGCAACACGACATACATGGCGGCTATCAATGCCGGCCCGTACGAGACTCGCCCGACCAGCGCATGAACGAGCGCCAGACCCAGGAATACGAACGGCACCACCAACACGATCGCTGAGTTGAGACAGACCATCCCAATCGTGCCTTCACGAAGGATCGCACCCGCCAGACCCGCCACCATCAAAATCGGACCGATCCATACCGGCAGGCTGAGCCGTCTGATATCGATCGGAGGCCGAACCGCCAGCCCGAACTGCGCGACCAGCCACTCGGCGACCACACTGTCGGCGGCAATCACCACCATCCACGCCGCCACCGCCAGCCCCGGCGCGATCCGCGCCAGCATTGCCGAGACAAACGGCGTCAACTCGAACCGTTCACCGATCGCCGAAGCCAATCCACCGTGCGAGACGGCAAAGTAGCCGATCAGCGCCAGAACGCCGGCAATCCCCAACCCGGCAAGCCACAGCAACAGGTTGCCGCCACTATACCAGACCTTACGTGCCTCACCGGCCTGGACTGAGCGCAACGCCTGCCAGACCAAAATCGCGCTGGGGATCACGATGGCGGCGAGATAAACGCCGCCCCCGACCGATCCCACCACCGCCGTCACCAGTACGGCTCCCGCCAGACCGGCGGCCAGACTGCTCAAGGGGCCGGCCGACAATCCGCTCGCGAAGAGCGGCAGCGGCGCCAGCCCCAAGAACACCAGCCTCCACAACGAGGCCGTCTCAACCGACAGCGCCAGCGCACCGCTGACCAATCCGGCTATCAAAGCGGCAGCCGCATAGCGCTGGGCGCCCAGGCGGTCGGAAGGCATCGGCGGAGCCCGCCGGCCCTTCTTACTTCAGGACGTAAGGCAACAGGCCGAGGAATCGCGCGCGCTTGATCGCCTGCGACAATTCCCGCTGCTTTTTGGCGGAAACGGCGGTGATTCGGCTCGGCACGATCTTGCCGCGCTCGGAAATGAAGCGCTGCAACAGCTTGACATCTTTATAGTCGATCTTGGGCGCGTGCGGGCTGGAGAACGGGCACGTCTTGCGCCGGCGGAAAAAGGGACGCCGAGTCTGCTGGCGGCCGCCGTCTCCCATATCCATTGTCATTCGGAATCTCCCAGGCCAATTGGGGCTGCATCAGTGCGGTCGTCGCGATCGTCACGGCGCGGCGGGCGCGGGCCGCGTCCCATGCCGCCGCGATCACCGCCACGGTCGCCGCGCTCGCCACCGCGGTCACTACGATCGCCGCCACGATTCTGCATCATCGCCGACGGGCCTTCTTCGAGCGCGTCGACACGGATGGACATATAACGCAGCACGTCTTCGTTGATGCGCATGTTGCGCTCCATCTCCAACACTGCGGCCGAGGGCGCGTCGATATTGAAGAGGACGTAATGTCCCTTTCGGTTCTTGTTCATGCGGAAGGCGAGGGTCTTCAGGCCCCAATGTTCGGTCTTGGTAACCTGGCCGCCATTTTCGGCGATCATCTGGGAATATGTTTCTGCCAGCGTTTCCGCTTGGGCAGACGAGATATCCTGCCGTGCTATGAACACGGTTTCATAAAGCGCCATGTAAACTCCCTTCGGCTGTTGGTGGCCCGGCGCTGTGTCCCGATGGATCAGCCGCCCGGACCTAACCAGCGCTTGGCGTGCGCTGGCAAGGAGTGAGCGGCGCATAGAGCACATTTTGACGGGGAGGGCAAGGCATCCCGCAAGACGCGCCGGCGGGAGTGTCTTATGGCTTGAAATATTACGCGTCTCACGGTTTTCGGGCTGCTTGAGAGCCAGTTAAGGCGAGGTTTACCACGGAGGGCGTAAAGGAGCGCCAGAGGACGCGGGGTCAGAGGGCATTTACAGACGGCTGATATTTTCCTTATGGGAAAATGGCGGCGAGGATCGCCCAACCGAATGCGGCGGCGCTGGAATTGCAAATCGAGACACTCTCCGCCAGTGCGCTTGACAGCCCGATGTCACCCGCTATCAGTAACCGCCTCCGCAGTAATACAGAAGAACCATGTCGCTCGCATTCGTTTTCCCTGGGCAGGGCAGCCAGGCAGTCGGTATGGGCCGCGACCTTGTGGACGCCTTTCCGGTTGCCCGCCAGACATTCGAGGAGGTCGATGACGCGCTGTCCCAGCGCCTATCACGGCTGATGTTCGAGGGGCCAGCGGACGAGCTGAACCTAACGGCGAACACACAGCCTGCCTTGATGGCGGTCAGCCTCGCGGTATTTCGGGTGCTTGGCGATCTCGGCATGAAGCCGCTGCCGCAGGTTGCGCAATATGTGGCTGGCCATTCCCTCGGCGAATATTCGGCGTTGGCGGCGGCCGGTGCGTTCAGCGTGGCGGATACCGCGCGCCTGCTCAAGCGCCGCGGACGGGCGATGCAGGAGGCCGTTCCGGTCGGTGTCGGCGCCATGGCCGCGATCCTGGGCGCGGACCTGGATGCCGCCGTCGCGATCGCCGAGGAGGCGCAGGCCAATCCCGAGGGCACGCCAGAGGTTTGCCAGACTGCGAACGACAACGCGCCCGGGCAGGTTGTTCTATCCGGTCACAAAGGCGCGGTCGATCGGGCGATCAAGCTGGCTGCGGAAAAAGGCTTCCGCCGCGCTATTCTGCTACCTGTGAGCGCGCCGTTCCATTGCCGACTGATGCAGCCGGCCGCCGATGCGATGGCCGAAGCGCTAGGCGCTGCGACGATCTCGCCGCTGGCGGTGCCACTCATTTCCAACATCAGCGCCGCGCCGACCACGACACCGGCGGAGATTCGCCGCCTGCTGGTTGAACAGGTCACCGGCATGGTGCGTTGGCGCGAAAGCGTGCTGGCCATGAAGGCTGCGGGAATCGACCGGATCGTCGAGCTGGGCTCGGGCAAGGTGCTGGCTGGGCTGGTGAAGCGCATCGACTCGGAGATTGCCGGTTCATCGGTCGGAAGCCCAACCGATATCGAAACCTTACTGAAGACATTGTGACCATGTTCGATCTTTCAGGCCGTACGGCATTCGTTACCGGCGCATCCGGCGGAATCGGCGCAGCCATTGCGCGCGCGCTCACGGAGCACGGGGCGACGGTCGCGCTGGGCGGTACCCGCGCCGAACCGCTTCAGGCTCTGGCCGCGGAGCTGGACGGAAAGGGGCATGTCGTGATCGCTGATATCGGTGACCGCGCTGCGACCGACGCCGCATTCTCCGAGGCTGAGAAGGCCTTGGGCGGCAAGATCGATATCCTGGTCAATAACGCCGGCATCACCCGCGACCAACTCGCGCTACGGATGAAGGACGACGACTGGGACCGCGTTCTCGAGGTCAATCTGACCGCCGCTTTCCGCCTGTCCCGTGCCGCTATGCGAGGCATGATGAAACGGCGCTGGGGGCGGATCATCGGCATCACGTCAGTTGTTGGCGCAACCGGAAATCCTGGTCAGGCCAACTATGCCGCGTCCAAGGCGGGCATGATCGGGATGAGCAAGGCGCTGGCCGCCGAGGTCGCGTCGCGGGGCATTACAGTCAATTGCGTCGCGCCTGGATTCGTCAACACGGCGATGACCGCCGTGTTGACGGAGGAACAGAACCAGCGTATCGCGGGCATCGTTCCAGCAGGGCGGCAGGGGGTCTCCGCGGAGATCGCAGCCGCCGTCGTGTATTTCGCAAGCGAGGAAGCAGCCTATACAACCGGAGCCACGCTGCATGTGAATGGCGGCTTGGCGATGCTTTGAAGCTTCGCCCAGCAACCCTCGCGAAATTGCTGGGGATGCTGGCGGGTTTCGGAAAGACGTGATAGCTGACTGTCGCTGAATTGCATTGACGGTTTGAGACGAATCCTTATCGGATTATCATTAGTTAGTAGACGGGAGAGTTTGAGGAATGAGCGACAATATTGCCGAGCGCGTGAAGAAGATCGTCGTCGAGCATTTGGGCGTCGATGAAGCCAAAGTGTCCGAAAGTGCGAGCTTTATCGACGATCTTGGCGCCGACAGCCTCGATACGGTCGAACTCGTCATGGCGTTCGAAGAAGAATTCGGCGTCGAGATCCCTGATGATGCGGCCGAGAAGATCCTGACCGTCAAGGACGCGATCGATTACCTCAAGGAACACAGCACCGGCGCATAAGCGCTTTCGCTCCGCCGCTGGTTCGTGCAACTACGGTTTGTATCATGAGACGTGTCGTCGTTACCGGTCTTGGCATCGTCAGCCCCTTGGGGGTTGGCGTCGAGAATGTTTGGCGTCAAATCCTTGCGGGCCGGTCCGGCATCAGCGGGATTCAAACGTTCGACGTCAGCGACTTGCCGGCAAAGATCGCCGGGCAGGTGCCCAGGGGCGATACCGCTTCCGGGCTGTTCAATGCCGATGACTATGTTCCTCCCAAGGAACAGAAGAAGATGGATACGTTCATCGTCTACGCGATCGCCGCCGCCCAAGAGGCGGTGGCCGATAGCGGTTGGGTTCCGCCGGATGACGAGGCGCGCGAGCGCACCGGCGTCATGGTGGGGTCGGGCATCGGTGGTCTCAACTATATCTATGACGCTTCCGTCACGCTGCATGAGCGTGGGCCCCGGCGCATTTCGCCATTCTTCATCCCGGCCTCGCTGATCAATGAGGCATCGGGGCATATTTCCATCAATTACGGCTTCCGTGGACCCAACCATTCGGTAGTCACCGCCTGCTCGACCGGTGCGCATGCGATCGGCGATGCGTCGCGTCTGATCGCGCTCGACGATGCCGACGTGATGATCGCCGGTGGAACTGAGGCTGCGATCGGCCGACTCGGTATGGCCGGGTTCGCCGCCTGCCGGGCGCTTTCGACCGGCTTCAACGACACGCCTCAAGCGGCATCGCGTCCCTTCGACAAAGGCCGTGACGGCTTCGTGATGGGCGAGGGCGCAGGCATCGTCGTGCTTGAGGAACTCGAGCACGCCAAGGCGCGCGGCGCCAAGATCTACGCCGAAGTGGTCGGTTATGGCATGTCGGGCGACGCCTATCATATGACGGCGCCATCCGAGACCGGCGACGGCGCCTTCCGTGCGATGCGCAATGCCTTTAAGCGGGCGCAGCTTTCGCCGGCCGACATCGGCTATGTGAATGCCCATGGCACCTCGACGCCTCTAGGAGACGAGATCGAAGTCGGCGCGGTGAAGCGGCTGTTCGGATCGGCGGCCGAGACTGTGGCGATGTCGTCGACCAAGTCGGCGATCGGCCATCTGCTGGGCGCGGCCGGCGCGGTCGAGTCAATCTTCTCGATCCTGGCGATGCGCGACAATGTCGCCCCGCCGACATTGAACCTGAACGACCCATCCGAGAGCTGCCTCGGTGTCGATCTCGTGCCGCTGAAGGCCCGGGAACGGCCGATTCACGCGGCGTTGTCGAACTCCTTCGGCTTCGGCGGCACCAACGCTTCTTTGATCTTCAAAGAGCTGCGGTAACTGCCAGACCTCCGGCCCGGGCGCCTTAGGCCATGAGAGCGATCGGGCAGGGCCTTCGTATCCTTATCATCCTGGTTGTCGTCATCGGTATTGCCGGTGTCGGCGTGCGCTATTACGCGTCTCGGTCGATCTGGGGACCGGGGCCGGCAACCGCGCCGGCCACGGTAGTCATCGCCAAGGGCAGCCGCACCGAGACGATCGGGCGACAGCTTCAGGATGCGGGCGTCGTTTCCCACTGGTGGATATTCGAAGCGGCCGTCCAACTGCTGGATACTGGCGGGCCGCTGGATGCCGGGGAATATGCCTTTGCGCCAAGCCAAACCCTGCACGACGTGCTGCGCCAGATCCGCGAAGGGCGGACCGTCGTCCATCGCCTGACCGCGCCCGAAGGATTGAGCATCGCGGAAATCCTAGCGCTGGTGATAGCGGAACCGGCTTTGTCCGGCACGGTTACCGCCGTCCCGCCCGAGGGCAGTCTGATGCCGGACACTTATAATTTCTCGCTCGGCGATTCGCGCTCCGACATGATTGCGCGAATGCGCCGCGCCATGGATAAAGCCTTGGGCGAGGCCTGGGCCAAGCGATCTCCGGGGACGGCCCTGCCGTCGCCCGAGGCGGTGCTGACACTCGCGTCGATCGTCGAAAAGGAGAGCGCGATTCCCGATGAAAGACCCAAGGTGGCGGCGGTTTTCCTCAACCGGCTCGCGCGTGGCATGAAGCTCCAGGCCGATCCGACCGTGATCTATGGCCTGACCCACGGCAAGGCGCCTCTCGGCCGGCCGTTGGGCCACGCCGATCTTGCGATCGATTCGCCCTATAATTCCTATCGATATGACGGGCTGCCGCCCACGCCGATCGCTTGCCCGGGGCGCGGTTCGATCAATGCCGTCCTGCATCCCGATTCGACTGGCGCACTCTATTTCGTCGCCGACGGCAGCGGCCGGCATGCTTTCGCCGAATCGCTCGACGAGCATAACCGCAACGTCACCAAGCTGCGTCAACTTGAACAAACGGCGGCACCGGCGGAGGCGAAGTGACGGCCGTGGAGCCTGTATTGGGTCGGCGCGGGCTGGCCCTGGTTCTGTCGTCGCCGTCGGGCGCCGGCAAAACCAGCATCGCGCGCGGTCTGCTGGCGACCGAACCCGAACTCGAAATGTCCGTTTCGGTCACGACCCGGCCGATGCGCCCGGGCGAGGTCGAGGGCAAGGATTACTATTTCATCGACAATACCGAATTTGGGCGGCTGGTGGCGACCGGCGCGCTGCTCGAGCACGCGACGGTATTCGGCAATTCGTACGGAACGCCGCAGGTGCCTGTCGACGCCGCGCTTGCCGCCGGACGCGATGTGCTATTCGACATCGACTGGCAAGGTACGCAGGCGCTTAAGGATAAATTGCGCACAGACCTCGTCACCGTCTTCGTTCTGCCGCCCTCGGACGACGAACTGAAGCGCCGCCTGATCCAGCGCGCTGCCGACACCCCCGAGGTGATCGCTGGACGGATGGAAAAGGCGGCGGCGGAAATGAGTCACTACCGCGAATACGACTACGTTGTCGTCAATGATGACCTGGGCGCCAGCATCGCCAAGGTCCGCGCTGTCCTGACCGCCGAGCGCCAACGCCGGGAGCGGATCACCGGGCTGGTGGAGTTCGTGCGGTGGCTTGCAGGAGGAGTAGGCGGCACGGAGCTCTAAGTTGGCTAGGAGGGGCAGAGCACAGCGAAACCCATCAATCGTGGTCGTTCGCCGGTGACCGATGGGCTTCGCTACGCTCTCCCCCTCCTACAGTCTGATAAATCATCCTTATATTTCAACAATAACCAGTATGCGGAACAAAACTCTTGGCTGCCACTGTTGAGTGAGTAAAAGCAGCGTTGGTTTATTGGGAGCATTAAAAGATGCGGCTAATCCTCATCATTATACTGGTTCTTTTGCTCGTCGGCTCGTTTCCGGTTTGGCCCTACAGCGCGGGCTGGGGCTATTATCCGACAGGTGGGTTGAGCCTGTTGATCATCATCATCGTCGTGATTCTGTTTGCGAGATAGGCTACTTAAGCGACCACCTTCCGGTATC